>CAMVOY010000031.1 GCA_947169235.1 uncultured Lachnospiraceae bacterium | reverse complement strand
CATCTATGTATGTCATGCCGAGCTTAACTCCATCCTGAACTTCTCCGGTTCGGGTGACAGATTAAAAGGAGCGAAGATATATACAACTCTGTTTCCGTGCAACGAGTGCACGAAGGCGCTTATCCAGGTCGGGATCAAAGAGGTGATCTACCAGGATGACCTGTATCCGGACACCGCGTCGGTTGTTGCGGCGAAGAAGATGATGAAGGCCGCAGGGATCAAATATCGTGCGTATGAAGGCGGAGATCTGGATATCACGATAAATCTGTAAGTGATTCAAGTATTAAAACAACATGTGTAACGTAAAAATATTTTGATGCAACTAAGCCTGTGATTTACGGGCTTTTGTTGTATTCTGATTATCGGTTGTGTTGACATTGATTGATCAAAAGACTATACTTTTACATGTACTTATTATTTTTTTTCTAAGGAGGTATAGGTATGAAGAGATTAATGAAGAATTCTGTTGCGGTGATGCTTTCACTAGTTCTCGCGATTGGATTGGTCGGGGTTAAACCTGCTAATGCGGCTTCACTCAAAGGTGCAGTAGCGCCGATTACTATCCAGAGCGGATGGGGATCAACCAACATCAATCACTGGTTGGGAGGAGATGATGCTTATAGCACTGATTTTTCCAAGTATAGTGTAAGTGCAGACGTGTATTTCCCACGTGCGATGATTGATGGTGCAAATGATCCGAATGTTAGTATCAATACTGAGATCAGCTTTTGGTATGAAGACTTACAGGAGTCAGGAAAGCTTCCGATGGCAAGAGAAAATGAAATCATCGTGGGATACAACAAGGAGGCTAACGAGTTTTGGTATAACGGATATGATGAGGCTAAAAAAGAGGATGTCTCTCTTTCGTTTGTTAAGTCGGTTACTGCAGTTGGAGACATGGTGAAGGTTGAAATCGTTGATGCGCCTGTTTCATCAAAGCTCTATTCGACAGAATGGGATGAAGTTGCGGGAAAAAATAAGGATTGGACAAAAGCAATACCAGAAAAGGGAAGTATTAATGCAGAGGTTCGTTTGGCGAGCGGAAATGCGTTTGATGGAAAATTTGCTGTTACAAATGTTTCCGTAAAGATTGGTGATAAGGTAGTTTCAGCTGATTATGATGCAAAAGATATTGTCCTTGGAGATGCATGGGGCGATGTTCAGGGAGAAATCGGTGAGCTTAAGACTGCATCTTTCAACACATCAGCTGTTGCCGTAGCAAAGAGCTCCGTTTCCGTAAAGGCAAAGAAGAGTGCTGCAGTTAAAGTAACAACTATGTTTGACGGTGACAAGGTTACAGTTTCTTCTTCATCAAAGAAGGTTGCAACCGTTACCTACAAGAAGGGTAAGGTTACGATTAAGGGCGTGAAGAAGGGTAAGGCTACAATTACCGTTAAGGCAAACGGAAAGACCAAGAAGATCAAGGTTACCGTAAAATAATAAGTCAGGTATTATGTGAGATCAAAAAAAGGGCAGCAGGGCGTCACAGCCGTGCTGTCCTTTTAAAATGTGATATTGTAAATGATCAATCTATGTTGCCTTCCTTTTTGTCACGTGTGTATTTGCCTATCATGCTTACTGCTGCGATAGCGATACCGCAAGGGATATAAACGATCCAGCAGATATTCCATCCGTCAAAGCACATTCCCCAAATAACGAAAACAGCTGTTGTTACCATTGCGATCAAGCATGTGATGATACTAACCAATTTCTTATCCATAAGCCAAGCCCTCCATTTCCTGTTGTTTTCCTGCCGGTCACTTTATAATAATACCTTGACCGGTTAACTGACTCTCATTATACAGAAAAACAAAAGGAATGCAATAGGTTTTGACTGAATGGTCGATTTTGATGTCCGAACGGTCGTCAAGCGCTTCGGCGGTCTTCCTCATGGAGCATATGCTCTGTATATCCGGCCAAAAACATAAGCTCATCTTCACTTAGGGATTTCAAGGATGAGGGACTGTCAATGTCCATATCGTTAGTTGTAGCCCATTCAAACTCATCTTGAATTGATTTTACGTATTCTTCGATGGTGCAACCGAGTTTTTCCTCAATTCTCTTTTTCATCTCAGCACCTCCAATTCCAAACCGGCATCTTTAAGTTTATCTAGTGTCTGCGCAATCTTTACTTCGTTTTTATTATATAGCATATCTGCTAGGATTTCAAGATAATAATAAGTTTGGAAAATATAAAACCCTTTGTTGGTAAAGTATTTAAAGATTGTTCCATTATGGCAGATTATAAGGCCGTATTTGTATTTTCTGACTATGGAATTGTTTAAGTCTTCTATACTTGGAACGTGGCTTTTGGGGTGGTTGTGAATCCCGATTATCGAATAAGGATTTGATTTTGTTAGCATCCGTCGCATAGGTTTATTAGGAATACATGCACTAATTCCAGTGCATTCATCGTAATAGTCATAATTTATGTTGATCTTATATTTGTGGGATTCGGTGTCGACAAATGCCAAATCTTCGTAAAGTGTACCATCGCGATGCTTGATAATTTTTCTTACAGCCTTCCAGAGGAGTCTGCTTGTCTGTAAGTCCTCTCCTAAGGAGTCAATTCGGTTACGTAGAATTTGATCGCTTAAAAGATCATTATTTATTCGTGTATTCTGATTTAGGGCGTGTTCAGCTTTATGGCTCTCTTCAGAGTCATGCGTTAATAGTCTATTCATATGGGGTGAGTAACCTTTCTGTTTAGCGGTTTGGGATTATGTGCCAGAGCATGGACCTTCGAGGGCCGACCGCAGCGAAGCGAGGTCGGGCTTCCTTTTTGATAGTCTTTCTTTCGTATTTGCAGAGCGTAGCTGAAGAATAGTTTTTGTTTGATAGGCGAGTAGCAGTAGGGCATGATTGGTATTGCCAGACAGGCCACAGTAGGGCAGGTTTGATTTATCGTGCGAGGGACCTGTCTGAAACGTCATCTGCTAAGGAAACTCAAAGAGTTTCCGGCACTGCTACGTTTCAGAATGACGCGAGTGGAGTCCCGAGCAGATAAATCAGAACCGACCGCCTACGTGGCCGTCCCTTACGGCTCTATCTGTCTTTCAAGAGATGTTTTCCAACCTGCTCGCAAAAGATCATTATGTCCCTCGAGGTGGGCGAAGTCGTTGAATCTCTCAAGAAAAAAGAAATCGCGCTCGGGATCGTAGATGAGCTCGGTAATGCTGCCGTTTTCGATATCGATACCAAACTTCAGCTTGTTCTTTTGGTCGGCGCCAAGGATGTGGGCGCAGACCGATCTGATCACGCCGCCATGGGTTACGATGACGACCTTGTCTTCGGGGCGGGAGCAGATATAACGCAGGACCGGCATGGCACGTGCTGCGACATCGGCACCGCATTCACCGCCTACAGGGAACGGGATATCCGCCTCGTGTTTTCTTCTCTCGGACTGAAAAGCTCCGTATAACGAACGTATCTGTTCATCTGTTTTTCCGGTGAATCCACCAAAGTGTATCTCCTCTATGTCCTTTATCTGTTCATATGGAACCTCGAGAATATGTGCGATGGTAGTGCCGGTCTCTATGGCACGCTGCATGTCGGAAGTGTATACGCGCTCGATACCGTAGTTTGCCATTCTGTTTCCTACGTATGTTGCCTGCAGAAAACCCTCTCTGCTCAAACCGACATCAACGTTACACAGCTTTGAATCCTGCCTCCCGTGACGAATCAGATACAGTTGCTTCATGACTTCTCCATCCTTTTTGAAAAAAGTATTCACGAGAGATATTATACCTAAAAGAAGTCGATCAGTCAAATGATTCACGCACTTCCTTCAAAAAAGTCCGCCCGATGTAAAGTTCATCATCGGTGTGATTTAATAAAAGCATGGATTTTGTCGGGATGATGCAGTTGATATGGCTTTTGTTCACGATCACCGACCGATGGATGCGTAAAAAATCAGGAGAATGCTCACATACAAAGTCTGATAGTGAAATCATTGAAACGTAGAATTTGCCGGAGACCGTGTGAACCAATACTTTTCGGGCAAGTTTTTCTATGTAGAGTATATCGTCAACTCTGACCGGATATCGCTCGGTCCCTATATGAAAAACGACCAGCCTTCTGAATCTGTCCTTATCAACTTTGAATTGGCACAGGTACAGGATCTTTATTATGTCGCGTGGTGTGAGAGGTTTGATGAAGTAATCGTAACAGTGATAGTCGTGAAAAGCGACGCGCTCATTGTTATGATTTTTTGATATAAAAATGATCGGCGTCGTTTTCTGCATTTTTGATGTCCTGATGAAATCTGCAAGGTGTATTCCGTTTTCTTCATTGTTCTCGAGGTCTATTATTATCATAACGAAGCTTTCGTAGGAGACTCTCTTTTTTGCGTTTTCCAGATTTCTTGAGATGATCACATCCACTTTTTCTTTTGAGGAGGTCGAGATAAAGTCGTTTGGTCTGTCTCCGAAAATAAGTACACGGGGCATGCTATACCTCCTTTGCGACAGTATTACAGTAACCGATCAGTTGCTTCATCATGACAAGGCTTTCTGCGTCCTCCGCATTCTTTTTCCCTGTACTATCCACATTACGGCGCTTGCCCGTGATCAGAAAAAGCGGATCGATTCCGGCCCAGGAATACAGCTTGGCGAGCTTTTCCAAAGAGAGAGTGTAGACGCCGCGTTCGATACGCCTATAGTGATCCTCGCTGCATTCGAAAAGCTTTGCAAGCTGGCTCACCGAGTATCCGGCTGTCGTACGGATCTCCCTTAGTCTGGAGCCTACGATCGTACTGAAATATGGATCCATAGTATCCCTCCTTTTCTCCCGTAAGATTGGGTGATAAATTGCTTCGACCATTCTAGCAGAGAAAACAGATACCGGCAAATCAGGATTACTATTTTTTTCGAAAATTAGTAAGATTGTTTCTAAAACAAAAACATATGAAAAAGAGCAAATCCCTCGTAAAAAAACAATAAAAATGCGTTCACTCAGTCATATCGAGAGTATAATATGAAATGTAACAGCAAAACGGGGCTATGTTGTCCCCAAAAAACAAAATTTTTTTGTGAAAGGAGCTGGCTATGGAAATCACAAAGAAAGCAGCAAGACTTCTCTATTCAAGAGCGGTTGGACATGCAGTGCGTCTTATGAGGAAAAAGATGTACAAGGAATCGCAAAAAAGCTTTGGCAATTTCTGTGGTGTGTCGCAAAAGACGATGAGTAACTGGGAGAGGACCGAGGATTTCAAAAACTTCAGTTTGAGAAGTCTGTTTGATCTCGCCTGGACGGTCGGTGTGTACCCGTCAGATATCCTCAGATATGTAGAGGCGTATCTGGAGGAAAAATACCCCGGAAGATTTGATCGGTTCAAATTAAAGAGAAGGCTTTCGATGTCGGTGAGAGAGCGTTGGATGAAGGATGAAAACATCAGAGTATGTACATTGTTTGAGCTGCTTCATATGACGATCGATATCCTCGGTAACAAGAAACCGGAGGAGATCACCGAAGAAGATTTGATGGTTTTACGCATGATTTTGCAAAAAACCGCTTGACATTTTACCTTTTTTAATATAGAATACGGGAGTATCTGTTTATAGCAAATAAGAAGATGGAGGTGTTAGAATTGGCTAATATCAAGTCAGCAAAGAAGCGTATTCTGGTTTCAAGAAAGCGTGCAGACCGCAACAAGTCAGTACGTTCACGCATCAAGACCGCCGTAAAGAAGGTTGAAGTTGCTATTGAAGCCGGGGATAAGGCTGCAGCTACAGAGGCTCTTCGCGCAGCTGTATCCGAGCTTGACAAGGCAACCAAAAAGGGTATCTATCACAAGAATACTACTGCCCGCAAGGTGTCGCGCCTGACCAAGGCTGTAAATGCCCTTGGCTAAACCCCATCCGTTATATTCCCTAGAACGGGGTCGTTCCCCGAAACATATGACGATAAGCCTGTCGGATAATCCGGCAGGCTTTTTTCTTGCAATTCGGATCAATTTATAGTATAATCAAAAAGTCTGTGTACAATATGATGAGTGAGCGAAGGGGAGTCGGATATGAGTTTGGTCGATGTCATAGTGCCGGTGTACAAGCCTGACGATAAGCTCGATCGTCTGATCGGGAAGCTTTTAGCTCAGACCGTGCGTCCGGATAATATCTATCTGATGGTAACGCTTTCAGGTGATGAGTCCGCGGATGATGAGTTGATCGAAAGACTTATAAAGCTTGATTCGGTGACGGTGACAACGCTTCCCAAAAGGGTGTTCGATCACGGCGCGACCCGTAATAAGGGCGCAAGCCTCTCGGGCGCAGAGTATATCGTTTTTATGACGCAGGATGCTGTGCCTGAGGACGATGATCTTATACGGAACCTTCTGTCAGCCTTTGACGATGAGAGTATCGCATCGGCTTATGCCAGGCAGCTTGCGGATGAGAAAACGGATCCTGTTGAGAGTGTAACAAGGCATATCAATTACCCCGAACAGAGTTATGTGAAGTCAAAAGAAGACCTTCAGACACTGGGCATTAAGACATATCTTTGCTCAAATGTGTGCGCGATGTACAAAAAAAACATATTTGACAGGCTTGGCGGCTTTGTTCGTCATACTATTTTTAATGAGGATTCGATCTATGCGGCATCGGTGATAGAAAACGGATACGGTATCGCCTATGTTGCGGATGCCAAAGTGGTGCATTCGCACAGGTATACAAACATGCAGTATCTGCGCAGAAACTTTGATCTTGCAGTGTCGCACAGAAAGTTTGAAAAGGTGTTTGGCAAAGTACGATCGGAGTCTGAGGGAGTACGTCTCGTAAAAAAGTCAGCGGCTGATCTTGTAAGGGACGGCAGATGGTATCTGTTGCCGGAACTTTTGATCAAAAGCGGTTTCAAATATGTGGGCTATTTTCTCGGGAAGAGGTATAAATGTCTGCCAGGACCGCTCGTGATCAACCTCTCCATGAACAAAGCATACTGGGAAAAGGGAAATAAAAATGGAAACGATTGAGATCGTGTTAGCTACCTATAACGGAGAAAAATACCTCCGCGCTCAGCTCGATTCGCTGTTCGCACAGACCAGACGTGCGGACAGGATACTTGTATTCGACGACGGATCAGAGGACCACACGATAGACATCATAAACGAATATGCAAAGGAACATAAGGAGATCATTTTATATAAAAATAAAAAGAACTTAGGCTATACCAAAAACTTCCTAAAAGGTATAAAAATGTCTTCGGCAGACTATGTGATGCTCTGCGACCAGGACGATATCTGGAAAGAAGAAAAAATAGAAAAAACTCTTGATAAGATAAAAAATACAGAGGCAGGAGATAAAAATACACCGGTCCTAGTGTATACCGATGCGCAGATCTACCACGGTAGAAACATGAAAAACTGTAGTTTTTTGCGCTCGTCTCATTTTAATACGAAAAAGATTGACATGAATCATCTTTTGATGGAAAATAAATGTATGGGCTGTACGGTCATGATCAACCGCGCTTTGGTGGGGTTTCTTGACAGGATCCCGAAGGGGATCAGGTTTCATGACTGGTGGCTTGCTCTCATCGCGGCCGGATTCGGACGGATAGGTTTTCTTGATGAGATGACGATTTTGTACAGACAGCATGAGGGCAACATGGTCGGAGGACTTGATCACGCGGATTTTTTGAAAGACAGGTTTTCAAACATCGGAGATCAGGTCGAGTCGATCAGACAGATATACAGGCAGGGCGCCGTATTTTACCATGTTTACGGAGACAGGCTTTCCGATGAAAAAAAACAGACAGCATATGCGTTCGCCACTATGGGGAGTGCATCGTTTATTACAAGGCGTATAAGGATGATCCGCTATGGGTTTACCAAAAGCGGATTGATAAGGAACTTCGGATTATTTTTGATAATGTAGAATAATAGGATTGGAGAAAAAAATGGCAAATCAGATGAATGACGAACAGATGACACCGCAGACTGCACAGAGGGCACCGCGTGGAGCGCAGAGAAAGAAGCAGAAGAGAAAGCGCACGAAAAAGATCATTTCGAGAGTGTTTCTGGTTTTCGGCATAATGCTTTCGGCCGTTGCCGGAGTGATGGTTGCGACGCTCGTGCATAAGGGCGACAAGGCGCTCGGGATGATCAACTACGATGAGACCAAAGCGCTGGAGCAGGTGGATCTGTCGAAATACAAGCTTAAGTCAGACACGCAGATCGTAAATATCCTTTTAGTCGGAGCGGACAAGAACCTTGATGAGCTGTCCAAAAAAGGCGCTGACAGAAGATCCGATTCCATGATGATCGCGACGCTTGATATCAAACACAGCAAGTTAAAGCTCACATCGCTTATGCGCGACATGTATGTGCCTATACCGGGGTATGGTAACCAGAAGCTTAATTCGGCTTATTATTATGGCGGGATCCCGCTCTTATATGAAACGATAGCTCAGAACTTCGATATAAAGATGGATGGCTATGCCGAGGTAAACTTCGATGCGTTTATAAATGTTATCGACAAACTCGGCGGGGTTGAAGTGGAGCTTACACAGTCGGAGTGTGACGCACTCAACAATACCAGTGCGGCGATCAAACGTAAAAAATACCGCAACATGAAGGTCGGAAAACAGATATTGAACGGACATCAGGCACTCGGATATTGTCGTGTCCGCAAAGGAAGAAAGCTTCCGGACGGAAGGATTCTCGGAGTATACACAAAGAGCGGAAAGGGCGATGACTTCGGCCGTGTGGAGAGACAGCGTCTTACGATACAGTCCATCGTGACCAAGGTGAAGAAGCTGTCGCCGACGGAGCTTATCGACCTTGCTGCAGACGTTCTTCCAAGTGTGACCACGGATGTCGTAAAGGATGATATCTACAGCTACCTTATGGCTGTTGTCGGGATGGGTACTACAAAACTGAATCAGTTTGTGATCCCGAAAGACGGTACTTACTCGAATCAGGTGATGAACGGACAGTCCGTATTGGTACCGGATCTCAACAAAAACAAGGCCGCATTAAAGAAATTTATCTTCAATTCTTGACAACACGCGTACATGTTGCTAGAATGTATGTCGTTACATATTTGATCAAAAGAGGTATTACTGATGAGCAAGGTGGTATTATCTATTCTGGTAAACAACACTTCCGGTGTGCTTATGCGTGTCGTGGGACTTTTTGCCAGACGTGGTTACAACATTGATTCGGTTTCCTCGGGCGTGACTGAGGACAGCAGATATTCGAGGATCACGGTTGCGGTTACGGGAGATGACATCATCCTTGATCAGATCAAAAAACAGGTCTCCAAGCTTGAGGATGTAAAGAAAGTAAAGGAGCTTGCTGATGATCATTCCGTATACAGAGAGCTTTGCCTGGTCAAGGTAAGGGCGGACAGGGATGATCTGCAGACCATAAACGCGATAGCGGATATTTTTCGCGGAAAGATCGATGATATCTCGGATGATTCGATGATCATTGAGATGACCGGAAACCAGGCAAAGGTCGATGTGCTCCTCGAGAGACTCAAGGGATACAACATCGAGGTATTGGAGCTGGTGCGTACCGGAATCACGGGTCTGGCCAGAGGCTCGGTATAAAAATGTAACCTACGGGAAAACCCCGCTTGGCTATAAAACAATAATGAAGTAATTTTAGGAGGTATGAATCATGTCAGACGCAAAAATTTTCTATGAGAGCGACTGTGATCTCTCTGCCCTTGACGGACAGACGATCGCCGTGATCGGTTACGGAAGTCAGGGCCATGCCCAGGCTTTGAACGCAAAGGAGTCCGGATGCAACGTCATTATCGGTCTTTATGAGGGGTCAAAGAGCTGGAAGCGTGCCGAGGAGCAGGGATTTAAAGTATATACTGCAGCTGAGGCTGCTAAGCAGGCAGATGTCATCATGATCCTTATCAATGATGAGAAGCAGGCAAAGCTTTACAAAGAGTCAATCGAGCCGAATCTCGAGCCGGGCAATATGCTTATGTTCTCACACGGCTTCAACATTCATTTCGGTCAGATCGTACCGCCGGCTGATGTCGACGTAACGATGATCGCACCGAAGGCTCCGGGCCATACAGTACGTAGCGAGTATCAGGCAGGTAAGGGTACACCTTGTCTTATCGCCGTTCATCAGGATGCTACAGGAAAGGCTCAGCAGAAGGCTCTCGCATATGCACTTGCTATCGGTGGTGCACGCGCAGGTGTCCTTGAGACTACATTCCGTACAGAGACCGAGACAGACCTCTTCGGTGAGCAGGCAGTACTTTGCGGTGGCGTTTGCGCACTTATGCAGGCAGGTTTCGAGACTCTGTGTGAGGCAGGTTATGATCCGAGAAATGCATACTTTGAGTGTATCCATGAGATGAAGCTGATCGTAGATCTTATCTATCAGTCAGGTTTCGCAGGAATGCGTTATTCTATCTCAAACACTGCAGAGTATGGTGACTATATCACCGGTCCGAAAATCATTACTGAGGATACAAAGAAGGCTATGAAGAAGGTTCTTTCAGATATCCAGGACGGAACCTTTGCGAAAGATTTCCTTCTCGACATGTCAGACGCAGGCGGACAGGTTCACTTCAAGGCTATGCGTAAAAAGGCGGCAGAGCATCCGTCAGAGATCGTCGGCGAGAGCATCAGAAAGCTGTACAGCTGGAGCTCAGAGGATAAGCTTATTAATAACTAATGTGCTTTTTTCCGGGCGCGCAGACGTAAGCCTGCGCGCCTTTTTTGAGGTAAAGAATGGTTAAACTGGTAATATCCGACATAGACGGCACCCTCGTTCCCGACGGGAGCGGTGAGGGCATCATAAATCCGGAATATTTTTCTCTGATCGAGGATTTTGCAAAGAGAGGTATCACCTTTGTTGCGTGCTCCGGCCGTCAGTATGCAAGCATGTACAAGGTATTCAGACCTGTCGCCGAAAAGATATACTTTATCTGTGAGGGTGGCGGATTTGTTTCTGACGGGTTCAGGAACGTGATGCACAGTGCGTGCCTGCCGCCTGATACGGTACGTGAGCTTATAAGCGACGCCAGAAAAATTCCTCAGATCGATGTCATGGTAGCCGGTATCAAAAGGACTTACTGCAGATCCGAGGATTCCGAGTTGTATCGTTGGATGGTCGGAAGCTATGGATTTGACATGGAGGCGGTGCCGGGGATCGATAACGGCGTCGACGACGAATGCCC
The DNA here is from genome assembly GCA_947169235.1 of uncultured Lachnospiraceae bacterium. GTDB lineage: Bacteria > Bacillota > Clostridia > Lachnospirales > Lachnospiraceae > Eubacterium_F. The sequence goes on along the minus strand of CAMVOY010000031.1, from coordinate 19,381 downwards.
GAAGGTCTCGCTTTACCACAGGGATATGATCGAGGAATTGACGAAGGAATGGTTTATTCCGAAATGGGAGAAGAGGGTAAAGACGGTTATTGCCGGCAAGCAGTGGCTCGACTGCGTGTCACCGAAGTCGGGAAAGGGCACGGCCGTGGCATTTTTGCAAAAGCATTTGGGCATAACACCCGAGGAAACGATCGTTTTCGGTGACAATTTCAATGATATCGAGATGTTTGACTATGGCCACAGCTACGTTGTTGCCAGCGCCAGAGACGAGGTAAAAGAGGCTGCGGATGAGGTTTGTGGTCCCATGCCTGAAGATGGAGTGTTACAGGTCTTGAAAAATATTTAGACCTGTGTTATAATGTCTAATCAGTGTATCAGGGTGGTATGAGGAGAATGAAAACCATAAGGAAAGGAAGCAACCACTGATGGAAACGAAGATCATACATGCCTTCTACGGCAGAGGCAAGGGTAAAACCTCGGCTGCTTTGGGACAGGCGCTTCGCGATGTGAGCGAAGGAGAACGTGTGACGATCATCCAGTTTTTGAAGGGGAAAGCCGGGGACGATTTCAAACTTCTCGAGAGACTTGAACCTGAGGTTCAGTTTTTCCGATTTGACAAGTCGGAGAGCTTTTTTCGCGATTTATCGATCGAGGAAAAGGAAGAGGAGAAACAAAATATCTTAAACGGAGTTCATTACGCCAGAAAGGTCATAGAGACCGGTGAGAGCGATATCATCGTGCTTGATGAACTCTTGGGAGTCCTGGATCTGGGAATACTCGATGTTGACAATGTCAAGGAACTGCTTACCATGGAGGGTGACTACAGAAAACTGTATGTGACCGGGACTATACTACCTGAGGAACTGACACCTTATTTTAACGTGATAAGTGAGATAGAACTGAAAAAAGACGAGACAGTCTGAGAGTATTGTTACTTGGCCGAACGGCAGAAAGGAATTGCGTATGTCTATTTTTGAGGGAGCAGGTGTGGCACTTGTTACACCGATGAGCGCAGACGGGAGTGTAAACTACGATAAGTTAGAGGAGATTCTGGAGTTCCAGATAAAGGGCGGAACTGATGCCATAATCATCTGTGGTACCACGGGTGAAGCATCTACCCTTTCTGAAAAGGAGCATATGGATGCCATCAGGTTTACCTGTGAGAAAGTTGCAGGACGTATCCCGGTGATCGCGGGGACCGGATCCAACTCTACCCAGACTGCCATTCAGCTTTCTACTGAGGCTGTGGAAGCGGGTGCCGATGCGATTTTGGTCGTAACTCCGTATTATAACAAGGCTACTCAGAGCGGACTTAAGAGTCACTTTACCGCTATTGCCGAGGCTGCAAAGCTTCCCATGATCCTTTACAACATACCGGGACGTACCGGTGTAAAGATCGAAGCTGAGACTGTCGTTGATCTTTGGAAAAATGTCAACAACATCGTTGCCGTAAAGGATGCGACCGGCGACCTTGCCGAGACCGTCAAGGTCCTTTCGATGTCTGACGGCGGTGTGGATGTTTATTCAGGAAATGATGATATCACCGTGCCTATCATGTCTGTAGGCGGAAAGGGCGTGATCTCCGTTCTTTCAAACCTCCTTCCTAAAGAAACGCATGATATGGTAAAGGCATGCTTAGATGGTGACTTCGCTACGGGAGCAAAGACTCAGCTTAAGTATTATCACCTGATCAAAGCACTGTTTTGTGAGGTTAATCCCATCCCCGTGAAGAAGGCTATGAACATCATGGGTATGGAGGTCGGACCGCTTCGTTTGCCTTTGACCGAGATGGAGAGTTCGCATGCGGATATGCTTCGTGAGGAAATGAAGAAAGTCGGGATAGAAGTTAAGTGTTGAGGTGAACAATATGACAAAGATTATTATGTGCGGATGCTGCGGCGCCATGGGACGTATGATCACGGACCTTTCGAACGCAGATGAAGATATCGAGATAGTTGCAGGAGTGGATGTAAAAGCCAACAGAGATCTGAAATACCCGATCTTTGAGTCTATCAGTGATTGTGATATTGATGCGGATGTGGTTGTTGATTTCTCCCGTCCGGATGCTCTTGCGGATATCCTTAACTATTGTGAGGAGAGAGCCATCGCAGCCGTATTATGTACTACAGGTTATACTGATGAGCAGGTGGCTGACATAGAGGATGCCTCAAAAAAAGTACCGATCCTTCGTTCGGCAAATATGAGCCTGGGGATCAATGTATTGTTAAAGCTTCTTAAAGACGCTACAAAGGTCTTTGGTGCTGAGGGCTTTGATATTGAGATAGTGGAAAAGCATCACAACCAGAAGGTGGATGCTCCGTCCGGGACAGCTCTGGCTCTGGCCGACGCGGTAAACGACGCGGCAGATGGAGCATATCACTATGTGTATGACAGATCTGATAAACATGAAAAGAGAGATTCCAAAGAGATAGGAATATCCGCGGTTCGTGGCGGTACCATAGTCGGTGATCATGATGTGATATTTGCGGGAAGTGATGAGGTCATAACCTTTTCTCATCGTGCCTACTCGAAAGCCGTATTCGGCAAGGGGGCGCTCGCGGCTGCAAAGTTTATGGCAGGCAAGCCCGCAGGTCGTTATGATATGAGTGATGTGATAAACGGATAATCATTTTAACTATTGGGGGAAACTATGTGCGGAGATATCGCTTCGGTTATTGTAAATATCTCCGTGGATGCTCTCGACAGAACCTTTGATTATCTGATCCCGGAGAGACTTAGAGACAGCATACAGCCGGGCACACCGGTGCTGATCCCGTTTGGTCGCGGGGACAGACAGATAACAGGTTATGTTGTAGATCTGAAAAAAGAGAGTAAGTGGGATCAGCTTAAAGAGATAATCAGTATACAGGAGGGAGAGGTCCCTGTCGAGGGACAGCTTTTATCCCTGGCAGCCTGGATCAAGGAGCATTATGGCTCTACGATGAATGAGGCGATTAGGACTGTTTTGCCGATTCGGGAACGAGTTAAGTCAGTGGAGGAGCACTGGCTTAATTTTGTTATTTCACCTGATGAGGCCGAGATTGTAGCAGAAAAAGAAGAAGAAAAACACCATGTTGCCAAAGCACGTCTGATAAGGGGCATGCTTGAAGACGGGCCATTGTCAACCCGAGTAGCTAAAGAGAGGTATAAGACTACAAAGGCCGTTGTTGACTCGTTAGTTCAAGCAGGTGTTATATCCGTGACCAGTGAGCGTATCGAGAGACGTCCGGAGGAACTCGCGGATATTTTTGATGATGATCCCGGCAAGGAGATAGCTCTGACAGATGAGCAAAGAAACTGTGTCGGAACATTTTTATCGGACTATGAAAAGGGTGAAAGAAACACCTATCTTCTGTATGGAGTGACCGGTTCCGGAAAGACTGAGGTCTATATGTCGATCCTAAAGAAGGTGATCGGTGAAGGAAAGCAGGCCGTGGTCCTGATACCGGAGATAGCGCTCACACATCAGACCGTGGAAAGGTTTGCGAGGCTTTTTCATGACAGAGTAACGGTGCTTCATTCACGTATGAGTGCCGGCGAAAGATATGATCAGTTCATGCGCGCAAAGGAGCATGAGGTAGATATAGTGGTGGGGCCCAGATCGGCGCTGTTTGTGCCGTTTGACAATCTCGGGCTGATCATTATTGATGAGGAACATGACGGCAGTTACCGGAGTGACAAAACTCCTACATACCACGCCAGAGAGGTGGCATTGGAGAGGGCGAAACGCTGCGGTGCGTCAGTGATACTCGGTAGCGCGACGCCGTCCGTTGAGTCATATAAGGCTGCCATGGACGGTGAATACAAGCTCCTAAGGATGAATGAACGAGCTACGGGAGCGCTTCTTCCTGCGGTTCACGTAGTGGATCTGAGAGAGGAATTAAAAGCGAAGAATCACTCTATATTTTCGAGGTTACTTAAAGAAAAAATAGAGGACAGACTACGTAAGGGCGAGCAGACGATGCTCTTTATCAATCGCAGGGGGTATGCGGGATTTGTTTCTTGCAGAAGCTGCGGATATGTGTTAAAATGCTCACATTGTGATGTTTCTCTGACTGAGCACGGAAGGAAGAAAAATCCGCACCTGGTTTGCCATTATTGCGGGCATACCGAGCCGATGCCCAAAACCTGTCCATCCTGCGGATCACCTTATATAGCTGCATTTGGCATGGGGACGGAGCAGGTATGTGAGATGATCACGAAAGAGTTTCCCTCAGCCAGAGTGCTTCGTATGGACGCTGATACGACCAAACAGAAGGGTGGTCACGAGAGGGTCTTGGCTCCGTTTAGGAAGGAGCAGGCAGATATCCTCGTAGGTACGCAGATGATAGTCAAGGGACATGACATCCCGAAGGTGACTTTGGTTGGCGCGATAGCAGCTGACCTGTCCATGCATATGAGCGATTATAAAAGCTATGAAAATACCTTTGACCTGTTGATGCAGGCAGGCGGAAGAGCAGGGAGAAACGAGCTCCCCGGTGAGTTCGTCATCCAGACCTACCAGCCTGAGAATTATTGTATAAAAGCCATAGAAAGATCAGATCCTGACGATTTTTACCAACAGGAACTGTCGTTCAGGAGAGTATCGGGGTATCCGCCGTACAGGTCGATGTTAAAGATACTTATCTCATCTGAAAGCCGGGAGCATGTAAACATGCTTTCCGAGAAACTGTCTCAGATGATCGATGAAGTGATATCAGCGGGGTCGGTACGGATCGGCCCGGCACCCGATCAGCTAAGCTTTATCAAGGATCGACACCGGATGTGCCTTTTTGTAAAAAGCGAGGCGTCCTGCGATATAGACAGGGTGATAAAAACGATAGATGAGCGGACTGACAAAGATCCGCTGATGAGGGACTGCTTTATAACATATCACAGGAGTCCGAAATAAAAACACACGATGTTGTCATCATATGAAACGGAGGATAAAAATGGCAATCAGAAACATTAGAGTATACCCGGACAGCGCGCTTGAGAAGCCCTGTAAACCCGTAAAGGAGATGACGGACAAGATTCGTACGCTGATCATGGATATGTTGGATACGATGTATGATGCTGACGGTGTCGGTCTTGCGGCGCCTCAGGTCGGGATACTTAAAAGGATAGCGGTGGTAGACATCACTGAGGACCGTTCGAATCCGATAGTCATGATCAACCCGACCGTTATAGAGACCTCGGGCGAGCAGAGAGGTTTTGAGGGATGCCTCAGTGTGCCGGACAAGGCGGGCATCGTCACCAGACCGAATTACGTCAAGGTCAGATGTCTTGATTCCGAGATGAACGAGATAGAGATCGAGGGTGAGGAGCTGTTGGCCAGAGCGTTGATCCATGAGATTGATCACCTTGACGGTCACATGTATGTAGAAAATGCTGAGGATGGCATACTCTATGACAATGACGAAGTGAAGGAGATCATGGAAAGAGAGGGGCTTTCGTAACATACACGTAAGTCATAAAGCTTATTACGGAGGATATCAGATGCGGGTTATTTTTATGGGTACGCCGGATTTTTCCATACCGGTTTTGGAGGGGCTTATAAGCTCCGATAAGCATGAGGTCACAGCGGTGATCACCCAGCCGGACAAGGCGAGAGGCAGGAGCGGGAAGCTCACCTACACGCCGGTAAAGCAGTGTGCCATAGATCATGATATCCCTGTCTACACACCCAAGCGTGTAAAAGATAAAGAGTTTATCGATGAGCTGAAAAATATCCCGTGCGATGTTATCGTAGTTATCGCATTCGGTCAGATCCTTCCGAAAGAGATACTTTCGATGCCCAAATACGGTTGCGTGAATGTGCATGCATCGCTGTTACCTAGATGGCGCGGCGCTGCACCGATGCAGTGGGCGATCATCACGGGAGATACCGTTACCGGGATTACGACAATGCAGATGGATGAGGGCCTGGATACCGGAGATATGCTGTTAAAGAAAAAGGTCACGATAGAGCCTGACGAGACGGATGAGAGTCTTTTTAACAAGCTCGCTCCGCTTGGCAGAGAGCTTTTGCTTGAGACACTTGACGGCATAGAGGATGGTTCGATACGTCCGAAAAAGCAGGATGATTCGGAGTCGACTTATGCGAAGCTCCTTACAAAGGAACTCGGCAGGATCGATTTTTCGTGGGAGGCTGTTCGCATAGAGCGATATGTGCGAGGCTTAAGCAACTGGCCGAATGTCTACTGTGATTTTAGAGGAAAGACATTGAAGCTATGGAAGGCAGCGGTGATACCCGAGGACAGTGAATATGAACCCGGGACTGTCTCAGGCGTGAATAAAAAGAGTTTTACGGTGCAGACGGGAAAGGGGCAGCTTCAGTTTCTCGAAGTGCAGCCTGAAGGGAAAAAGAGGATGGACGCGGCGAGCTTTTTAAACGGCAACAGGCTCCAGATCGGTGATAAAGTCTTTTGCCGGGATTCCGGCGAAATACACTTTAGTTAGTGATGTATAAATATGCTTCCACTCGGAGACGGACCGAACTACGTTCGCTAAGTCTCCTCGTGGGGCGCATATCTATACATATGTGGCATGCCAAGTATTGATAATGAGGTTGTGGATGGCAAATTTAAGGGAACAGATATTTGAACTGGTACTTAGGGTCATGGAAAAGGGTGAGCACAGTGACGTCGTTTTTCATGAGATCGTCGAGAGGGAAGGTCTGTCCAAAAAAGACGCCGCAGCCGTTAAAAGGGAAGCCTACGGTACCATCGAGAGGACTGTTTTACTGGATGCCATGATAAGAAGGTTTTCTGACCGGCCGGTAAGAAAGATGGATGTGGATGTCAGGACGCTGCTCAGGATGGGGTTTTATGAGCTGGAGTTTATGGATTCGATCCCGGCGTATGCGGCTTGTGATGAGATCCAATCGTTGTCCCGGGAAGAAGGTAAGCGCGGTTTTATCAATGCCGTTATGAGAGGCTATGTAAGAGAGCTTGAGGAGCCTCCAATGCTCGATCCGTGGAAGAGGTTGGAACCGCATGAAAAATACGCCATACCGAAAGATCTTTGGGATGTGCTTGTGGCCGGTTTTGGAAAGAAAACCACTGCGAAGATGGCGAGGTCTTTTTTTGAAAGACAGGGAGAGATCACTCTTCACATAGATGCGAACAAGATCGATCCCGATGAATATGCTAAGATGCTACCCTGTCCCTATGAGCAGGGACGATATATGAAGGATACGCTGATCGTTCGCGATTGCCCTGACGTGACTGCGTTACCGGGGTATGATGAGGGCTTCTTTTACATACAGGACGAGGGGTCACAGCTTCCCGTGACGGTCGCGGGAATAAAGCCGAATGATCAGGTTGTGGATGTCTGCGGTGCTCCGGGTGGCAAGGCTATACACGCTCTTATGTGTCTGGACGGCACGGGCGTGGTCAGTATACGTGATCTGAGTGAGAGAAAGCTGTCAAGGATACGCGAGAATATAAGGCGTATGAGATTTGTTAATGCCGAAGTGAAACTGTGGGACGGCAGAGAACCGGATCCGACGTGGAAAGAAAAGGCGGATATTGTTCTTTGTGATGTGCCATGCTCGGGTTACGGTATCATCGGGCGCAAGCCTGAACTCAGGTTCCGTTCGCCGACGGTGGTTGATGAACTTGTTAAGATCCAGCGGGATATAGTGAAAGCTTCGGTCACTATGCTAAAGCCCGGAGGTGTTCTGATTTACAGTACCTGCACGATCCATCCAAAGGAGAACGAGCAGAATGCGCAGTGGATCGAGGATGAGCTGGGGCTCACACCGGAAAGCCTTAATGCGTATCTGCCGGGGGCGTTGATCAGTATGCAGACGTCTAGAGGGCGGCTGCAGATATTGCCGGGGATACAGCAGATGGATGGGTTCTTTGTTGCCAGGTTTCGTAAACCATAATGGTTGCAACTATCCCGCAAGTATGTGCTCAATAGAAACGGCGAGGGCACGCTTTCGCTTTTTTATCATACGTCACGTTGCACGACACCAAAGAACGGTGTCTGCGCAACGACGTATGATACACATCCCTCGCCAGGTTTCTTATTGACACATACTTGCGGTTAGGCAGGCACAGGCTCTCGTAGTACTGATCGCAGGATGCATGTCTGATAAATCCAACGAGGGATGTGTCGCGAACGCCGGTGCGTAGGCAGCGTATTTTGCTGCCATGCACCGCTGCGTTCGGGAAAAAAGCGCAAGCGTGCCCGAGTGGATTAACAGACATGCGACTGCGAGGTAGAGGAAAGTGAAAAGACTTCGAGAATTAGATGCCGATGGCATGAGAGATATAGTCGCTGTGTATGGCGAAAAACCGTTTAGGGCGAAGCAACTGTACGAGTGGGTACACTTAAAACGAGTGTCTGAGTTTAGCGAGATGAGCAATCTCCCTGCGGGGTTTCGGGAGAAGCTCGCGGGCGAGTATGTACTCGATCCACTGACGGTGCTGAAAAAGCAACAGGCTGCTGACGGGTCAACGGCAAAGTTTCTTTTTGAACTGCCGGACGGTGAGACGATAGAGAGTGTATGGATGCGTTACAAGCACGGTGACAGCGTATGTGTTTCTTCGCAGGTCGGATGCAGGATGGGCTGCAGTTTTTGCGCATCGACCATGGATGGCCTGGTGAGAAACCTGACACCCGATGAGATGCTCTCGCAGGTATACGATATTGAGAGAGAGCAGTATGATAAAAGCCCGAATGCGGATAGTGGTGATAAGTCCGGATCTGAGGCTAAGACAGCAGATGGAAAAGGGCATATTAACAGCATAATCATCATGGGCATGGGAGAGCCGTTTGATAATTATGAAAACGTGATGCGTTTCGTGAGGTTGCTTACGGATGAGAACGGACGTAATTTAAGTGCCAGACATGTGACCATATCTACATGCGGACTGCCGGACGGGATACTAAGACTGGCGGATGAGGGGTTGCCGGTCACGTTGGCATTGAGTCTGCATGCTCCGAATGATGAGATCAGACGGAGGATCATGCCGGTCGCAAAGGCGTATCCGATGGAGGATGTATTTAGCGCCTGCTTGACATTTTTCAAAAAAACAGGAAGAAGAGTAACTTTTGAGTACTCGATGATAAAAGGTGTAAATGACAGCGAGGAGTGCGCGGGGGAGCTTGCCGAAAAATGCAAAAAACTGCAGAAAAACGGCATGCCGACGCATATTAATCTGATCCCGTTAAACGAGGTGAAAGAACGAGCGCATGCCAGATCCGCTGAGAAAGATATACGAAGTTTTCAAAAAATACTTGAAAAAAATCGAATAAATGTTACTATAAGAAGGGAGATGGGAAGCGAGATCGATGCAGCATGCGGTCAGCTTTCCCGGAAACACAAAAACATGAGGAGGTAAAACTAGCTGTGGAATCGTTTTCTATAACAGACATGGGACGTACTCGCGATAGCAATCAGGACAGCGTTTTCTGTGAAGAGAATGCAGTTGGTGTTTTTCCGAATCTGTTTCTCGTAGCGGATGGTATGGGTGGACACAACGCGGGCGATCTCGCATCGAAGATTGGTATTGAGGCTTTCGTTGAGAATATCAGAAACTGCGAAAGACGGACGCCGGTTGGCGGTATGGAGGATGCCCTCAGGGCTGCGAATGAAGCAATCCTTAATAAGTCTTATGAGGACCCTGCATTTCGTGGTATGGGGACGACGCTTGTTGGTATGGTCGTTCTTGAGGATACGGCCTGCGTGATCAATATCGGTGACTCGAGACTGTATCGTATCAGAGACGGGATCGAGCAGATAACGGTAGATCATTCGCTGGTCGAGGAGATGGTTCTTTCGGGTGAACTTCAAAAGGATCAGATGAGAACTCACCCGAATAAAAATATCATCACAAGAGCGCTTGGCACCACACCGTATCCGAAGCCGGATTTCTTCGATGTGGACATCAGAGAAAAGGATGTATTCCTGTTATGCTCTGATGGATTGTCAAATATGCTTGATGACAAAGAGATTGAAAAGATAATTGATAATGAGGACAGAAGTCTCTCGGAGATTGGGCAGGATCTGATAGATGCTGCTAATGAGGCCGGGGGTAAGGATAATATCAGCGCAGTGCTGGTGAGAATCTAGAGAGAAAGGATGTAGGAGAGTTATGATCGTCAACATAGGAAGTATGATCGGTAATCGTTATGAGATCCTTGAGAAAGTCGGCACAGGCGGTATGGCCGATGTTTATCGTGCAAAGGATCACAGACTGAACAGGTTTGTAGCACTTAAGGTTCTTAAGACTGAGTATAGTGAGGATACCAAGTTTGTATCGAAGTTCCGTCAGGAGGCACAGGCGGTAGCTGCCATCACTCATCCGAATATCGTCAGCGTTTACGATGTCGGAGAAGAAGAGGGCATGCATTATATCGTCATGGAGTTTGTTGATGGTATCACGCTGAAACGTTATATCGATCAGAAGGGCAAACTCAAAGTCAAAGAGGCGGTAGGTATCGCGCTTCAGATCGCGGCCGGACTTGATGCTGCACACGCGCATAACATCATCCACCGTGATATCAAGCCTCAGAATATCCTCATTTCGCGTGACGGAACAGCAAAGGTTTCTGATTTTGGTATTGCTAAGGCGGCCAGCTCAAACACGATCACGGCGAATGCGATGGGATCGGTTCACTACATCTCACCTGAGCAGGCCAGAGGAGGCTTCTCAGATGAAAAGAGTGATATCTATTCACTCGGTGTGACACTGTATGAGATGCTTTCGGGCTCCATGCCGTTTACGGGAGAGAGTGCTGTTGCAGTGGCGCTGGCGCATATCCAGGAGGATGCGACTCCTCTTGCAGCCCTCGATGCTACCATACCTAAGGGACTCAGCAACATAGTCGCAAAATGTATGCAGAAAAAGACCGAGATGAGATACTCATCAGCAGCAGATCTTATCGCGGACATGAAGATGTTTTTGCAGGATCCGAGCGGTGATTATGGTATCGTTAAGCCAATATATGCTGATTCGGAGACTATCTTTATATCAAACAACGATGTGAATACGATCAAAGCAGCTACTCCGCATCCGCAGCCGCAGCCTATGCCGGTTCAGCAGCCGGTTTATCAGCAGGAAGAAGATGATTCGGAGGAGGATGTTGATCCGAAGCTTGAAAAGGCTCTGATCATCGGAAGTATCGCCGTAGCGATGATCATCTTTATCATACTCATTTTCCTTCTCGGAAGATTTATCGGTCTGTGGGGATCGAGTTCACCGGCCGGCGAGGAGGCGACTCCGACACCTGTAGCTACAGCGACCGTAGATCCGTCATCTGTTCCTGAAGGAATGACACTCGTTCCTGACGTTTTCAACGAGGAAGTTGAGTCTGCAAAGACAATACTTGACGGAGCGAAGCTTAAGTACAAGATCGAAGAGGTTGACAATAACGAGGTAAAGAAGGGCTTCTGCGTAGGTACAAATCCTGAAGCAGGATCGACGGTTCAGGAAGGATCGGAGGTTGTACTTCTGGTCAGCAAGGGACCGATCACAGAGGGACTTATTTCCGTACTCGGTCAGTCTGTGGAGGAAGCAACAACAAATCTTGAGCTTGCAGGATATACTGTAGAGGTAGGCTCAGAGGTATTTAGTGATATTTATGAAAAAGGCAAGGTTGCTGAGACAACACCGAAGGCAGGTTCTCAGATAGAGCCGGGATCAACTGTAACTCTTCATGTCAGCAAGGGCAAAGAAGAGAAGATGGTAAGCGTCCCGAAGCTTCTCGGTATGTCAAGAGACGAAGCCAAGGAAGCAATCATGGCAGCGAACCTCCAGCTTGGAAAGACATCAAAGGCTTACTCATCAAGCTACGAGGAAGGCGAGGTATGCATGCAGTCACCGGGTGGCGGTAAAGAGGTCAAAGAAGGTACAAAGATCAATATCACCATCAGTAAGGGTGAGGAGCCTGCAAAGAGCTACGTTGGTTCGGTTACTATAGATCAGGTATTTGATTTCGATACGGATGATCCGGCAACTATCAAGTTCGTGCTTTCACAGGATGGATCAAAGACAGTTATCGAGTCAACAACGCTTTCTTACAACGACTTCCCATACACCTTGTCGGGTGTAAAAGGAAAGAGCGGAAATCTGGGAACTGTCATAGTTTATAAAAATGGTTCCGAGGTAGCGAAGTATCCGATCTCGTTCAGGGAAGAATAAAGAGAATATGAATATGATCACAGGAAAGATCATTCGTGGTGTCGGGGGTTTCTACTATGTAGCGACCCCTGATGCTGTTTACGAATGTAAGGCAAAAGGAATATTTCGCAAGGATGACATCAAACCTTTGGTGGGCGATGATGTTACGCTCACGATCCTTGATGAGGAGGCAGGTCTCGGAAACATCGATGAGATCCTCCCTCGTAAAAATGAACTGATAAGGCCTGCCGTTGCAAACGTGGATCAGGCCATAGTGGTGTTTTCGCTGAAATCACCGAAACCGAACAGAGGTCTTCTCGACAGGTTTCTTTTGATGATGGATATGCAGGATGTCCCTGTGTGGCTCTGCCTGACAAAGACGGATCTCGTCGGAAAGGAAGAAGTTGAAGCTCTGGAAAAGGCATATGAGAAATGCACACTGGGAGTGCTCCCCATATCGAACCTCGATGGGAGCGGGATCCGTTCCGTGCGCTCCGCGATGAAAGGAAAGACTACCGTGCTTGCAGGACCGTCAGGTGTTGGGAAGTCCTCGCTGGTAAGCCATATCTGTCCGGATATAAACCCTGAGGTAGGTTCTGTCAGCAAAAAGACCCAGCGAGGTAAGCACACAACCAGGCATTCCGAGCTGTATCAGATGGACGACGGTACATTTTTATGTGATACACCGGGATTCTCCGCTTTATCCGTGCCGGAGATGCTTCCGGAGGAGCTGGCGGCATATATGCCGGAGTTTGATGATTATCTGGGGCAGTGTCGTTTTCAGACGTGTACGCATATACATGAGCCTGACTGTGCCGTGCGTGAGGCGGTCGGGGTTACGATAGACGAAGAAAGATATGCTTCCTACGCGCAGATGTTCGAAGAGTTAAACCTGATGGCGGTCAAGGCCGGCAGGAGCAAAAGATGATAAATATGCTTGTAGCATAACAAATGATATCCGAAAGCGGTTATAATGGTTGTCGGATATTATTTTTCTTAAGGAGGAATCTATTATGAGAATGAAACGCGTAACGTCAATTGTTGCGGCTTTAGTGATGATATTTTCACTGATGGCCGGAATCGGATTCGCACCGAGTGCGGCAGCGAAGGTAACGAGCGAGCTGCCAAAGACCACCGGTCTTTTTGTTGCTGATTGGTATAATATGTCTTGGGATGACGAGTTGAGAAAAAACGTAGTTATTACCAGCAAGGATCAGTATGGTAATACTGTTCCGGTTGATGTTCAGGACCAGGTGATCCCGTATCGTGATTGTGAGAATCCGGAGTATCTCACAAAAGGTATTGAAGAGGGATGGGGATTTGGTATGCCTCCTGTTGATACATTTTGGTTTGATTACGTTGATGGAAATAAGGTTACTCATGTTCCTGCAAGCAAGCTGAAGGTTACACATCTGGACGGCTCTGCCTGCAATGATGTTACAGTAAAGGCGTCCGATCGGGATTCTCGTCTCGTTGATGTTGAAGCAAAGGTTATGGAGCCTGTTATGATCAAATATACAGGTGGTAAGAAAAACAATAAGATGATCCTTATGCCGAATCTTGTTCCGAGTTTTTATACTACAGAAAAGAGAAGTGTAGAGGGATATATCCGAGATGAGGTAAAAGTTGTTAAAGGAAAGAAAAAGGACATTTATGTTCATCTGAGTGATGACATGTGGGAGAGCGGAAGATACAAGGTTGATCCTGCAAATGCTCTTTCAGTATCATATTGGGACAGAGAAAAAGAAGATAATGTTAATCTCGAAGGTGCTGCTGCAGCGGAGTATGCGACTGTAAGTGTGATCTCCGACAAGGACCCGCATGACATGAGTTTCAAAGTGACTCTTACGGGAAAAGCGCCAAGTAATAACTGGCTCAATGTCAACTTTCAGTTCAGTGAGTATGATGCTGAAGAGGGTGAAGATAAGGCTACGGTAAGAGGGGTAGGTATTGGAGTAAGCTTTATTGAAGGAAATGTATTTGAGAGTGCATATCAGGATGCTTTTGGAATCAAAAACGGTAACCTTTACGTTGTTGATGAGTATGCGTTCGATAAAAACAATAATGTATTCACGACGTTTGGTCAGCCATTGTATGTTGCTTTTCGCTACACGGATGCTGACGGGAATCAGAAATATGTAACTGATGTAAAAGACTTGTCATTTTATCAGCACACATGGGATGAGAAAACTCAGACAGAGGGTATAGGCGAAAAATTACCTGATTCGGTGTTAAACGCTGTCAAGATCACTCAACCGGATGCTTCATCACCCGTACTGAAGGTCGTTGTTCCGAAAAACGATGCGATTGATTATATTGAAGCTGTAGTCGGATATAAGGATCTGAAACCTGATGTGAACCAGAAGGTATTCTTACGAGTGAATCGCTGGGTAAGTGAAGGATTCTTCAGTGATTCGAAAGTAAATGCAGATAACTATTTGGGCGATCTGACTACAGATGGAACAAAAGATGAGACGTTATATTTTGGAATCAACGGTGGTGACTGGCTAAAGTCTGCAAAGTATAAGTATACTAAAATCGTTGATGAAAGTGGAAATGATGTCGGAAAGAAGGTAAAGGCAAAATCGGTGACAATGACTAACGCTGAGAATAAAGATTTCGCTTTCGGTCAGAAGCTTACTGTTCCGGCAGGCACTCTTACAGGATCTTCCTTTTTAACGGTAGTTTATGATTGTGAGAACAACGATGGAGAAACGTGGACACGGTCAGAAAGACTCTTTATTCGGGTAAAAGCCCCGAAGAAAGGAACTAAGTTCACATTCGGCGGAGCAACCTACACAGTAACCGGAAAGAACACAGCGGTTTTCGCCAAGGTAAAGGCGTCAGCGAAGTCTGTGACTATCCCGGCTAGGGTTGGTGCGTTCAAGATCAATGGTATAGGTAAGTTCGCTATGGATGGCTGCAAGAAGCTTAAAAAGATCGTAGTTAAGACATCTGATATCAAGCTTGTAGGCACACTGGCGTTCCGCGGAGTACCGGCAAGTGCGGTAGCAACCGTACCGAAGGCAAAGAAAGCAGCGTACAGCAAGCTGTTTAAGAAACAGGGATTCAAGGGTAAAGTTAAATAATTCTCATGTGAATCCATGATCTAAAAGATAACAAGAAAAGCCTTGCATTCGCAGGGCTTTTTTTGTATAATGTTGTACGTTAGACGATGAGTTGTTCCTAAATGGAGGACTATGATGACTTGTAAACTTGCGCCGTCAATACTTGCGGCTGATGTAGCGTGCCTGGGTGATCAGGTCGCGACTATAGAGAAAGCGGGAGCGGATTACGTTCACATCGATGTGATGGACGGAGTGTTTGTTCCGAATCTGTCATTCGGCATCCCGATCGTAAAGGGCCTCAGGGACCATTCCGAGCTGTTTTTCGATGTGCATCTGATGATAGCCGATCCCATAGAGCATATAAGGGATTTCGCTGAGGCCGGAGCAGATGGTATCACTGTTCATTCTGAGGCCTGCGGCGATAAGCTCTATGATACGATCATTGAGATACTCGGTCACGGTGTAAAACCGGCAGTTGCCATCCGCCCGGATACACCGATCGATCCGGTGCTACCGATCCTTGACAAGCTGTCAATGGTTCTCGTTATGACGGTATATCCCGGCTACGGCGGACAGAAGATCATCACTGATACATTCGCCAAGATAAAAAAGCTCCGCAGCATCATCGATGAAAAGGAGCTGCCTGTCGACATCGAGGTAGACGGAGGCATCACGCTCGAGAATGTTTCCGAGGTGCGTAGTGCAGGTGCAAACGTATTTGTTGCGGGAACACAAATCTTCGAAGGTGACATAACTGATAATGTTAATTCCTTTATAAGCAAACTAAACTAAGAAACCATACGGAGTAGGCATGCGGATGCTATGGTATGGTTTCGGCACCAGACTGATTTTTGGAGGTATATAAGAATGAAATTAGGAATCGTAGGTTTACCGAACGTCGGAAAGAGTACGCTCTTTAACTCGCTAACCAAGGCAGGAGCTGAGTCAGCGAACTACCCTTTCTGTACGATAGATCCGAATGTAGGCGTCGTGCCGGTGCCGGATGAGAGAGTAGATGTACTTGCCGATATGCATAATTCAGCGAAAAAGATTCCGGCTGTCATCGAGTTTGTCGATATCGCCGGACTTGTTAAGGGAGCTAGCAAGGGTGAGGGTCTCGGTAACCAGTTCCTTTCAAACATCCGCGAGGTCGATGCTATCGTACACGTAGTACGCTGCTTCGAGGATGACAACATCGTGCATGTAGACGGAAGCATTGATCCGCTCAGAGATATCGAGACGATAAACCTTGAGCTGATCTTTTCTGATATCGAGATTCTCGAGAGACGTATCGCAAAGGTTGGCCGTGGTGCGAACAATGACAAAAAACTCAAAAAGGAGCTGGAGTTCGTACAGAAGATAAAGGCCTTCCTCGAGGAGAATAAGCTTGCAAAGAACTTCGAACTCTCAGAGGATGATGACGAGAAGGCATGGTTCAAGGAGTATAATCTCCTTACGGCAAAGCCGGTGATCTATGCTGCAAATGTAGCAGAGGATGACCTCGCTGATGACGGAGCGTCAAACGCTCAGGTAGCTAAAGTCAGAGAGTTTGCCAAGGAAGAGAATTCAGAGGTGTTTGTGATCTGCGCTCAGATAGAGCAGGAGATCGCTGAGCTAGATGACGATGAGAAGAAGGAATTCCTTGACGACCTCGGACTCAAGGAGTCAGGACTTGAGAAACTTATCAGAGCCAGCTATCGCATACTCGGCCTCATCAGCTTCCTTACAACCGGACCCGATGAGACCAGAGCCTGGACTATAACAGAAGGAACCAAAGCTCCTCAGGCAGCCGGAAAGATCCACACCGATTTCGAGAGAGGCTTCATCCGCGCAGAGGTAGTCTCATACGATAACCTCATCGAAAATAACGGCATGAACGGTGCCAAGGAAAAAGGTCTCGTTCGCTCCGAAGGCAAAGAGTACGTAATGAAAGACGGAGACGTCGTTCTGTTCAGATTTAACGTATAATATTGGAGGGTAAAGGATGAATGCAGCAGATGTGGCATTTCCACACCTTGGTATTTATATAAGTGAGCTGCCGAAGAAGTTTTCCGTATTCGGCATCGATATAGCTCTTTATGGCGTGATCATCGCCTTTGGTATGCTCTTTGGATTGCTCATGGCTTGCAGACAGGCGAAGACGACAGGGCAGAAGACGAGCATATACAGCGATTATGTGATCTGGGGTATCATTTTTTCACTTATAGGAGCAAGACTTTATTATGTGATCTTTGCGTGGGATCATTACAAGGATGACCTCTTGCAGATATTCAATATCCGAAACGGTGGGCTTGCCATATACGGCGGCGTGATCGCGGCATTTTTATCTGCATATATTTTTTGCAGGATCAAAAAGTACAACTTCCTTCTGTTTTGGGATACCGCTCTTTGCGGTCTTATACTCGGACAGGCTATCGGCCGCTGGGGTAACTTTACAAATCAGGAGGTGTTCGGCGGATATACGGACAGCTTCTTCGCGATGCGACTGAATCTGGCAAATGTCAATCAGACATTTGTCACAGATGAGATGAGAGCGCATATCCAGACCATAGACGGTAAGGACTTTATCCAGGTTCACCCAACGTTTCTGTATGAATCGCTCTGGAACCTGATGGTGCTTTTGCTCATGATATTCTTCACGAAAAAGAAAAAGTTCCACGGCGAGATCGCGCTTTTGTATCTCGTGGGTTACGGAGTCGGACGTTTCTGGATCGAGGCGGTGAGAACCGATCAGCTGAAGCTCGGTTCGACCGGAATACCCGTGTCACAGCTTCTCGCAGGCATCTGTGTGGTAGTGGGAGTGGCCATCTGGATAGTCGCCCGAATAAAGACTAAAGGAAACTCTGAGGTGCCTGAGTCGATGCGTGCCACAGGGGTGAAATCAAAAAAGAAAACAAACCCGGAGGATGCCTCCGCGATGGAGGGTAACACCACCGCTTTCATAAACAAGGTGATCGAGGCCATAAACGAAGAAGAAGAGGCCGAAAAACTCTCGGAGTCGAAAGAAAAATAATCCGACACCTGACAGCAAAACACCATATATAGTGTCTTGATATTTTTATAACGTAATATATTGAGAAAGCTCGGAATTTCGCCGTTTCCGGGCTTTTTTTCTTTGATTTTTTTTGAAAAAATGCTGGCATTTTCCATGAAAGTGGTGTAAGATGTAGCCATAGTGGTGAAAAGTGGTGGAGAGTGGAGAGTTTCAAGAATACAGTAAGACTTTATAGGACGAGGTAGTAAGCATGTTCATGGGAACCTACGAACACGGCATAGACGCGAAAGGGCGCGTGATCATCCCGGCGAAGCTCAGGGATGGTTTGGGCGAGTCCTTTGTTGTGACGGTCGGACTTGATGGTTGCCTGTATGCTTACCCAATGGATGAGTGGGAGGTTTTTCTCACTAAGCTCAAAGAGCTTCCCGGAACAAAGGAAGCCAGAGCGCTTCAAAGAACCTTCATGGCAAATGCAGCGACCTGTGATTGCGACAAGCAGGGCAGGACATTGATCCCGGCGAGCCTTCGGGAGAGAGTCGGTATTGACAAGGATATCGTATTTATCGGTGTCCTCGGCAAGGTTGAGCTGTGGAGCAAGGAAAGACATGACAGTGGCGATGATATCGCTGATATAGATGAGATAGCTGACCATATGTCAGAGTTCGGTCTCAGCTTCTAAGGAGAACATAGTGGAGTTCAAACATGAATCCGTTCTGCTTGGTGAAACCATCGAGCAGCTTGCCATTCGGAAGGGTGGCATATATGTGGATGGAACGCTGGGAGGGGCCGGTCATTCTTCAGCAATCCTCGACATGCTGGGGGATGACGGGCGCCTGATCGGCATTGATCAGGATGAAGAGGCAATAAGAGCGGCAGGAGCCAGACTTGGTAATGACAGCCGCGTAACCATAGTAAAGAGTAATTTCAGAAACATGAGGCAGGTGCTTGATGATCTGCAGGTGGATGAGGTCGATGGAATCTTGTTGGACTTGGGAGTATCGTCCCACCAGTTCGACGATCCGGAGAGAGGGTTTTCTTACAAAGAGGATACACCGCTCGATATGAGGATGGACGCGGATCAGACCTTAACTGCAGCAGATATCATAAATACCTACACCGAAGAAGATCTTAAACGTATTCTGAGGGAATACGGTGAAGAAAAATATGCAACTAGTATCGCAAGAAACATAATAAAAGAAAGA
>CAMVOY010000030.1 GCA_947169235.1 uncultured Lachnospiraceae bacterium | reverse complement strand
AAGATGCTCCTCGAGGAGGAGACAGAGTGCTTCTGCTTCCTCGCAGGTCACGAGTCATTTGCAGCCGCTGAGGGCGCTATCGGAATCGCCGAGAAGGCAAACAAGGTTCGTAAAAAGCCTCTTCGCGTAATCCTTAACGGACTCGGCAAGGACGCAGCTCAGATCATTTCCCGTATCAACGGCTTTACATATGTAGAGACCAAGTACGACTACAAGGCAGCAAAGGTGAATGTTGAGTTCGAGAAAGCTTACTCAAACGGAATCCGTGCTACCGTTAAGTGCTATGGCGCTGATGATGTTCAGGAGGGTGTTGCTATCATGCATATGGAGAACGTCGGTGTATCGATCACCGGTAACTCCACAAACCCGACACGTTTCCAGCATCCTGTAGCAGGTACATATAAGAAGGAATGCATCGAGCAGGGCAAGAAATACTTCTCTGTTGCATCAGGTGGTGGTACAGGACGTACACTTCACCCGGACAACATGGCAGCAGGACCAGCTTCATACGGTATGACAGATACCCTCGGACGTATGCACTCAGATGCACAGTTCGCAGGATCCTCATCCGTACCGGCTCACGTTGAGATGATGGGTCTCATCGGAATGGGTAACAACCCGATGGTTGGTGCTACCGTTGCAGTTGCAGTTTCTATCGAAGAGGCAGCAAACGCAGGCAAGTTTTGAGCGTTAACGGACTGAGGCTAAACATAAAAATGGGAACAGAGCATTTATGCTCATGTTCCCATTTTTATGCTTTTCACTTGACTAGGCTTTTGAGCTCGGTCAGTACCAGTGTCGGATCAAACGGTTTGGTAATGAACTTCTCGGCACCAAGCTTTAATGATTCGAGAACCTTGCTCCTCTGACCGGCGGAGGTGATCATGGCTGCTTTTGCGTTAGGATCATATTCCATGATGCCTCTCAGTGCCTCGATACCATCCAGAACCGGCATGGTAATATCAAGAGTTATGATATCAGGATGAAGTTCTTTGTATACTTCTATTGCCCTTTGTCCGTCCTCGGCCTCTCCTATGATCGCGAAACCATTTTTCTCAAGCAGATTTCGAAGGATGGTTCTGGACCAGCCCGAGTCGTCGACGATAACTACCGTCGGTTTTCCGTCAGAGCCTGCTCCCTCGGATTTTTCGGTGTTTACGCTCACATGAACATCCAAGGCCGTTTCTCCGATATTAACATTGGAATCTACGGAAACAAAGAGCTCGATTTCCTTTCCTTCTATATATATCGGAAGAAGATATCCTCTTCCCTTGATCGACTGTTCGCGATAGAATGCCTGAGGATCGATCTCGATGACCATGCGCTCGCTCGCAAGCTCCGTAGTGATCAGACCGCTGACTCCGTTGATAAACTCACCTACTGCATCATAAACTTCCGGTGTCATCGAATCGTAGTTCTTTCCTGTGATGTGGTTCGCCATCAGGATAAATGCATCATCGCCATTCTCAGTGAGAAGTCCGATGTATATCGAATGATCACCGTGGCAACGCTGAATAGTAAGTGTCTGATATGGAACCTCGTTTATCTTTTTGATCCTGTCGATATAAAAATCGCTCGAGACAAATCTTGTCATGTTTCTGAGAACCTGTCCTGCGATATTGGATACAAACGGCTGTGAGGCGGTAGCAAATGCAGATATATATCCTCCCACATTCTCTTCCTTGATCGAATCAAGCTCAGACTGGTCGAAGCCCTCTTTTTTGCGGAAGCCTTCGAGATAACCGTCTATGTCAGAAGCGACAACATCTGTTTCGTCGACGAGGATCTGTATAAAACGCATGTAAGGGCTCCCCTGCTTGGCCAAAAGACCGGAAACCTGAGCATCGGTAAGTGCTCCCATCTCAACAGCGATATCACCGAAGCGTTTGTCCTCTTTTTGCTGTCTCCTATTGATCTCAGTGGCCTGGTCATCCGTGATAAGTCCCTCTGCAACTGCCATCATACCAAGCTTGACTCTGGTCTCTGCCTGCTCTTTCAAAAGTTTTTCGAGTGTTGGGGCATCAATGATGTTCTCACCCACGAGATAGCGTCCGAACAGTTCAGCAAACATGTGTATCCTCCTTGCATTGAAATGAATGCATTTGTTACAAACTCATACGTTAAGAGTATAACATATATCAAAAAAAAAATCAAGAAAAAAAGAACGCCCGATGACATGTCATCAGGTGTCCTTTTGTGTGTCTTTCCCTAATCTTTATGAACAGTGGAGGCTGTCAAATTCAGTCATCATTCGGGTCCTTCTTTACTATCACTTTGAAGGATGCTTTCTTTCCCGTAGATACTAAAGTTGCGGTTATCGTAGCGGTACCGGGTTCCATTGCAGTGATAAGTCCACGTGTATTAACGACTGCAACATCCTCGTTGCTGCTTTCAAACACAGGCTGTTCTTTCGCAGAATAAGGTTTGATGATCAGCTCGATGATGGAGCCTATGTAACCCTGATTCCCCTCGGTCATCGTGACAGAGTTATCTGAGAACTTGATGCTCACGGGTAAGGGTGATACGGTTATCCTGCACTTAAGGGTATCTACGACTTTGTCTTTGTTCTTGATGGTGACTTTGATATATGCTTTTCCCACAGCCTTTCCGACGATCACGCATGAACGCTTGTCCTCGGCTGTGCCTGCGATCCTGACTGTATCAGTATCCGAAGACTTGAAAAATGCGGCCTCGTCTTCTTCGAGATTATATACACGAAGCGTGAATGTAGTGGATTTGGTCAGATTGAGCTTTTTAAGGTTTAGTCTCGGATTCCTGACCGCAGCTTTGCTGACACCGGCTGTTGCGAAGAACATGCAGACCAGCAAAGCGCACATTATCACGGATCGAACAGTACGTTTCATAGAAGTTCCTCCTTGTACTCTCCTACTAGGGTAGTATAAAGATATCACGCCACTTGGTCAGAATTATGTCATTTCTGAAAAAAAGGGAATCTATGGCGTTGACATATTTTCAAATTCAGTTTACAATAGTACTATATCGAATCGGTGTGATAAAAATGTCGCAATTTAGTGTCAGAATAAAGTCATTTTGAAAAATATTCAGGAGGTGGAATATGCAGCGTATACTGATCGTAGATGACAACGAGGATATACAGGACATTCTCGGTACCTACGTCGCGAAGGAGGGGTTTGAACCGATTGTTGCAAAGGATGGCTTCGAGGCTTTAGACCTGTTCAAAAAGACAGATCCCGCCGTTATTCTTCTTGATGTGATGATGCCAGGTATGGATGGCTACAAGGTATGCCAGAAGATCCGTGAGGATTCGGATGTGCCTATCATCTTGGTCACGGCCAAGGGCGAAGACTATGAGAGAGTGATGGGGTTGGATATTGGAGCGGATGATTATATCGTGAAACCGTTCTCGGGTAACGAGGTGATGGCACGTGTTCGTGCGGTACTCCGTCGTATGGGACGCGCTGATGTCACCGAGGATAAAAAGGTTCTGAACATCGGGGATCTTACCATAAATATCGAAGCTTATACAATATATGTAGGTTCGAAGAAGCTTCCCATGACGAAAAAAGAGGTTGAGACCATGTGGATCCTCGCAGGAAATCCGAGCAAGGTATTTACCAGAGATAACCTTTTAGACAGTCTGTGGGGACAGGATTATTTCGGAGACAGCCGTACGGTGGATTCGCATATCAAGCGTCTTCGTGCAAAGCTTGATCAGGTAGAGCATCCTGATTGGGAGATAAAGACTATCTGGGGTCTGGGATATAAGTTTGAGATCAAGATCTGACATCTGAAAATAGAGGATTAAATGAAGCACATTTTTCTACGCGTGTTCATATACTTTGGAGTAGTGATCGTGGCTTTTACGCTTCTGATCGGTCTTTTGTTCACGCGGTTCAATCAGAAAAACATCATCGGGACTTACCGCACGCAGCTTTATGATCTGGCAAAGTCTGTGGCGGATCGCGTCGGGAAAGCCAGCCAGACTGAGGATGTAGAAACATTTTCCGACTATCTGGCTGCGGTTGAGGATTTCGGCAGTTCGAGAAAAACGGACATCTGGATCTTTTCCAATTCAAAATCAGTAAATCCTCTTCAGGATCAGTTTACAAATGTGGTTCCCGATCAGATGGAGATGCCTGCAAAGATGGAAGGAATATTGGAGCAGGCTTTTAACGGTAAACGGAAAAACTATACCGACCATGATGACATATATGATACTGATATGATGCATGTAGCTACACCGGTGTATGACAACAATAAAAATGTCATGGGTGCGGTGCTGGTAACAGGGCCGATGACGGTGCGGTCCGCTACGGTTTTACAGTATCAGAAATACATGCTTTTGTGTGTCGGGATGGGTGGACTCATCGCCATCATCCTTGCGCTCATTTTTTCAAGACAGCTTGTCAGACCCATTCTTCGTATCGATGAGTTTGCCGGGGAGATAGCTTCGGGCGATTACAGTGGGACCACGGGTATCATAAGAAATGATGAGTTAGGATCTCTCGCTGATACGATGGATGAGCTTGCCGAGCAGCTTGATGAAGCTGAGAACTACCGGGCCGGTATCGAGCAGACCAGGCGGGACTTTTTTTCAAATGTATCACATGAATTAAGGACTCCCATAACCGTTACCAAGGGTTATGCTGATGCTCTAGTGGAGGGCTATGTTGATAATGAAGAAAAACGCGGGGAGTATCTGAAGAGGATCCAGGATGAGTGTGTTACTATGGAGAGACTGGTATCGGATCTTCTTATCATCTCGCGTATGCAGAATCCTGATTTCGAGATGAATACCGAGGTGATAAATCTTATCGCCGTTGCGCAGGATGCGATGCGCGGACTGCGTATTCTTATGAAAGAAAAAAATATCCACAGTGAGGTAACCTATGATGATGAGATGTCTCTGATCGACGGTGACTATGACCGCATCAGACAGGTATTCGTAGTGCTGATGCAGAATGCGATAAAGTACTGTGATCCCGGCACGGAGATAAAGGTACATATAGGAAGAAAGGATGGCAGAGTCAGCGCATCCGTTTCCGATCGTGGAATAGTGATCCCCGAGGAGGAGTGGGCACAGGTGTTTGATAAGTTCTATCGTGCATCGACTCACGGAGGCAGAGAGGGGTCAGGTCTGGGACTTGTTGTTGCAAAGAATATAGTTGAAAGACATGGCGGTATTATAGCAGTAAAGAGTACCGAAACAGACGGAACTGTTTTCACTATGGAGTTTCCTGAAACATCAGAAAAAATAGAAGAATAAAAACACGAAAAAAAACGAAAAATATACTTGATTATTTCCGAATGTTATAGTATAATAAAACCATCGAAAAGACAAAGAACTTTCTCCTGAAGTGTACGACAACTTCTGTATTTTTGAACCTACAACACTTTAAAAGGGATTCCTATATTTGTAGTTGGATGTCGGGCCGTCACTGCGTATGTACACTTACCGTATATTCGTACTTATGGAGACATAGCAACGGAAGGCAGAAGGCTACATGCGGTTGCCCACCTAGCCTTTGCTAGGAGTCAAAAAACAGAAGCCGGCATTTCGGGATTGATAAGCAGGATATAGGCAGCGAGTGATCGCTGCCTGTTTCAGTCCTAAGGACAAAAGGGAATGGAGGATATTTATGAAAGACGGATTTGTCAAAGTAGCTGCAGTGACACCTGATGTGAGGGTGGCCGATCCGGAGTACAATGTTAGTATAATGGTTGAAAAAGCAGAGGAGGCAGCTGCAGTCGGAGTAAGGCTTTGCGTATTCCCGGAGATGAGTGTAACGGGATATACCTGTGGGGATCTTTTTTTGAAGGATACACTTTTGAATGGAGCAAAGGAGGCTCTGTATGAGTTCCTTTATCAGACAGCCGAGCTTGATATGGTGTCGGTTCTGGGCATGCCTTTAGAGCACAGAGGTCGTGTTTATAATGTTGCGGTTGCTGTGTGCGGAGGAAAGGTTTTGGGCGTGGTTCCAAAGACTTACATACCGAATTATAATGAGTTCTACGAGGCACGCCAGTTCGCTGAGGGTGAGCCTGAGATGGGAGAGATAATCCTCGGTGATGACAAGGCACCATTCGGTACCAGCCTTATTTTTCAGGATACATGGATCCCTGAGTTCACGTTTGCCATCGAGCTGTGTGAGGATCTGTGGGCAGTGAGTCCGCCGTCTTCGAAGCATGCGGTAGTGGGAGCATTATTGATCGTTAATCTCTCAGCCAGCAATGAGATCACAGGGAAATCCGAATACAGAAGGGACCTTGTTTTAGGCCAGAGCGGAAGAACGGTTTCGGGATACATCTATGCCGATGCAGGTGAGGGTGAGTCGACAACGGATATGGTATTTGCCGGTCACAACATGATCGCCGAAAACGGAAAGATGATCGCAGAGAACAAGCCGTTTGGCGATGAGAGGATGCTTGTCACTGAGATTGATATCGCGAAGCTTCGTAACACCAGGAGACAATTAAATACATTCCCTGTTTGTGCCGACTGGAGAAATGTCGGTTACAGGAGATGCCGTTTTGATATCGGCGCGCCGACAGAGGCCGTGATAACCAGGAAGTATTCCAAGCTTCCTTTTGTTCCGGATGATGAGTCGGAGCGTACTTCCAGAGCGACGCTGATCACGGATATACAGGCTAGGGGATTGGCAAAAAGGCTGTCCCATACCGGATGCAAGGATGCAGTCGTGGGGCTCTCCGGCGGACTTGATTCCACACTTGCATTGTTGGTCACGGTAAAAGCGTTTGACCATCTGGGACTGTCGAGAACGGGTATCCATACAGTCACGATGCCCTGTTTTGGAACTACGGATCGTACTCATGATAATGCAGTACGACTTGCAGAGGAGCTGGGTACGGACTTCAGAGAGGTTGATATCAGAGAGAGTGTGAGAGCGCATTTTTCTGACATAGGACAGAGTGAGGATGTACATGATGTCACTTATGAGAACGCGCAGGCCAGAGAGCGCACGCAGGTGCTCATGGATATCGCCAACATGACAAACGGAATGGTAGTAGGAACAGGAGATCTGTCGGAGCTTGCGCTCGGATGGGCGACATATAACGGCGACCATATGTCCATGTATGGAGTGAATGCGTCAGTACCGAAAACTCTCGTCAGATATCTGGTGAAGTATTTTGCTGACAGTACTGATAAGGAGTCGCTGAAAAAAGTCTTAGATGACATCCTTGATACACCGGTGAGTCCCGAACTGCTGCCGCCCAAGGACGGAACCATATCGCAGCGTACCGAGGACATCGTGGGTCCGTACGAGCTTCATGACTTCTTCCTTTATCATATGATGAGGACAGGAGCTGATTCCGGAAAAATACTAAGACTCGCGAAATACGCATTTGGTGATGAGTATGACGATGATACGATCAGGCACTGGCTTGATACATTTATGAGGAGATTTTTCGCTCAGCAGTTCAAGCGTTCATGCCTTCCGGACGGACCGAAGGTCGGAACGGTATCACTCAGTCCCAGAGGAGACTGGAGGATGCCGAGTGATGCGGCTGATACTCTGTGGAGGTTGAACTAAATGGCTTTACAATTGATCACAGGTGTTTCCGGTAGCGGCAAATCCACACTTGCGTTTGACATGATCACGGAGGTCGCATCCGCTGATCGCAGCAAAAATGCTTTTGTTCTGGTGCCCGATCAGTTTTCCCAGGAGGCGACCGGGATCCTTGCAAATAAAAACGGTGGCGGCATCATCAATATTGATGTTCTGAGTTTCAGACGCCTTGCGTACAGAGCGCTTGAGGAGTACGACGGAGAGAGCCGTACAGTCTTGTCCGATGAGGGCAAGATAATGCTTTTACGCAAGGTGATCTCTGACAAAAAAACCGAATTAAAATTCTTTTCAAAGGGGCTTGACCGTCCGGGATTTCTGGACGAGTGCAAGTCTCTTTTAAGTGAGTTTATGGAGTATTCAGTCGGAGATGATGAGATAGAAAAACTAATAGAAAAGTTTGGTGCTGACTCCAGAACTTCATGGAAGCTTCAGGACCTGATGTTGTTAAAGCATGGCCTCGAAGAAAGAATGGGAGAGACTTATCGCATGGCGGATGAGCTTATCCCGATGCTTACGGAGATGGTTGACAGGCTTTCTTTTCTTAAAAATGCCACTATATGTATAGATGATTTTACGGGGTTTACTCCCGTTCAGTATGGCCTGATCACTGCGCTTATGAAAAGGTGTACAGACGTTATAATAACAATGTCCACAGATCATGATGATTCGAGAAAAGATGTCTTTCAGATCGGAAATAATACGATAAAAAAACTCACAAAAATTGCAAAGGAAAACGGCGTTGCAGTTAATGATATCATCAGGGTCGGAGAGGGAGATAATTATGACTCGTACAGACTGAAGGATCAGCCCGAGTTAATGTTTTTGGAACAGAATATTTTCAGACATAATAAATCCGTATATACCGGAGAACGCACCGGAGCAGTAAAAGTGTATTCTCTTCGTACGGAACGCGAAGAGTGTGCATTTGTTTCCATGCAGATAGCAAAGCTTATAAATAAAGAGAAATGTGATCCCGGAAGCATAGCTGTAGTCACGGGGGATATCGACGGATATGAGCCATATCTGCGCCGCTCATTTGAAGAGTATAATATCCCTATATTTATCGATAAAAATAAAGCGCTCGGAATGAACCCTCTGGCGGAATATATACTGTCATTTTTAACCATGATACAAAAAGGGTTTGACAGAGAGAGCGTGATAAGGTTTATGAGAGGCGGGCTTTCACCGTTCTCATTAAATGATGCCGACATCATGGAGAACTACATGCTCGCCAGCGGAAGGTGGGGATTTAAGTCAT
Source organism: uncultured Lachnospiraceae bacterium (assembly GCA_947169235.1). GTDB lineage: Bacteria > Bacillota > Clostridia > Lachnospirales > Lachnospiraceae > Eubacterium_F. Next base: position 22,173 of record CAMVOY010000030.1, on the reverse strand, counting down.
TTTTAGAGGAATGGAAATACGATGTTCACGGTTTGTATACCGGAAAAATGGACTTTATTAATTCCTGTCGCGAAACGTTTATTAACTCTGTTGAGGATGAGGTAAAGGCAGTCGGAAGAGGGAAAAGATCAGTATATTTATTTACTAAAGTACTTGTTGATCTGATGGTTAAAAACTCATGCAGAGACAAACTCGAAAAGCTTGCAGATGAGTGGGATGAAAAAGGAGACGTGCTTTTTGCAAATGAGTACAGAAGGATTTATTCATCCATGCTCGATCTGTTCGATGAGCTGGTATCACTTTTGGGCGATGAAGAGATGTCGCTGTCAGATTACATCCGTATACTCAGTGCGGGAATATCAGAGGGAGTTATGGGCTTCGTCCCGCCGTCGACAGGCCGCGTGGTCGTAGGTGATCTGGAGAGGACGCGTCTGGGGGAGATCAGGCATCTGTTTTTCATCGGAAACAGAGATGATATCTTCCCGAAGGGGAGAAGCTCAAAGGGACTTCTTACGGACAGAGAAAGAGATATGATAGAGGTATTTGGCGATGAGGAAGGAATAGAACTCGCGCCAAACGCAGAGAAGCTTTATGAGCAGGAGATGAATTATATCTACCGTTTGGTGACCAAACCTCAGGAGAGTCTTACGCTGACTTATATAAAGACAAATGTATCCGGAGATAAACTCCGTCCATCGTATCTGATCGACAGGATAGAGGATATGTTTGAGATAGAAAGTGATTATGTGGATCTCGGAAACATAACGCGAAAAAATGAAAGCAGTTTCCCTTTTGACAGAAACCTGAACAAATCATCTGCCAAGCTTTCGGCGGATATCGCAAAGGAGCTTTACGGCAACGAGATCGAAGCCAGCATAACCCGTTTTGAAAGATACGCCGCATGCCCGTATTCGCATTTTTTACAGTATGGACTCAGACTGAAGGAAAGAGAAGAATACGAGATAGAGTCTTCGGACCGGGGGAATATTTTTCACAATTCCATGAACGAGTTATTCAAAATGATGAGTGAAAACGGACTCACATGGCGTACCATAGATGAGGATACGTTAAGGGAGTTCGGAGAAAAATGTTTTGACAGCGAGAGCAGAGAAAAATACCGTGATGATGTCTTCGGCCAAAGCAAAAGAACGGAATACTATCTTAAAAGAATGAAGAGGGTCTACCTCAAGATGCTTACTTATATGAGAGAGCAAATGAAGGTGGGAGATTTTGATCAGATCGCGTCTGAGGCATCCTTTAGCTCTGATCCCCGGGATCCTTCCGAGTTTACGAGTCCTCTTACGGAGACTGACCTTGGAGAGGGGAAGAAGCTCAGACTCCGGGGAAGGATAGACAGGATAGATGCGTTTGTCAAGGACGGGACGAGATATATAAAAATAGTTGATTATAAAAGCAGTGCAAAAGAGCTTGATCTGAACAAAGTATACTACGGTTTGGAACTTCAGCTTTTTACATATCTTGCAATAGCGGAAGGTTATCCGGCTGATCCGGGTGTAACCGACAATAAGCCGGCGGCCGTATTGTTTCAGTCCTTCGAGCAGAAACAGAACAAGCTGGATAAGAGTTTTGACAGTTCGAAATTTGAGTATAATGAGGCGATGGCGGCCAGACCGAAGGGGTGTTTTACGGATTCATCATACGAGAATCTTGATACGACTCTGAGCCCCGGTCAGACGTCTCTTGCGATCCCTGCCAAGTTAAATAAAGACGGCAGTTTCGGAAGTGGATCCGGTGCGATCTATAACGATGACATGAAAGAGATAACCCACTATACAAATGCCTGGATAAAGAAAGCCGCGACAGATATATATAAGGGTGATATCAGAGCACTGTCATACAAATACAAGCAGGAGGATGGTTGCAAGTACTGTCCGTATTCGGGAGTATGTGGAAAAGAACCCAAAACCAGCGGCGATATGATGAGGGATCTTGACAGTTGTGGAAAGGATTACAGTATAGTCAGTGAGATAGCGTCAGGAGATGTTTATGAGATCAGATAAACCGGATTGGACACAAGAACAGGAGCAGGTAATAAATGCCAGAGGATCTGAGCTTTTGGTTTCTGCTGCGGCGGGGTCCGGTAAAACTGCCGTATTGGTGGAACGGATCTATAATCGTATCATGGATAAGGATGAGCCTGTGGATATAGACAGGTTTGTTGTCGTGACGTTTACAAAAGCAGCAGCTGCAGAGATGAAAGAGCGCCTGAGAAAAAGGATGGAGGATGCGCTTTCGGATGAGAACCTTGCAAAGCCGGCCAGAGAGAGACTGATCAGGCAGCTCAGACTCATACCGGGAGCCCACATATCGACAGTACACAGTTTCTGTAACTATATCATAGGCCAGTATTTTTATCGGATCGGTTTGGATCCTGCGTTTAGTGAGGCAGATGAGTCAGAGCTTGTTCTGATCAAAAATCAGGTACTTGATTCCCTGCTTGAGAGCGAGTATGAAAAGGATGATGAGAGCTTTGAGAGGGTTGCATCTTTACGAGCTCTGAATAAAAATGATTCGCAGTTAAAAAAGTGGATACTTGAGATGTACGAGCATGCATACAGTGAGCCGTTTCCCGATCTGACCATGGATGAATGGGAAAAAGAGTTAAGGACACCACTTACGGATGAGAAGTCGAAGGTTATCCCTGAACTGATCAGATATGTGACACGCCTTGCGAGCGGTATGATAGAGCCCGTAAAAAAACTGCTTGATCTGTACGCAGGTGACCTTGACGGGGAAAAAGATCTGAACACTCTTAATCAGATCATATCGACTGCTCACAGTCTTGAAACTATCGGAGAATCTTTCGAAAAAGGAGAAAGAGATTCGCGTAAGGCCTATGAAGATATGAGGATCGTCCTTATGGATATGGAGCTCAAAGGCCTGCCCAAAAATCCGGTAAAAAAAGAAGACGCGGAGATAAAAAATATGGTGATCGGAAAGATAAAACCGATCAGAGAAAGATTGGAGGAGTCATTCAGAGATGTCTTTTTTTCGAATACTATTGAAGAGCATGAAAAAGAGCGCAAGGTAATGGCTGAGACCACCTGCGCCGTGATCAGGCTGACCGGGGAGTTCGCTAAGGAGTATGCAAAAGAAAAAAGAGACAGGGGAGTAGTTGACTTTAACGATCTGGAACAGTTCGCGTTAAAGATACTTTTTGATACGGATGAAAACGGGAAGAAGGTAAAGTCGGATGCGGCGAAGGAGCTATCGGAGTATTTTTCTGAAGTGATGATAGATGAATATCAGGATTCCAACAGGGTTCAGGATACCATACTCTGGAGTATCTCAAAAAGCGACGGGTCCGAGCAGACCGGTAAAAGACCATGGGAGTGCACGGGCAAAAACAGGTTCATGGTCGGAGATATCAAACAGAGTATCTACAGGTTCAGACATGCGTGCCCGGATCTGTTCAGGCACAAGCTTAATACGTATGCTCAGGATGAGAACGCCAAATGCAGAAGGATTGATCTCCACAAAAACTTCAGATCGGCTGAGATTATCATTGATTCAACGAATGAGGTTTTTGATCGTATAATGAGATCGGATATCGGCGGAGTGGAATATGATGAGGATGCCAGGCTGGTTTACGGACTTGGTGACAGACCGCAGCCGGAGAAGGATATCCCGATACCAAAGGCATCACGGATCGATCTTATCGACGAATGGCGGTCAAGAGACGAGACGGAGGCATATCATATCGCATGTCAGATAAAGGCCATGGTCGAGGGTGATGATCCGCTTTATATAATTGGTGAAAATAATGAATACAGAAGGGTTAATTATGGAGATATAGTTATCCTTTCACGTGCGGTGATGCCTATCGCATATGAGTATACAAAGACTTTTCGTTGGATAAAAGTCCCGTTTGTTACGGAACTCACAAATGGTTTTTTTGACACCAGAGAAATAAGTCTTATAATACAGCTTCTCAGTATAATAGACAATCCGAGACAGGATATCGCTCTCGCGGGAGTGCTTGCAAGTAATCTGTTTGGGATTGACGACAGGATGCTCTCCGAGGTCAGGATCGCGTACCCGTATGGGGAACTTTTTGATGCTGTAACAATGTATGCAAATATGGAGAAGCAGGACATAGAGTATGATGATACAGTGGTTAAGCGTCTGGGGGATTTTCTGCAGATGCTCGATGAGTTTCGTGCCGAATCCCCGTATATCCCTATGACAGCATTGGTCGAAGAAGTGTATCAAAAAACAGGGATATATGAGTTCTTCAGTGAGTATCTGGATGATGATTACAAAAGACGCAGAGCTAACCTTGACTATTTTCTGTATATGGTAACGGAGTTTGACAGATCAAGCAAACAGGGTATACACGCTTTCGTGGACCATCTGAGACTGATACGTCAGAACGAGGTTGATATAGGTGAGGCTCAGATAGATGAAGAAAATGAAAATGTAGTAAGGCTTATGTCCATTCATAAGAGTAAAGGATTGGAGTTCCCTGTTGTATTCATCACGAGAGCCGGATCGAAAGGTGTTGATACGGATGCCGGCAGGTTTGTATATGATACAGACATCGGAGTCGGAGGACTCTATGATGATGAGAAGTACGGCTGGACAAAACGGACTCTCGGGTGGAATCTGATCCATGAAAGAAATAAAGAGGATGAACGCGGCGAACTGTTCAGGCTTCTGTATGTGGCGATGACCAGAGCAAAGGAGCAGCTTATTATCGTTTCCGCGGATGATTTCGGGAAGCCGGATGACGGAACCGGTTATGAAGAAAGAATGAAAATGAAGGCTCTTACCGATATGCTGAAGCCTGCCTTAATTGCTGATGAGACTCATGGGGCTTTTGAGATCAGAAGGATCGGTGAAAACGTTTTTGAACATTGGAACAAAAGGATAGAAGCGATTGAAAGCCCGCAGATGATCTCAGATACAAATATTTTTGACACATACGATGAGTATAATTCAGAAAAATGGGATGATACATTAACATCATCTGAGCTTCCTCCGGTGAGACTGTCTGTTTCCGAATTGAAAAAGGCATCCATGGAGGAATCGGAGACCGGTCTCGGGATAGAGCCTGTCAGATCTGAGGCGGAGGACCTTCCGAGGTTTATGAGGAAGGCTGAAAAGAAGGGATACACCGGAGCTGAACGGGGAACCATATATCACCAGGCCATGGCGACGATGGATTTTTCATCTTTTGATCCTGAGAATGCCGAGGCGTCGGTTGACGCTGAGCTGCAAAGACTTGTTGAAACGAAACATCTTAAAAAAGAAGATGCAAAGATCATAGATCCCAAAAAGATCAGGTCATTTTTTGAGAGTGATCTCGGCAAAAGGATGATAAAGGCCGCAGCTTCGGGGAAGCTGAAAAGGGAGAATCCTTTTATACTTAACAAGACCGCCTCGTCGATCGGCGGAAAGTATTCAGAGTTTGGTGATGCTCCCATTATGATCCAGGGTATCATAGACGGATACTTTGAAGAAGGAGATCAGCTAGTCCTGATGGATTACAAGACCGACAGAACCACGTCTGAGTCGGGCACGGAGCTTGCAGAGAAATATCACGTACAGATGGAGTTATACAAAGAGGCACTTGAAAAGCTTCTCGGAAAGAAAGTCAAAGAGTGTTATCTGTATTCTTTCCATCTGGACAGGGAAATAAAAGTGGAGTTTTAATCGAAGATGGAGGTGCGTATGTACGAAGATTTTGCAAATGTATATGATCAGGTGATGGACAATATCCCATATGAGGATTGGTTTGAGAGGATCCATGATTACCTGAAGGAGCATGGCATCGCCGAAGGATCGATCTGTGAACTTGGCTGTGGCACCGGGACCATGACAGAGCTGTTTGCATCGGCGGGATATGACATGACGGGCGTGGATGTTTCTCCGGAGATGTTGGCTTTGGCCAATATGAAAAAAGAAGAGAGTGGATCGGATATACTCTATATCGAACAGGCAATGGAGGAGCTCGAGTTGGACAGGCAGGTAGATGCCATGATCAGTGTATGCGATTCCGTAAACTATCTGCTCAGTGATGAACAGCTTGATTCACTTTTTGCGGGAGTGAAAAAATATCTCCGTCCGGGCGGATATATGATATTCGATATGAAGACAGCGTTTTGTTATCAGAATATCATCGGCAATCAGACATGGGTCGAGCAGGATGAAGATGTAAGTTATATCTGGGAAAACTATTATTATGAAGACAGATTTATCAATGAATACATGCTTACTATTTTTAAAAGAAGAGATGACGGCCTTTTTGAAAAAAGCGAAGAAGCGCATTACCAGAAGGCGTATGATATAGATTTTTTAAAAGAAAAAATAGAGGGAGCCGGGCTTACATTTGTCGAGTCGTTCGGTGGAGATATGATGAGTGAACCCAAGTCTACCGACGAGAGATATTATATTGTATGTAAAGCGTAACAGTATGCGGGGGGTGTGATGATGAAGCGTTATGTGAGGGCAGTAGTATTACTACTTACAGCAGCTGCCGGGCTGACTTTCAGTTTGAAAAAAGCTGATGCTGCAGCAAAGGATTATCGCGTAGAAACGGTAACGGAACCGATTTCCGTTCCCGGTCAGATACTTTCGGATGCTCCTGTTTTTAACAGCGACACGCTCACAAGAAAGCAGATATCATCAAAAGATGTTACGGTATCAAAAGGAACAAATATTACCGTAATAGGAGAGAAAAAAACAGTAGTAAATAACAAGGTTTTGAAATGGTTCAAAGTATCATTTCCGGTAGGAAAAAAGAAATATAAAGGATATATTAAAAACTCATATATTGAACTTATTAATATCACTACTGCTGCGGCAAAGATAATCGATGCGCCGGAGGGAACAAAGGTAAAAGTAAACCCTGCAAAAAAGAAATCCGTAACTTCGGACGGAGTTATCGTAACGGTAAAGACTTCAGATAAAGTAAATGTACTCTCGGAGACTACGTTCAATGGAAAAAAGTGGTACAATATATCATTTGACTTTAACGGAAAGCATGTAACAGGCTATCTCAGAGTGAAGTTTGTTATGCTTACAAAGAGTACAAAAGAAGTAAAGATATATGCTCTTAATGAGGCACAGTTCGAGGAAGAAATGAAAAAGCAGGGTGTGCCCGAAGAGTACAAACAGTACCTGAGAGTACTTCATGATCAGTATCCGTTTTGGGAGTTTCGAATGTATGAAACAGGCCTTGAATGGGATACCGTCATCAAAAGTGAGAGTGTGGTGGGACGAAACTTAATACCCAACTCAAAGTCAGAGGCATGGAAATCAAAGGACCCCAAGGCTTACAATGAAAAGACCGGGAAATGGAAGGTTTTTGACGGATCGACATGGGTCGCTGCATCTGCGGAGGCGGTGGCTTACTATATGGATCCGAGGAATTTTTTAAACGAAAGAACCATATACCAGTTTGAGACTCAGGAGTATCAGAAAGGTATCCACACAAAGACCGGAGTTGAGCAGGTGCTTTCGAACACGCCGTTCTCAGGAAAGAAGTTTTCTTATGTGGACCCGTTGACTGGCAAGAGTGCAAAGATGACTTATGCGTCTGCATTTATAACGGCAGCGGAGAACACCGGGGTCAGTCCTATCCATCTCGCTTCACGCGTAAAGCAGGAGGTGGTCACCAGTGCCACGACCACAAGTGAGGCTGTTACCGGAAAGAATAAAACATACCCCGGGATCTATAATTTTTACAATATAGGTGCTACCAGCGGCAAAAAACCTGTTCTGAACGGATTGAAATGGGCATCGGAGGGGACGGATTATCTTCGCCCGTGGACGGATCCTTATCGATCGATAGTAGGAGGATCGATGTTTATAGGATCAAAGTATATCAATGTCGGACAGAATACTGTTTATCTTGAGAAGTTCAATGTGACTCCGAAGGACAGGTACAATCATCAGTATATGACAAATGTTGAAGCTGCCACATCTGAGGCGGCAAAGATCAAAAAGGCGTATGAGGAGAGCGGTCTTTTGGAAAAAACACCTTTGGTGTTCAGCATCCCGGTGTATAAAAAGATGCCGGCAAGCCCCTGCGCTGCGCCAAAGTAAAGAGAGGATGGTGTATCAGAATTGAAAAACAATTCCATCAAAAGACGAATTATAATAGCCGGTCTGATCCTTTTTTTGGGAGGGTCGATCGGCTTAGTGCATCGTTTGCCTGATGCAAAGGCAAGTGGCGGAGCCATATCATTGTCGGTTTCCGATCCGGTCAAAAAAAAGGGAGAGGTGTTCTCCGTGATATGCAAGGTGACAGCGGAAACGGGAGTGCTGGAGACAGACTTTTTTGTTGATTACAATACAGCTGTATTAAAGTTTATAGATGGAGGAGCAAAAGCTACCAAAGAAACCGGAGGGGTTCATATTCAGTCTCTCGACAACACCGACTCTCCGGTCAGAAGAACATTTTCGCTATCATTTCTTGCACTTGAAAACGGGGATGCGACGGTATTCATCAGAAACGGTGCCAGAGTAACCGATGGTGAGGGATCGCAGCTTTCTTTAAAAACAGACAAGATAGATATAACAGTAAATGAAACGGGAGAAGAAGAGGATACACCCGCAGGTCCGGCTGCATCGCCTGCGGAGCCGACTCCGACAGTTAAACTCAGCGGCAGTTGGAAGCTCAAAGAACTTACAACAAATGCCTTAACCATGTCTCCCGAGTTTGATCCGGATATCAGGACCTATGAGGCAGAGGTGGGAAGCGAGACAGATACTTTTTTCATGGATTATACTCTTGCAAGTAAGAAAGCTAAAGCTGAGCTTAAGGGAAATAAGAATCTCACATACGGGGTAAATAAAGTAATCCTTAATATCACGGCAGAGAACGGAAACAAGAAACGATACATATTCATGGTGACAAGAAAGACCGAGCCTGAGCCTGCAGAGGGAACAGAGCAGGTAGTGAGCGGACCGGCGGCGGATGGCACAGAACCTCTTGACAAATCCGAGGACAAAGGTTACAGTATCATATTATACATAATAGTGGTTGTACTCGCGGTGTTTTCCGTATCCATGATAGTTTTGGTGGTTAAACAGCGCAGAGAGCTTGAGTATTATTATGAAAAGGAAGACAGGGAGGTAAGTAGTGAGACAGAAGATGACCGCAGAAGCGGAGAAGGCGATCTCGAAGGGGGCAAAATTCGCGGCGAAGATCGGCAATTCTATGATCGGTACTGAGCATCTGCTGTATGGACTATGTGCGGCGTCAGGTGTTGCTCAGACAATCCTTAAAGAGAATAAGCTCGAAAAGGAAGATATTCAGTACGAGATCGAGAACTATGTCGGAAGATCCGATACGGCGCTTCTCGATCCGGAGGAAGCGAGTCTCTCCCCGAGACTTGAAGAGATCATAACAAGTGCCGGAAAGGAAGCGGAGAAACTCAAAGCCGAGCTTATAGGGACCGAGCATCTGCTTATCGCCATACTCAAGGATATTACTACGGTTGCATATCAGATACTGCTTAATTCCGGGGCGAATATCCAAAAGATATACATGGACATCATCACCACCATCGGTGCGGATCCGGCCAAGGCAAAGAGCGAGTTGATACAGACACGTACCCAGGCCAGAAGAAAGGGAATGGGAGGAGGTCAGGCTACTCCAACGCTCGATCAGTATGCGAGGGATTTAAATACGCTCGCAAAGGAAGGAAAGATAGATCCTGTGATCGGCCGTGAGGATGAGATAGAGAGTGTGATAGAGATCCTTTCACGCAGGTCGAAGAATAACCCATGCCTTATCGGTGAGCCCGGAGTGGGAAAGACGGCCATCGCAGAGGGTCTTGCGAGAAGGATCGTAGGCGAGGAGGTTCCGGAAAGCCTGATCGGAAGGAGAGTCATGACGCTCGACTTATCCGGTATGGTTGCCGGTACGAAGTATAGAGGAGAGTTTGAGGAGAGGATAAAGAGAGCGCTCAATGAAACACGTGACGCGGGAAATATCCTTCTGTTCATCGACGAGCTTCACACGGTGATAGGTGCAGGCGGGGCAGAGGGCTCGCTGGATGCTGCCAATATATTAAAGCCTGTTCTCGCCAGAGGAGAGATACAGGTGATCGGTGCTACGACTACAGACGAATATCGCAAGCACATAGAAAAAGATGCTGCGTTAGAGAGACGTTTTCAGCCGGTGATCATAGAGGAGCCGTCGGAAGCGCAGACCATCACCATCCTTAAGGGTGTGAGAAGTCTCTATGAGAATTATCATGAAGTGACTATCAGTGATGAGGCCGTGGATGCTGCGGTGAGACTCTCATCCAGATATATCAATGACAGATACCAGCCTGACAAAGCCATAGATCTGATTGATGAAGCGGCAGCCAGGTTCAGACTAAAGACCATAATTCACAAATCTCAGGAATTAAAGGATCTCGAGGAACGCGAAGCGATCCTGTATGCCGAGAGAGAGCAGGCCCTGATAGACGGTGATATCGAGGCAGCCATAGAGATTCAGGAGCGCGAGAGGATAAACGATGAGAAGCTCTCAAAGGAGCGTAAAAAGCTCACGAAAAAAGCTCGCAAGTCAGAGCGTATCGTCGGAGAAAAAGAAATAGCGGAGGTGGTATCCCGCCGCACTCATATTCCTGTAAATCAGCTCGAGGAGGAGGAACTCGAAAGGCTCAAAAAGCTTGAGAGCATCCTTCATGAACGTGTGGTAGGACAGGATGAAGCGGTAACTGCCGTATCAAAGGCTATCCGCAGAGGACGTGCCGGGATGAAAGACCCGAAACGCCCCATCGGTTCATTTTTATTCCTGGGACCGACCGGTGTCGGAAAGACGGAGCTTACGAAAGCCTTAGCCGAGGCGGTGTTTGGCTCGGAAAAGGATATGATAAGGATAGACATGTCCGAATACATGGAGAAGGCGAGCGTGTCGAAGATGATCGGCTCTCCGCCGGGATATGTCGGATACGAGGAGGGAGGCCAGCTCTCTGAGAAGGTAAGGAAAAAACCTTACTCTGTACTGCTTTTCGATGAGATAGAGAAAGCCCACCCGGATGTGTTCAACATGCTCCTCCAGGTGCTCGAGGACGGTCATATCACCGACTCGCACGGCAGAAAAGTTGACTTTAAAAATACGATAATAATAATGACCTCAAATGCGGGAGCGAACCGCATCATCTCTCCGAAAAATCTTGGATTCGGTGCCAAGACTTCCGCGGAGGAAGATTACAAAAAGATGAAAGAAGGCGTGATGGAGGAGGTTCGTCATATTTTTAAGCCGGAGTTTATAAACCGTGTCGACGAGCTGATAGTATTCCATACTTTGAATGAAGAAAACATTCATGATATCACGGCCATATTAACCAGAGGTCTTGAGAAGCGACTCAAGGAGCAGACGAGTGTGTACCTGACCGTCTCGGATGAGGTGATCGACTTCGTTGCGAAGAAGGGCTTTGACAAGGATTTCGGAGCCAGACCGATCCGACGGGCTCTCCAGAACAATGTCGAGGACACTCTGGCTGAGGCGATGCTTGACGGGATTATCCACAGAGGCGACACGGTCATTGCGGAGCTTGACAGTTCCGATGAGGATAAAAAAGAGCGTGTTGTTGTCAAAAAAGTCGAGCAGGAATTACCAATAGAAGGAACACCATTTAATTAATAAATAAACTAATATGAGGAGGAAAGAAAGATGGCTGTAGTACTGAATTATATCATCATTGCCGTAGGTGTTTTGGTGATGGTAGGTGGAGGTTATCTTACCTACCTTAACAACAAAAGAGAGGAAGGACAGAGAAAGAAACCCGCCGCTGTATTGTGGGTATTGGGTATCGTAATTGCAGCATTTGGTATGTCATTTACTATCATACCGACAGGTTACACGGGAGTACTCTCAACCTTCGGTCAAATATCTGACCGAACCCTGCCGAACGGATTCAACATTCGTATCCCACTCGCGCAGCAGATCTCGCTTGTAAATAATAAACAGCAGGATATGGTTTTTGATACTGATCAGATCAAATCCGAAACTATTGAGAGAAACACCGTAACATTTTCGGGTGTAACCGTAACATACCAGATCAATCCCGAAAAGAGTGCGTGGATCGCTGCGAATGTATCGAATTATGAGGACAATCTGGTGAATGAATCATTGGTTGCATCAGCGATAAAAACAAGTTCAAAAACTCTTTCTCCGGTCGATGTTACGAACCGTTCCATACTTGAGCCGAAGGCACAGGAATGCGTTCAGGACTCGCTTGATCAGAAGTACGGAGAGGGAACGATCAAGGTAAATAAAGTAGTTATTAATAACGCTCAGTTTGATGACGAATACGATCAAAAGATCGCCCAGAAACAGCAGTCACAGATGGCCTATGAGACACAGGCTATCGAGAACAAAAAGAATATCGAAAAAGCCGAGGCGGATGCCAAGGTTAAACAGACAACAGCCGAAGCTGAAGCTAAGGCAAACAGAACACTCGAGAATTCCCTTTCGAAAAATGTTCTGACATCGAAGTTCCTTGACAAGTGGAACGGCGAGCTTCCGAAGGCTGTCGGCAGCGACAAGGGAATGATATTTGACGTGTCCGCACTGATGGGTGATTCTGTCAGCTCGTCAAACTCATCCGAAACGACACAGTCAGAATCGTCAAAATAAAACAAATACCGTCCTGCGTCAACCGGCGCAGGCGGTTTCTTTATGGAGAGAGCTATGCCCAAGGATAAAACATTGTTTTTTTGTAAGGAGTGCGGTACTGAAGTCAGCAAATGGCAGGGACAGTGCCCGGGCTGTCATGCATGGAATACTCTTGTGGAGGCTCCTGCAGGACAGGCTGCCAAGCTCGCTACCAAAGCCGTAAGTGAATCCAGAAAAAGAGCAGCGGCGAATACCGGCTTGAAAAAGAAGCCTGTGACCATTCGGGATGTGGAGACGGCAGCGGATGCCAGGCAGTCAGTCGGTATGGAGGAGTTTGACAGAGTTCTCGGCGGAGGTATAGTTCCGGGATCTCTGATATTGGTCGGCGGAGATCCGGGTATCGGAAAGTCCACACTTCTTTTGCAGACCTGCAGGATGCTGTCAGGTAAGGGGATCCGTACGCTCTATGTATCAGGAGAGGAATCTGAAAAACAGATCAAGTTAAGAGCGGATCGCATAGGTGAGTTCGAGGACGGGATGTTGCTTTTTTCAGAGACGTCCATGAGTTCAATTCTCGAGGCGGTCGATGAGGTATCACCGTCCGTGCTTGTTGTCGACTCTATCCAGACAGTGTATGAAGAGAGCATAGATGCCGCACCGGGCTCAGTCAGTCAGGTGAGAGAGATCACGGGAACTCTTTTGCAGCTCGCAAAGAGCAGAAATATAACGGTATTTATAGTCGGCCATGTCACAAAGGAAGGAAACGTGGCGGGGCCGAGAATGCTTGAGCACATGGTGGATATCGTCCTTTATTTCGAGGGTGACAAGACAGCCATGTATCGCATGCTCAGGGGAGTGAAAAACCGTTTCGGCTCGACCAATGAAGTCGGCGTTTTTGAGATGAGAGAAAAAGGCCTCGTTGAGGTCCCGAACCCGAGTGAGTATCTGATGGCCGGAAGGCTTGAGGATGAAGCGGGCTCTGTGGTTGTATGTACCATGGAGGGATCGAGGGCATTTTTGATAGAGGTGCAGGCGCTCGTATGCAGATCGAGTTTCCCTGTGCCGAGAAGAACTGCGGTTGGATCCGATTATAATCGTGTGAATCTTTTGATGGCGGTTTTGGAAAAACGTATCGGGCTTACGTTAGGTGATTGTGATGCTTATGTAAATGTGGCAGGAGGCATGCGCATAACCGAGCCGGCTATCGATCTTGCTTTGGTCGCTGCACTTATCTCAAGCCATACCGGCAGAGCATTCGATCCGAAGATGGTATTCTTCGGCGAGGTCGGTCTGGTTGGTGAGGTGCGTGCGGTATCTCAGGCAGAACGCCGTATAGCGGAGGCAGTAAAGACAGGATATACGACTATCATCATGCCGGAGAGCAATAGGATCGCGATAGAGAAAGCAGGCGGGATAAACCTTGGAGGAGCACGTTTAGTCGGCGTTAAACATATCAGGGAACTCTCGCAGATGAATCGTGAGTGATGCATCAGAAAAAAATATGAAATCTCTGTGAAAATGTTTGTATTTTTTTTGACGTTATGATATAATCATATACAGATGGAACGTGATCGGCGGTGGAGCGTCTGCCGCCACAAGTAAGAAAGGAAAAACAGAATATGAGTGTAGTAGAGGAACTCATCCGTGAGGAGGGCGATGGCAGCCTCAGCTTTGGCAACTATGAACTGGACTCAAAGACAAAGAAGGCAGATTTCCCGTACGACGGTGCTACGTACAAGATCAAAACCTTCAAAGAGATCACCAGGCTTGAGCGCAACGGTACCATGGTGTATGAGAGTGTGCCGGGCTCGACGGTGACGAATTTCAAAGGAGATAAAAACGAGCTTTCCTTTGATGTGGAGGCACCCGGAGATCTGTCATTTACAGTAGAGCTTGAGCCGGATACGCTGTATCGTTTGGATGTAGACGGGGAGTCGTCAGGTAGTATCCAGACTAACCTGGCCGGAAAGCTCAGTGCGAGCGTGGAGCTGGATGCCGGTAAAAAGGTATCGGTAAAGATTGCAAAGCTGTGATCTGAATTAGTTATGAGGCGGTCGTGAATACGGCCGCTTTTTTTGGAGGTAGGTATGGCAGAAGAACTGAGTACCGGAAATGAAATATATCTCGATGAGGGATTCATGGAAAACCTGATGGCGAATGAATCCATCGGGAAGTTCATCGAGCTGGGAGAATCCTTCCGCACACTCATGGCCTATTATAAATGCGCGATCATGGAAGTGGAGACGAAGTTCAATGTTTTAAATGAGGACTTCTCCGCCGAGTATGATCGTAACCCGATAGAGACGGTGAAGACCAGGCTCAAATCTCCTGAGTCCATCATCGAGAAGCTTCAAAGAAAGGGGCTCCCATTCTCGGCGGAGTCTATCGAGCAGAACTTAAGTGATATCGCGGGAGTACGTGTGATCTGCGCATTTCCCGAGGATATCTATCTTCTCAGCGAGTGCCTTTTGGAACAGGATGATATACGTCTCATCAGGCGTAAAGATTATATAGCGGAGCCGAAGCCTAACGGTTACAGAAGTCTGCATCTGATCGTTGAGGTTCCCATTTTTCTCCACAACGAAAAGAGGTTTATGAAAGTAGAGGTGCAGCTTCGTACCATCGCCATGGATTTCTGGGCGAGCTTGGAGCACGCGATCTATTATAAAAAAGGCCACAATGCCGAAGAACTCAGGGAGGAGTTGAAGCGCTGTGCCGAGACGAGCGCGGCGCTGGATCTGCGGATGCAGGACATCAGAGCGCGGCTGGATGAAGATGATGATTCGGTATTATGATTGTATATGTTTATTGAGTGCAAGGCGAGGAGGAAATGAAGATGGAGGATTATCAGCAGCCGGGGCAGGGACAGCCACAGTGGCAACAATACCCACAACCACCGCAGCCGCCTAAAAACTCCAACAACGGATTTTGCATAGCAGCGATGGTACTTGGTATCTGTTCGCTTGTTTTGGTTTGTGTTCCGTTTATTCCGATAGCAACAGGAGTAGTCGGGATCGTGATGAGTGTGATGGGACTTAAGTCAAAAGGGGCCATGCAGGGGATGGCGATCGCGGGACTCGTTACCTCTATACTTGCAGTGGTATTTGTACTTATATTTGTTCTCGGTCTGAATGAGTTTGGTCTGAACGCTTGTTATGGTTGCAGACATGTGCCGGGATTCTGACGGAAAGGTATTCTTGATTGATGAACGCGTGGCTGATCTATGATCACGAGGGTGCAGACAGAAACAGAGATTATATCGACTACCACTACGAAGTCGGTTCCCGTTATGGTGTAAACTTTAAGCTGCTATACGCAGAAGATCCGGACTTATCAGTGCGTGATGGAAAGCCGGACTTCGCAGTGGTCCGCGCGATCAGACCTGATATTAATAAAAGGCTTGAGGAGTGCGGTATCCCGACGTACAACAATTCGAAAGTATCATTTATCACCAATCATAAAGGAAGATGCGTATCGTACATTTCGGAGAATACGGACGTGCCCGTGATCCCTACTGAGGTGATAACCCGGGGTGATGATGTCAGAGCAAGACTCGAAGGCAAAGAGGGCTATGTGATCAAATCCGCTTCCGGCCACGGCGGGACGAGTGTTCGCAGGGTGGCGGTGTCGGAGCATTTTTATGATGATATTGAAAAATGTATAGCAGGCGATGATCTGATCCTTCAGCCGTTTGTCGACGGACCCGGTGAGGACGTGCGCGTTTACGTGATCGGAAAAGAGATCATAGCGGCCGCAAAGAGACGTGCTCCTGAAGGAGAGTTCAGGGCGAATGCCTCTCTCGGCGGTCTGGTTGAAAGATATACTTTAAGCGAAAAAGAAACTGAATATGTGAGGAGGATCACGGACGTTTTTGATTTCGGAATGGTCGGGATCGACTTTATCGTTGATGAACGGGGAGAGTTCGTTTTCAGCGAGATCGAGGATGTCGTCGGTGCGAGGATGCTGTACAAGACGTATCCTGAGATAGATATACTTGATAAATATATAAAATATCTGAAATATAAAACGGTTAACAGTGATCATTAATATTAGTCAAAGTATTGAAGGATCATCGAGAGAAAGGACGAGTATGAAAAAAGAGTTACTCAAATACACTGCAGTGTTTTTTATAGCGCTTGCTTTATTTTTTTGCTTTCGTGTATCATCCGAGTTTATCGGAAAAGATGCGATGAAAAAGAATATGATATCATCGGCAGAAAAAATGTGTGAGAACACGATCGGTGTCGAGCTTATGAAGGGAGTGCCCGCCAGTCAGCTTGACAGGTATGCGGACTCCATATGGTTGAATATCGCATGGAACTCGGATGGAAGTGATCCGTTATCGTCAGCTATGTGGTCGTCTTTCTATCTGCGCAGGGATGTGAGTGATAAAAACGGAGTGAACTTCGATCTTTTCGAGGCGGTAAATACTGATCCGGAAAAGAACTATGAGTATCTCAGATACTGGCACGGTCCGGTATCGCTTATAAGATTCTTTCATCTTTTTACAGATGTAAGCGGGATGTATTTGATCAATGCGGTATTGATATTTGCAATTTATGCAGGACTTATCATCCTGATGTGGAAAAAAGGACTGATAAAGGAAGCGCTTTGCCTGATCGTCAGTTTACTTATGGCCGGGGTGATATTTGTTCCATTTTGTCTTGAATATGTTTACAATTTTTATATAGTCGGGATAGTTTCCATACTCACTGTGATTTGGGGAACAAAAGGTGAGTATAAAAAAGTGTTTACCTTGTTTTTGATAACAGGTATGGCGACTAATTTCTTTGATTTTTTAACGACGGAGATCCTTACATTACTGATACCGCTGCTTCTACTTCTTGCCATACGAAGCCGAAAAGATGAAAAGGATGAAAAGCCCACTTTGCTTGGTATGTCTGCAAAATCAGCGATACTGTGGGGCATCGGATACTGCGGGATGTGGATCATGAAGTGGATCGTCGCGGCAATGGTTCTCGGGATAAATACCCTTCCCTATGTCACCGGACATATCTCACAGAGGATCGGTACATCATCTGTATCAGAGGGAAACCCTATAAAAGCACTCATAGCTAATCTCATCACGATACTTCCCGTGAGTATAGGGGACATGTGGGCTGTGTTTACATTGATAGCACTTATCGTCCTTATCTGCTTTATCATAGTATATAAAAAGAAAAATATAAAAAAGGAGTATCTGATCTTATACGGGATCATCGCCCTGATACCTTATATCAGATATATGGTCATGAATGATCATTCTACGGTTTGTTTTGAGTTTACATACAGATCGCAGATGGCGACAGTGCTTGCGATCGGATTGATCACGATTGAAATGGTTTGTGAAAGGAAGTCGCTAAATGGAAACAGTAAAAAGAGATAAAAGATCCGGTGAAAGCAGTCAGACAGATTTAGAACTCAGCATAGTCATGCCATGTCTGGATGAAGAAAAAACAGTCGGACACAGCATAGATGAAGCAAAGAAGTTTATAGAAAAAAACGACATTAAAGCAGAAATAATAGTAGTCGATAATGCATGTACGGATAACTCAAAAACAGTAGCGATTGAACACGGTGCAAAAGTGATAACAGAGGAAAGACCCGGGTACGGTCGTGCGATAAGAAAAGGATTAAAGTGCGCACAGGGAAAGGTTATCATTATCTGTGACTGTGATATGACATATGATCTTTATCATCTTGAAGATATATATGAGCCTTTGCGTTATAAAGAACACGATATGATGATCGGGATCCGACGCCCCTCTCAAAGGGGAGCAGCAAGCCTGTCACACAGGTTTGGCGCGGCATTTTTATCTTTGCTCGGAAGGATCAGATATCATGTGGATGTGAAGGATTTTCACTGCGGACTCAGAGGCCTTACCTATGAGTCGATAAAAAGGCTCAGACTTCGTACCAAGGGCATGGAGTTTGCGACAGAGATGATAGCAGAGGCCTCGCGAAGGAACTTAAGGATAGGGCAGGCCGAGGTGGATCTGAGGAGATGTCAGTATAAAAGACAGTCAAAGCTAAGGGCTGTCAGAGACGGACTAAGACATCTTGTTTACATTTTGTTTTTTGGGATGAATACAGTATGATAAGAAGCCTGACGTGTGATGTGAATTGTTATTATAAAAATCACTTGCGAAAGTCCTCCATAAAGTGTATAATATTAGATATTTGTGGTTTTTGGTTTCACAGATTCATAAGAAAGGAAGTGAACTATGAAAAGGGAAGAAAGAAGAAAAAAAAGAAGGAGATTTTTGGGACTTATCCTCGCAGTCACACTTGCATTCGGAAGTGTATCTGTTTTAGGTACATCAAAGGTTGCAAGCGCGAAAAAGTCTCAGAGTGATGCCAATCTGTCACTGTATGAGAAGGCTGGAATATACTATTCGTCATTTAAAAGTACTTCAGAAGGTGATAGTTCATCTCAGCCATCCACGCCATCCACGCCATCCACGCCATCCACCCCGGTAGAGATCACCTACTATGATCTGTATTCGATCAATTCATTTCCGACCGAGGGATATTATAAGAGAGGAACGTCAGAGGGCGATGTAAAGAGCAGGCTCCCGGGCACAGTCACTCTCGTACTCAATTCTACGGGAACCTATACCAGATCCACATCGATCAGCTGGACAAAGTCATCCGAAACGGATGAAAAAATGATCTTTGCCGGAAAGGTTTCGCTTCCGTCAGACGTACTCAATCCGAAAGAGATCTCTTTGGATTATGAGTATACTGCTATATGGACGGATAAAGAACCGATCGAACCTGCACAGATCGTACTCAAGTCACTGGAGGGATCCACACAGAGCCCGACATCCTTTGAGTATACAGGCAAGCAGATCTGCCCGGAGATCGAGAGTGTAAAGATGGGTGAGGCGGTTATAGATAAAGACAAGTATACCGTCACCTACGGAGAGAACACAGAGGTCGGTAAGGGAGCCGGTTCGATCACGATATCTGCAAAAGAGGACAGTGAGTATATCGGTACTGCCACACTGAGATTTGATATCGTAAAAGCAAAGAAGCTTAGGGTGTTATACGGATCGAGAAGCAGCTTTATCTTCAACCCGAAGATGGCCGGTGATTCAGATTATACGCTCGATGTGAACATCAATGAGGCTCGTACGAACCTTACATATACCGTAGCTTATTCTCAGGACTATGCTGCGGATGAGGAAAAAAAGACAAAGGATCCCGCGCAAGCTCAAAAGATCACGATGGATGAGAACGGGGATATCAATATCGCCAAGGGTATTGAAAACGGAGACTACACCATCACGGTAAGTACGACTAAACGTGAGCATTTTGTAAATCCGCAGCCTCAAACCTTCCTGATAAGAGTCGGAGTAAAGCCTGTGGATGACAACATGATCTCGGCTCCGGCAGGAGGAACGGGTGCTGATCAGGTCGAGGTGACATACGAATTAAACGGCGGTGTGGCATATATTATGAATGCCGACGGAAAAGAAATACCGTTTTCGGATGATAAGATCATAGATCATTATGATAAGGACACCGTCAAGGAGGATCCTTACAAGATCTGCCTGGGAGCGAAAGAGGATAAAAATGAGCTGATCCTGAAAGAATACGAGAAGGGGAAAAAAACGTATGTTTTTTCGGGGTGGTATAAAGATGCTGAATTAAAGAATAAGATTGAAGCAAGTGATTTTGAATCCGAGTCAAAGATTACTTTATATGCAAAGTGGTTAATGAAAAGCGACCTTAAGGTAAGCAAGACTAAATACACTGTGGTTTATAGTAAAAATCTTTCTTTTAAGATTGAAGCCAAATCATCAACAAAGGTCGCATACAAAAGTTCAGACACAAAGATATGTAGAGTAGATTCCAAAGGAAAAGTTCTCGTCAAAGGGCCAGGTAAAGCCACTATCACGGTGAAAGCAAAAAAAAGCGCCATACGTGAAGAGGGAACAATAGAAGTAACTGTGATTATAAAGCCTAAGAAGATGAGTATTAAATCCGCGTATTGTAGATATGGGAGGATGGAAGTAAGATGGGATCCATGCTCTGACGTAGATGGATACGAGCTAGGGTGGAGTAGGGATGCTTCTTTTAAAATAGAAGCTGGAAAAAAAGCCATCATAAATAATAGTAAAGCGGATCATCATCGTTTCAAAAATGTGCCTGGAGGTACGACTTTATATGTAAGAATAAGATCTTTCATCATTGTGGATGGAAAAAAAGTGTATTCTATGTGGTCTCTGAATAAAAGTGTTTATAGTAAAAAGCAATAAGGCAGTTTATCATAGAAACGCCCGCTAACTTTTAAGCGGGCGTTTTTGCATATCAATTTTTTTCTTGCAGATATGGCAAAAACGTGGTAAAATAAGATTTGACGCATGCGAGGAAGAAATTGCGTCATTGAGTCGAGTATACAGTATTTAAACATGAGGAGGGAAATGACATGGGTTTTATTCAGGCTTTTGTAGGCGCAGCCGGAGGAACTCTGGCTGATCAGTGGATTGACGTCGTAGTACCGGCGGATGCACCGGGAACAGCAGGTGTCATCCCTGCAGTTATGCAGGGGCAGAACAATGGACGCGGATCCAACACAAAAGGTTCGGAAGGCATCATCACCAACGGAAGTAAGATTCGTATCCCTGACGGTTATGCTCTTATAACCATGCAGGACAACGCGATCACCGGTTTCGTTGCTGAACCGGGTGGATACACCTTTACCACAGATGATCCGAATGCAAAGTCTATCTTCACGGGAGGCGGACTTGTAGAGGGTATCATCAAGCAGGCTTGGGAGAGATTTAAGTACGGCGGTCAGCCGGGATCAGCTCAGATGGCTGTGTTTGTAAACCTCAAGGAAATCCCTAATAACAAATTCGGAACACAGTCAGAGATTTATTGGGATGATATGTATATAAATGCTCAGGTAGGAGCTATGGTACGCGGTACCTACACATTGAAGATCACAGATCCTATCAGCTTTTTGAAAAACTTCGTACCTGTTAAGTATGTGACAGGCGGCGAGTGCTTCGATTTTGCCGATATGGATAACGAGGCAGCTGACCAGCTGTTTAACGAGGTAGTAAGCTCATTGGGAGCTGCTTTCTCGAACTACACTAACGATCCTTCACGCGGCAATCGTATGAACAAGATCCAGGGAGACCAGATCGGATTTGCTCAGTCTCTTTCAGGTGCGGTTGAGGAAGCTTATCAGTGGAAGAGTGACAGAGGTCTTGAGATCGCAAAGGTAGCTATAGCTGCCATCGAATACGACGAGGATTCCAAGGCACTTCTCTCCGATGTCAAGAAAGCAGATGCACTCTCAGGTGCGAGAGGAAACTCATTTATGCAGCAGTCTGTTGCACGTGGTATGGAAGCTGCCGGTCAGAACGGTGGAGCCATGGCCATGGGTATGATGGGCATGGGCCTCGGTGCTGTCGGTAACGGAGTGGCCGGACTTCAGCAGCCTGTAGGAGGTATGGCAGTAGGAGCGAACGCAGGAATGCAGCAAGCCGCTCCGGCAGCAGGTGCAGCACCGGCAGGCGGTGAGGATCCGGTTGCAAAGATGAAGCAGATGAAAG
>CAMVOY010000029.1 GCA_947169235.1 uncultured Lachnospiraceae bacterium | reverse complement strand
TAATGTGGCAAGTACTCTTTTTTTCATTTCTTTTCCTCCAATTCGTCAAAATAGCTTTGTCAACTGTAACCTAATCAGTCATTTCCGAGTTCAAAGTTCTGTCTTAAATATCCGGTCTTTCCGGCACTGTTTACCAACTGTACACGGAACGTATACTGTCCGGGCCAGCAGCGGAATCCGTTTGACTTAAATCCGTCCCAAGTCCAGGAGTATGTTCCGCTATCCTTGGACGTCTTTCCCTGATAGGTAAAAACAATCTCTTCTGTATCGTTATACATGATATCGATAATAACCTTGGCTCCTTTACCTGTATAGCTAAAGGTTCCCTTTACCGTGTCTCCATCCTTGTTGACGTCAAAGCGAACTGAAAGTGCGCTTACTGTAGGTTTCTTTACAACGACCGGCTTCTTTTTGATCTTAAATGTCTTTGTAACTGTTCTGCTACCGCCACTGTTTTTAGCAGTGATAACCACGCTATAGCTTCCTACCTTGTATCCGCCGTAAGAGAATGATGCTTTTACATCTCCTGCTGAATATGCATGATCGATAACGGTTTGTTTAACCTTTCCACCATACTTCACAACGATCTTTACATTTGCATACTGTGTGGTTTTGAATGAAACATTTCCTATACCGCCATTCAGCTTCAATGATGCATTTTTAATTGATGCCTTAGGAAGCTTTTTTACCTTGAAGGTCGTTGTAACAGTCTTTGTCTGACCATCCATGGTCTCCGCATCAACTGTTACCTTATATGTTCCCACCTTGGCTGTACTTCCGCTGAGGTTGATAAATACAATCTTTTCTCCGCTTCCGAACTCAAAGTCTCCGCTTGTCACAACTGACCCCTTTGAGTTGGTAACCTTAACCGCAGTTCTTACTCCGACACTTGACTTGATAATAAGCTCAGGATTTGCCTGCTCAACATATACCTCATTTCCACCGGAGCTGCTGACGATACGAGCAGATAAGGTAAGTGCTTTGTTCGATTTCTTCAAAGTGACGGTCGTGGATTTTTCTTCGGACTTAACCTTCTCTGTTTTACTCGTGCCGTCCGTGCCGAAAACAGTATATTCATTCTCTGTATGAACCTTAACGGTATACTTACCTTCTTCGAGGTAGTTGTCGTTATCGTCCATCAGATCCCAGTATACGTTACCGCTTGCTGTTCCGTCAGAGTTAAGAGAACATGCTCCCTTGAGAGAACAGATTTTCTTCTCTTCTTTATAAATATCAGCAAAGATATTACCGCCAAGCGTGTCTGTTACGGAAATCTTTGCACTTCCACCGAACTCAAGCGAAGCTGTTGACGGTGATGCCTCAACGTAAGTTAGTTTTTCAGACTTATATACTCCAAAATCAAAGCTCTCAGTGAATCTCTGGATCGCATCATTATTAATGTTAAGCTGATTATCTTCACCGATTTCGGTCTGGTTTGTAAACTTGACCGTTACCACTCCTGCATATCCGATATCGCCTGCAACTGAATCATATATTGCCTTCTGAAGTTCTTTTGCGCTAAATGATACTTCATGCTCCTTATACATACCTTTGAGCTTTTTCCTCATTATCACACGTGATGTCTTGGATCCCTCAGGCACGTAGCTTACCAGCATATTTACATAATAATCATCAGAAACACTTTCCAAGTGTCTATCCAAGGTTCCCAGGTAATGATAATACTCACCTCTGTCCATGTCTTCATCTGAACCTGCACCGGATAACAACAGCATCTCTAACGTCTCTAAATAGGTCTTATAATTGAGCGGGAAGCTAACCTTGAAATTATAGGTTTTATCCTCATCCAAATCCACATTCATGACATCCGCATCACAATAGAATGGAATATTTCCGCTTCCATCCATCTTAGTTGCATCACGAGAGATCACGAATTTTTCAGGGATTACATAGAAATATTGTCTTGCAACCTCCTCTTCCGTTGTCAGGTTGTAAAGAACTATGGTGTAGACACCCTGGAAAGAAAAGTCTTTTTCTTTCTTGTTTACGGATACGCTCAGCTCCTTACCAACCTCTACAGGAAGAGTTCCTTCTACAGACATAAAATCCGCAACCACATACTTCTGATCCTTGGTATAACCGTTTTTCGAGGCGCCCTTACGGATATAAAGATGATAGTCACTTTCATTATCTTCTACAGAATAATAAACCTTCATGTTTGCTGCCGTTTTTGAAGAGTAAACCGTACTGGAAGGTCTCAAACTATCACTGACATCAATGACTTTTCCGTCTTTATCCGTGGGATTTGTAACAGTAAACTTTATATCAGGAGCGAATTCGTAATACCCCCTCGTCTTAAGCGTATAAGTTCCTTTTTCCTTGAATCGATGTTTTATGGTGACTGTATTCTTCCCAAGTTTCAAATTCTTGATCGGATATTCAACATATGTTACCAATCCATCGGTATAGTCGATATTAGTACTGTTGAACTGCTTAAATGAGCTATCTACTATCGCAAACAACATAGAGCTAAGATTTATATTATAACTGTCTTCCGTCGGAATCTTGGCAACATCAAAAGAGATCTGGATATTCTGCTCGGCACCTTTTACATATGATTTCTTATCCAGCTTTATATTTGATACCTGATCAATATCCCATGCATAAATGTGGGTTCTTTCATACTCTTCTTTGTCCTGTTTATCCTGATCTTCCTGATCAACAGTTGATTGCTTTTTGACGTCAAAAGAAATCATATCATGAATACTAGGATCAGAACAAAAAACGGAAACTCTATACTCTGCTTCACGATCAAAATTGATCGGTATATCCAAAGTTTGAGCTCCACGAGTTAAATCAGCAAAGCTTTTTTTGACACTTGTAATATCATTTCCTCCGCTAAAGCCGATAGAAAAACTGAGCTGAGAAGTAAATACACTATTACTACTATTCACATAGAGTGACGGATCAAAATTGACATAATACGAAACGGTAACCTTATTGTCTTTACCAATTATGTATGTGTTCTTATCAATACTAAAATCCAATATCATGTCATTCTCGGCGATCGTAAGTATATCACGGCTCTCGTCGCTCTTCGTGCCGGCTTCTGCTGGAACAACGGTTCCAAATACACCAAGAACCAGCGAAAGCATCGTCAACATCGCTACAAGTTTCTTTCTCAGTTTCATTTTACAGGCCTCCTTAAGTTGTTTGAATCTATACTATCGAATTATCAACACAATAGCATTTTGCTCATAATGACTATATACCAAATCAGCTTATATCATATCACACGCGATTTGCAAATGATACTAACCTTTAGTTAGTATTTTGGGTTTCCATTGATTATCAGGTTTTATCCCAGGTTTTCTTCTTTAATATCGACCTGAGCAGAACCGGATATCTCGCTTCCATACAGGTCTACATAAGCCGGCTTTATTTTAATGATCACTTTAATAAAGCTTCTGCCGGACCAGAGATAATCATCGTCTTCATAAGGATCCGAGCATGGTTCATCATGATAAGCACGATAAGTAACCTTGTCTATAAATGTTTCTGTTACGGATTCAGATAGATTATGTCCGTTTCCATCACTGATTCTGAAGAATTTTACTGCTTTTCCAAGATCAGTATCCTTTATCATATCTGGAAAGTCTGTGTTACCCAACCCCATATTGCAAACGACATATACTTTAAGAGGTCCGGGCGGGTTCTCGTCGGGAGTTGCCGACGGAGTCGCAGAGACTTTCGGTGTGGCCGATGGAGTTACTGATGCCTTCGGAGTTTCGGTCGGCTTTGCTGATGGTGTTACACCGGGCGTTGCAGTCCCGACAGGAGTTGGCGAAGCCGCACCTCCGAAAACCTTTACGTCTATCATTTTAAGTGTTTTTACTTCTCTCTTTTTCGGATACTTGTATACGATATAAACATATACACGGACATTTGCGGCCTTTAATCCTTTTACTGTAATACTTGATTTAGTTGCTTTAACCACCTTCAAATCATATGGCGATCCCGAATAAGCTTCAAGTGTTTTGATCGAACACTTTTTATTCTTAGAAACAGTCAGATTTGCCGTGCTGCCTACTTCCACCTTTCCGCTCTTTACGGTCGGTGCAGACAACGCGGCCTCAGAAGCCGGATTCATATGAGCAAAAACAGAAGCCAACAACGCAAGTGTTATAACTAACGATAATCTTATCTTGAACTTTTTATTTATACTATCCATAACGGCCTCCTATTATCAGTTTACATTGACTGTAATCTGTGATCCGGGAACCACATTGTCCGCAACTACAAATGTTTTTTGACAAATGTCTTCTTCTTTTACTTCTGATCCGACAGTTTTCAAATTCTCATAGGTATATCCTGTGTAAAAAGTAGCTCTGATACTCGGATATGGATTTGTAAAAGTTCCAAACTTGCCACTTGTCGGAGTCACGGTTACCGTAAATGTGTCACCGGCTACAGCAGTATATGTAGAACAACTAACTGCTCTGGTTGCCTGAATGTTATTAATAACTATATTGCATGGACCGGATGGCGTAGGCTCTTCCGTAGGAGTCGGCTCAGGAGTCTTTACCGGAGTAGGTGTAGGCTTCGCCGTCTGTGTCGGTTCCAGCGAAGGATCCGTAGTGTTCGCTTCCAAAATGGCTACGTCAGTATAATAATCGAAAAGCTGTCTCTTTCTTTTCTTATACTGGGCATAGATGAATATACGTACCTTAGCCATACCGGTCTGGAGTCCCTTAACCTTTATGGCTTTATTAGAAGTATGCGTTATAAAAACCTCATCACCGATGGGAAACGCATAAACCTCTTTTATGGAATAGCCGTTTGCTTTGATATTGATTGTCTCAACATCACCGGGATCTACCGTGATCATCTTTGACACTGTCGGCTTTTTGACTGTCTTAGCTACGACCGGCTGCGGAAACAACGAAACCAGCAGAACAAGTGATAATATAACCGCCAACCTCTTCTTATAATGCATTTGTCTCATGTCTGTGCCATCTCCTTTCATTAATCTGCATGTTTTCAAAATCTTTTCGCGCGAGTGATCTCTACAATACCAAGAGCAGTCACGTCAATATACATTGCTTTTACGGGATCCTCTTTCAGTCTGTCCCTGAGATGCGCTATAAGCGCGTCCACATGTTCACGTTCCTTCATATCGATAAAATCCACCATGATAATACCTGACAAGTTTCTGAGTCTCAGCTGCCTGGCCACCTCATCCGCGGCCTCCATATTTATCTTGAAAAATGTACTCTCACTCGCTCGCTTGCCCTCGACAGCCTTTGCTGTATTTACGTCGATAACCGTCATCGCCTCTGTCCTGTCGATGACCAGATTAGCTCCCGATTTAAGCCATACAAGCCTGTCAGATGCCTTCTTCATAGTTGTAGAGACGGCATATCTGGCTTCAAGCGGATAAGAATCATCACAGTATTTCTCAATACTCATTTCTGGTAAAGTCTCTGTCAGCTCATCATAAATATCATCCTGATCCGTGATGATGCGATCGATCTTGTCAGCTTTATAGCCGTTGATATGCCTGATATAAAATGGCATATCACTATACAAGTTAGAGTAAACAGTTCTCTGTGTGCCATGTTCAACTATTTCATGCCACTTATCAAAAAGCCGTTCATACTCATCCTTAATCAGTTTCTCATGAACACCGGCCGCATTAGTTCTTATCGTAACAGATGGAACATCTCCTTGATTGACCAGGTTTTTCAGTCTCTCGACAGTCTCCTCATCCTTAATCTTTTTAGAGACATTCACCCCGGG
Source organism: uncultured Lachnospiraceae bacterium (assembly GCA_947169235.1). Taxonomy (GTDB): domain Bacteria; phylum Bacillota; class Clostridia; order Lachnospirales; family Lachnospiraceae; genus Eubacterium_F. Next base: position 26,106 of record CAMVOY010000029.1, on the reverse strand, counting down.
ATTTCCCTTCTTTTGCAGAAGTACATATCTCCCCAAAAGCTCGATATCAGTAGTCAGAACAGCATCCTTCGTTCCTTTCGCAGGCTTTTTCACCTGCACTATGATCTCCTGCTCCGCTTTCACGCTCTTCTTTTGTTCATCTCTTAACGGCAGATACCCGATAACTTCATTTCCGATCTCAACAAACGCCGCCCTGATGTTGTCAACGACATTCTGCACTCGCCCAACAAATATATCACCAACGCTTACTCCATCAGATTTCTCATCCTTAACCAACAAATCATAAATAGTCTCACCAACCATGTAGGCGCTGATAAGGCGATTATCAATTCTGGTAATTATTACACGTTGTTCATTCATAGGTTATTTTCTCCAGGTCATAGGCCGCATAAAGGAGGGTGGCTTTGAATTGTCACCGTGAGGGATGTATATCATACGTCGTTGCGCAGACGAGGTCAGGAAACTCGAAGAGTTTCCTTCGAGTCGTGCAACGTGACGTATGATAAAAAAGCGCAAGCGTGCCCTCACGGACAATCAAAACACCCGACTCTAGCGGCCGTCTTGATCGACGCATACGCCGCACTGATACCTCGCAGCGCCGCACCCCGAGCACTTCTCAAAGCAATTAGGCGTCGTCTCAGCCCTCTTGCTCTTCTCATATTCCCTTCGCAAAAACTGCTTCGTCACTCCCGCATCGATAAAATCCCACGGGAATATCTCATCCTCACCACGCTCACGATAATTATAAAACGTCCTGTCAACGCCCATTTCATCGAGCACTTTATTCCACTCATCAGGCCTGAACCAGTCAGTCCACGCATCAAAAATGCACCCGCGCCTGTAAGCTTCCATGATGACCGGAGCAAGCCTTCTGTCGCCTCTTGCAAATATGCCCTCAAGCTCTGATGTCAGAGCGTCGTGACATATATATCTGATCGATTTCTGATTCAGCTGCTCACGTACCTTCTGCGTCAGAAAACGTCTCTTTTCATCGAAGTAATCAGCTGTTCCCATCGGGGACCACTGGAACGGCGTAAACGGTTTGGGGACAAAAAAAGAAGTACTTGCCGTGATCTCAGGTCTCCCTTGTCTCTGTTCTTTCGGGATCTCATCAAAATAAGTCGCCGCGATCAGATCAGCAAGCTCTGCTATTGCCGCGATATCCTCATCCGTCTCGCCCGGCAGGCCCAACATAAAGTAAAGCTTAACTCTCTTCCATCCGCCGTGGAAAGCCTCGGTAACACCCCTTAAGATGTCATCCACGGTAAGGTTTTTGTTTATGACATCCCTCATCCTCTGTGATCCCGCTTCCGGCGCAAAGGTAAGCGAAGACTTCTTCACATCCTGAACTTTGCTCATCACATCGAGCGAAAAGGCGTCTACACGAAGTGACGGCAGTGCAATATTGCAGTGATATTTCTCACTCTGTTCAAGCAAAAATGTCACGAGCGCCTCGAGCTCCTTGTAATCACTGGAGCTTAAAGACGACAAGGTCATCTCTTCGTACCCTGTAGCCTCCAGCATCTGCACGGCAAGCCATTTCAGGTACTCAAGACTCCTGGGCCTAATCGGTCTGTATACCATACCGGCCTGACAGAAGCGACATCCTCTGACACAACCTCTTTGGATCTCCAGAACCACTCTGTCCTGAGTCGCTCTGATAAACGGAACCAAAGGTTTTTCCGGGTAGTATGTATGATCAAGGTCAGTTTCAACCTGCTTGACTACCTTTTCCGGAACTCCTTCTCTTTTGGGAGTCATCGCATTTATAGTACCGTCATCGTTATATGTCACATCATAAAGCGACGGCACGTATATCCCCGGCACCTGCGATGCACGATACAAAAACTCTTCACGTGACACACCCTCAGCACGTGCATCCTTATAAACATCCAAAAGATCACGAAAGGTAACCTCACCTTCGCCGATGTAGATTACATCAAAAAAATCCGCAACTGGCTCGGGGTTATAAGTACAAGGTCCACCTGCAGAGATTATGGGATCATCCCATGTTCTATCCTTTGATAATAACGGAATCCCTCCCAGATCCAACATCTGAAGGATGTTTGTATAGCACATCTCATACTGCAGAGTCACGCCGATAAAATCAAACTCATTTAACGGCGTTTGCGTTTCTAATGAAAAAAGCGGGATATTTCTCTCCCGCATTATTTTGTCAAGATCAGGCCATGGACAATACGTACGCTCGCAGTAGGTATCATCCCATGAATTAAACATGGAATACAGAATCTGGATGCCGAGATGACTCATACCTATCTCATATACATCAGGAAAACACATACAAAAACGAACCGCCACATCCGACGGCTCCTTTTTGACCATGTTTAACTCCCCACCGGTGTATCTGGCAGGCTTTTCGACCTGCATCAGGACATCATCCGGCAGCATAAGTTTATAATCAGTCATCTCTGTTTTCTTTCAGCCAATCAGTAAGTGAGTCAAATACGTCCGGTGCAAACTTGTTCAGGGCAACCACAGTTCCGACGATAGCTGCTGCAACCAATGCAAGCTTGAAAATCAGTTTAAAGATCAGCTTGAATAATGTTTTCATAATCTTACCTCTTGCTTGTTTTTTAATCTCTTTTTCAACAGTTTCTTTTGTTTCTTTTATACGTGCAGGTGTACTCATCACTTTTTTTAACCTGCTTTCAGATATGTCATCCTGCACTGTTTTTTTACTCATTTAATCCTCCGGGATACTATACCTCTTCAAATGGATTGTCATCCTCTGTATCATCTTCCTCGACAGCATCCGGGGTGAACTCTTCTTCCTCCGGTACATCCTCCGGGCTCTCGAACCCTGATCTCTCAAGATATGAGTTATATCTCTCCTCAGCGAGCTCTTCGATATAAGAAGGATGGATGTTCGGGAACTCATCCTGCATCATCTGACAGAGTCTGTCGTGGATCTCAAAGTAGTTTTCCTGATCCTGCTTGTTCTCATCATACCACTCGTCGATAACCTCGTCGCCCAGGTTGTCCTTGATCCACTGCTCAAGCTGAGCCGTAAACTCATCCTCTACTGCCACCGACTCTTTGACCAGGGACGCACGATGAAGCGTTGCGAATCCGATGATGAAAAACACCACGAACACCAGCGTCATAACGATCATCGAATAAATATTAAAAAGATTGATAATGCCAAACAGATTAAGTGCCACTATAGCAATTCCGATAACGCCAAATCCGATAAACGAATAACCTGAGAACTTGAGATCGGCGTATTTATCACGCTTTTTCACATATACCGTACTCGCTTCAGCCCGAAGCTCAGAGAACTCCTTCTCAGCCTTTTCGTTCTCGACCTCATCAAACTGATCCTCGATGTCCGGTACAAGCTCATACAGGCGGTCGATATCAACATGCTCTCCAACTTCAATCCCCGGGAAAAGTTGCTCACATGTATCTAACTCCAGGTCAGCCACGATCACGGCCAATCTGTCCTCATCATTCAGTAATGCTCCCGAGGCAACTCCGTTCATCCTCAAGTAATTAACGACTTTCTCGCCAACCTCGGTATCCTCCGGCTCCATAAAAATGACCGGTTTCGGTTCAGCGTCAAACTCTTCCTCTTCGACAAGCTCATCGACAAGCTCTATCTCACAATCCGGGCAAACAGTCACGCCCTCTCGATATTCATTTTTACATTTCGGGCACCAGGCCATGATAATTCCTCTCTTTCCGTCGCATATCCGACTTAACTATTTTACCACGAAACCTCGACTTGCGCAAGAGGTAAAAATAGCTCAGACATCATCTTTTATCTGCCCAAGGATATCCTCACAGGTCATGTTTTTTATCTGCATCAATTATCTCCAGATCCAACGTCGGATCCAATACCTTATATGGCCCCCTTCCTGCCGGCACGGCACGAAAACAACCTAAGTCATTAATCTCATCTTTTTGGCCAGTGCATACAAACGGTAACCAAACGGGAAATCGACAAGCTCATCTTTTGTTACCGTATTTATAAGCAACAGAATCACAAAATAGCTTACCAAAGCAACTGCGAGTGACAAAAGCGTCCTGACAAGATTTGAAGTCGTGAACACGCCGGTCAGTTCGTAAAAACCAAGAGTCAGTATCCCCATCCATATGGATGCTGCCAACGGTGCAACAAAGGTCTTTACAACTTCCTGTCTGTAACCTCCCGGGATATATCTTTTCAATGCCCAGAGATTAAGAAGCCACACGACCATCGGGAATGTGATATTTCCAACAAGCAGTGCATAAATGCCCATCGAAGTATACTTCACACACAGGATCACGATCACGATATGAAGTATCAAAGATATCGCCGAATGGATCACAGGCATACTCATCCTGTTTATACTCTGAAGCGCACCTCCGGTCACATTTGAAAGTGCATAAAACACAATAGCCAAAGAACCCACTACAAGCATTTTTCCGCCGAGTATATAGTTCGATGAGAATAAAAGCCTGATGATAGGCATTCCAAGTACAGTATAACCTACAAAACACGGAAATGCAATGATCATGTTAAACTTTACAACAGAAGCGATATTGTATCTGAGCTGATTGTAATCCTTCTGTGTATATGCAGATACTGTGCTGGGGATCATGGAAGACGCCAGAGCTGTCGACAGAGCTATCGGCACTGAACACATCACGCGATATTTCGAGCTGTAGACGCCGACCATACTCTTGATCCATACAGCGTCAAGTCCGCCCTGTGAAGAAAAATAACCAAATATTTTATAATCAATAAGCCCGCTGATATTATAAACAGTTTGGGAAAGGATAACGGGGAGTATGGTAAGGATCAGAACCTTAAAAAGATAACCTGTTGAATCAACGTTCCCTTCACGATCCCTGCGCTCAAGTTTTCTAAGTGTCGGTCTGTAAATACTGATCAAAAATACCAGTAACAACAACGCCGATGCTGCTCCCATACAGGTTCCTAAAGTACCACCCGCAGCTCCCCATGCAGATCTGAACGGATCACCGATGGTCCATTTCATAAAGAGGTAACTGGCGAGAACACTCACTATGGCATTTATCACCTGCTCGATTATCTGCGAAACCGCAGTGGGTATCATGGTCTTTTTTCCTTGGAAGAATCCTCTGAACACACCTAAAAATGCCACGATAAGGATGGTCGGTGCCAGCACGCGGAGCGGAATATGAACTCCGACATACTCCGGATAGATATGTTTTTCTATAAACTCAGCGCCAAACAAAAGCAGGCATCCGAAAAACCCACCTGAACACGCAGCAAATATCATCCCGACCTTCAGCGTCTGTGACGAGTTTCTGTATTCCTTACGGGCGATCTGAGCTGATACGATCTTGGACATGGCTAACGGAAGGCTGTAGGATGATATGATAAGTATCAGATCATATATCTCAAAAGCTACGGCATAGATCCCGTTACCCTCTTCTCCAAGAATATTTGACATGGGAATACGGTAGATAAGGCCAATCATACGCACAACAAGCGAAGCGATAGCCAATATACCGCCCTGCTTAAGAAAATCTGCGTTTTTCTTTTCTTTAGCCATCTGTAAATCTCCCGTAAACCATACCGTTATCTTATTCGATCCAACGGACTATGTCCTGCGTGGTTTACTTCTATCTTCTTATGTCTAATTTATTCAAGATCTCATCCTGCTTGCTTTCCATCAACTCTCTGTCAGATGTATCGATATGATCGAATCCGCTTAAATGCAATAAGCTGTGTACAACCAAAAAAGCAAACTCTCGCATTTCAGAATGGCCATACTCTGCTGCCTGCGAACGAACCTTTTCCGCGCAGATAATGACGTCACCCAACAGAAGCTCTTCTGTCTCAGGATCGATCGTCTTTGACAATTCAAATGACTCACCCGAGAAACATCCCGCTTCATCGAACTCATTCATAGGGAAACTGAGTACATCAGTTACTTTATCAATGTCACGATATTCCGAGTTCAAACGACGTATCTCTTCTTCATCGACAATACTTACATCAACACTTGTTTTATACGGACAACCGAGTGTATTCATTGTCTGAATATGTACTTTGTTTATCACTTCATCAACATCAAAATCAAATCCCATTATATCGCCCCGTCTGATCATTTTCGCCTGTTATTTGGTTTTCTGCTCTCTTTATACGCCTTTTTTGCCTCGTATTTCTCATACGCATGAACGATCTTCTGTACCAGCGGATGCCTTACGACATCCTTGTTGGTAAGATAAGAGAACCCGATATCCTCTATACCTTCAAGCACCTTGACAGCGACCTCAAGCCCTGACTCTGCCTGGAACGGCAGATCCTTCTGCGAGAGATCTCCAGTTATAACCACTTTCGAACCAAAACCGATACGCGTTAAGAACATCTTCATCTGCGCAGGTGTCGTGTTCTGTGCCTCATCAAGGATGATAAATGCATTATCCAGAGTCCGTCCGCGCATATATGCGAGCGGCGCCACTTCGATCAGACCTTTTTCACTGTTCTTTATAAAACTGTCTGCGCCCATGATCTGATACAATGCATCATAAAGAGGTCTTAAGTACGGGTCGATCTTCTGTTGAAGATCACCCGGCAGAAATCCCAGACTCTCTCCTGCCTCTATCGCAGGCCTGGTCAGTATTATCTTCGAAACAGTATCTGCCTTGAAGGCAGCTATAGCCATCGCCATTGCAAGATACGTTTTACCGGTCCCGGCAGGTCCCAGACCAAATACCATCATCTTGTCCCGTATCTGACCAACGTACTTCTGCTGCCCGAGCGTCTTCGGTCTGATGGGCTTACCTGATATCGTGTATCCGAGTAACTCCTTGTCGATCTCTGCGAGAGATACACTCTTTTCTTCCTTGGTCATCGCCAGCAGATAATCAACATTCTGCTCAGTGATCTGATTCCCACGCTTAGACAACTCAAGCAATTCAGAAAAAACATATTCAGCATGCTTTAAAGCATGTTTCTCGCCTTTGATAAACACGCTGCCATCACGAAGGATCACACTAACTCCAAGAGTTTTTTCCATCTTTTTAACATGTTTATCTAACTGACCAAAAATGTTTTGCTCATGCTCTACAGGAATATCCAGTTCAATTTCTGATTCCAAAAGCTACCCTCCAGATAAGCAGGTATATGATATGTGTATTTCCTATGACACAAGCGGTCCCGAGTAGAATACACATACATATACCGGACGTCCATAGATATGTAAATACCGTAAGAGAGCCTGTCACCCCGCCGGGAAACAGGCTCTCATTTTCGCAAAGATATTACTTATACTTTCTTTTGCGAGCAGCCTCAGACTTTTTCTTGCGTCTGACGCTAGGCTTTTCATAGTGCTCTCTTTTACGAATCTCCTGCTGAATACCAGCCTTCGCACAGTTTCTCTTGAAACGACGAAGTGCGCTATCCAGTGACTCGTTCTCTTTAACAATTACACTAGACATAGTCTCACACCTTACCTCCCTCCAGTTGTAGATTGTGCAAAGTACAACTGTTCGGGTTAATTTTTGCACTGTCAAGATTATACCATATTTTCACGATTCGTCAACCCTTTATGGCAAAAAAGTTCCGAAAATCGCAATTTTTTTAGACAAATTCCATGGAAAGCTCAAAAGATCGGCCCTTGCAGGCTGCTTTACCATATGATCCGCACACTATCGGCATCATAGGTGCCAAATGCCCGATATCAAGATCCATAAAGATTGGCACGCCCATGTCTCCAAGCGCCCCCACTACTGCCTCATGCCTGTCTATGCCGAACATGGGCTCATCATAGTGCATAGGTCGCCCAATCAAAAATCCCTTTGCATTTCTGAACCATCCGCTCTCTTTCAGATTCCACAGGGCACGGCGCATATCCATAACGTTTAAGTCACATGACTCCAAAAACCACAATACACCTTCATCCTCATATCTGTCATTGAAATGATCCACGCGGTCGAATCTGGTCCCGCAGAGGTTAACCAGGCAATCAAGGCATCCTCCTACCAGTCGTCCGCAGGCCTCTTTTTCGCCACCATATACAACCGGCATAAAAAGTTCAGATATGTTATATGGTTCATAAGGATGAGTTTCATCCTTCAAAGACTCTTTTTCCCAACCATCGTAATTGTGTACTCTTGCAACATATGCACCATCCTCGTTTGTCCCGACCATCTGAGGATCACCGCAAAGGAGATTGAACGCATCATGGATGGATGCATGCCAGGGATCCATACCGAATGCCGACACACATGGACCGTAAATACTGGCTATATCAAGAGCAGTCGTAAGCAAAAATGTCAGGTTCGTATTGTCCGAGTATCCCATGAACCACTTCGGCTTAGCCTTGTATAACACCTCAAAATCGATATAAGGAAGAATCTCACACATCAGTTCACCGCCGCCGCATGAGATCAGCGCCTGATTTGTCTCTGATGCATACATCTGCATGAGTTCTTCGGCGCATTTTTCCGGAGATGTGCTGATACCAATACCATCATCGGCAAAACAATTGGGTCCGAGTTCCTCTCCCTGCCTTTTTTTCTTGAACACTCTTCTGGCACGCATAAAAGCTGCGCGATAGGGTTCTATCGCACAGCCAAATGATGGTGCTATAAATCCGATTGTTTCGTGTTTTTGAAGAAAATCGGGATATCTCATAAACCTGGTTCCTTATGTTCAAACGTCTTACTGAAGATCACCGTCAAGCTTGAAGTAGTGAACCTCATTATCAAGTTCCTCTGACAGGCGTCTGAGGTCATCAGCTCTTTCATCGATCATCTGCATGGTCGTTGCAAGCTCTTCCATGGAAGCCATAGTCATCTGAGTCTCCGAAGCGTTCTCCTTTGAAACAGAATTAAGCTTCTGGATAAGATCAGTAACATGAACTCTGGCCTCGTCAATATCTCGGGTGTCCTTGCCGATCTCATCAATAGCAACAAGTGATTTGTTGATACCGGCACCGACTCCGTTAAACTTATCTCTGGTCTCAACAAGCTTCTGCTGCTGAACCTCGACGATCTCCTGAACCTTGTTCATCGCATTGACTGTGTTCTTTGACTCTTTAGAGAGATTGTCAATTATATGAGAAATTGTCTCGGCGCTCTTTCCACTTTCCTCAGCGAGTTTCTGTATCTCGGAAGCAACAACCGCGAAGCCCTTGCCTGCCTCACCCGCTCTTGCTGCCTCGATGGAGGCATTCAGTGAAAGAAGGTTTGTTTCCTCGGCGATCGATGTGATCATAACGATTGCTTCGGAAATCTTTGATACGGACTCATCAGTAAGCTTAACCTGTTTACCTATGACGTCAACAGCTTCGATCGTACGGTCAGAGGACTCAGAAAGCTCATTAATGATATTCTCTGCTTCCTCTCTGGCCTCATTTATCTCATTCGATGTCACCGTGAGGTTCTCAACTTTTTCTACTATCTCAGTTATGGCTTCACCCATATCGTTGACATTCTTTGTTGCAGAATCAGTATCATTGGCCTGTGAAGTAGCTCCGTTCGAGATAGTCTCCATGGAGTTCGAAACCTCATGTGCATTCGTCACGGAGGTTGCCACCATATCATTCATCTCACCGGCGTTCTTGTCAACCTCAACAGCTGAGCCGACGATCTTGGAAATAACACTCTGAAGTACTTCCACGAGGTGCTGCATGGCATTTGACATGAGGCCGACCTCGTCTTTTCTGCGGATAAACTTCTCGGGTATCTGTACGTTCAGATTTCCATGAGCGGCACTAACCACGATCTTCTGAACATTTTTGATGACTCTTGCGATAGCATTTGACGCAAGGAAGCTCGCAAGTCCGGCAATGATCACCATGATCGCAGCCAGTATGATCATCATGATAAGTCTTTCATTGATGGTCGCATCAACCTCTGCTGAAGGCTTCCCGGCAAAATACATTCCAACGTTTGTCCCGTCTGAATTTGTGATCGGAATATAATAAGCGAAGAAATTCTGTCCGTTTATATCAAGGCTGTAGGTCTCATAATCCTGTCCCTGACCAATGACCTTATCTACCACTTCAGCATCTGCGTCGGTACCGATAATACGCTCACCGGCTTCATCCTTAAGTGATGTGGCATAGCGCGTAGCCCCATAGAATACGGTGACCTCAAGATCGGTATCACCGGTAAACTTGTCAATGAACTGCTCGTTCTGGGTCACGTTAAATCCACCCTTATAGAGAGTTCCGACTCCGCCTTTCTCTTGGAGAACATAGTCCTTGGCACTGATGGCATCATACGCAGCAGCCATGGCATGCGCAGAATACTCAAGTCCGGCCATAGCCTCCTCACGCATTCCCGAACGCATACTGGTCACGCCGTAGGTCGTCAACGCGATAGCGAGTACAAGCATGGGAACGATCGAAATGATCATGATCTTGATTCGGATTGACATGCCTTTTACCTTGCTGGGGATCTCCACATTTTCAATTTCAGCCATATTCTGTAATCTCCTTTAGTGAAATCGGTTATGAATCATTATCAAACCGCTATTCTTATACTACCACAGATAAACAAAAAATGCTAGTGTTTTTTTAATAAAAACGGATATAAAACAAAGAGGCCCCTCTCGGGGCCTCTCCGTCGACACCCGAAGGTGTCAAAGCGTATAATAGGGTGGGAGTAGAAAGTTTATACTTTCCGAAAAACAAGATACGACTAAAATGTGTCAAACTTATGTCATATCTTAATGATTTGCTAATGTCTTTTAACTAATATATCCTCGGATCACCGATAAACCATCTCGGAACACGATTTGATATACCGCAAACAAACTCATAATTAAAGCTTCCGGCCAGATCAGCGACCTCTTCGACAGTAAGCTGTTTGTCACCGGATTTACCTATGATAACGACTGCATCTCCTTCCTTGACATCCGATATATCAGTCACGTCTATCATAAACTGATCCATACAGATCCTGCCGCATATCGGGGCATATTCACCGTTTACCAATACTCTTCCCTTGTTCGAAAGTGATCTCTTCATACCATCGGCATATCCGACCGGTACTGTTGCTATCACGGATTCACGCTCCGTAACAAAGGTTCCTCCATAACTGATCGGAGTGCCTTCGGGGACTTTTTTCAAAAATGATATCTTGGATATCCATTCCAAAGCAGGCTTGAGTTCAATGGTATCATGAGTCATCTCCTCTGACGGATACAGACCATATGTTGAAATACCGGATCGAACGAAGTCCAGACCGGCCTCAGGATACTGCAGTATGCATGCACTGTTGGAAGCATGTCGGTATCTGAAGGTCACACCCTCGTTCTCGCATTTTTCCACGAACGCCTTAAACCTTAAAAACTGCTCCTCGGCAGCCTCCGTGGTTGCCTCATCCGCTCTCGCAAGATGTGTAAAAATGCCCTCGAGTTCTATATTGGGCAGTTTTGATATTTTTTTTATGATGGCAAGGCTCTCGTCGTCAGGCCTGAAACCGAGTCTGCCCATACCGGTATCGATCTTTATATGGATCTTTGCCTTTTTGCCGAGCATGGCAGCCATGGAATCAAGGTGCTCGGCCATATCGAACTCATACACGGTCTGCGAGATATCATGTCTTACGACATCCTCAAACCACTGTGTTCCGGTGAATCCGAGAACGAGAATCATCTGATCTATCCTGGCAGCTCTGAGCTTTAATGCCTCCTCGATAACGGCAACTCCGAAGCCGCAAACAAAATCAGACAAAGTCCTTGCAACCTGAATAGCTCCGTGTCCGTACGCATCAGCTTTTATTATCGCCATCAGTCGGGTATCAGGAGCCAAAAGCTTCTTCTCTTCGAGAATATTTTTCCTGATATTATCAAGGTCGATACGTGCAAAACATCGGTCAAATCGCTTGTCGTCGTAAAGCATTTTGTGTCTCCTCTCCGTCTCGGATGATCAATCTCTGATCCCTTCTCTTATAACCTCACCGATACCCGTCAGAAGATCTGAAGCCATCAGTGAATATCTGCTTAGCTTATCAGCCATCACATCACCGGCCAATCCATGGATATAAACGGCCAGTTTCGCGGCATCAAAAGGCTCCATGCCCTGAGCCAAAAAACCACCTATCACTCCGGCAAGCACGTCTCCGGAACCACCTGTAGCCATTCCGTTATTCCCGGAAACATTTATATAGCAGGAATGTCCGTCGGAAACAACGGTCCTTGCATCCTTACAAACTACAATACCATCCAGGTCCATAGCCGCATCATATGCAGCACTTACAGGATTTTTGAGAATGTCATCCACTGCTCTGCATGTAAGGTAGCTCATCTCCTTCATATGAGGCGTAACTACGAAGTTCTCACTGAGTGTGGATGTAACATTTCTGGTAAGGCGAATGCCGTCACCATCGATAACGGTAGGTACGGGTGAGTTCTCTACGATGTACTGAACCATCTCCTGAGCTTCTTTGTCGAGACCCAGTCCGGGACCGATCACTATCGCATCAGCCCAATCTGTCACCTCTGAAAGCTCGTCCCTCTCGGAAAACAGAACTTCGGGGCATTTTTCCAGGATTATCTCACGATTGACGGGTGGAGAAACAACCCTGACAAGTCCGGCGCCGGCCTTGTATGCAGCCTCAGCGCACAGGCATGCCGCTCCACACATGGATTCCGAACCCGCGATAACCAGCACGTGACCATAGTTACCTTTGTGCGTACGCGGTTTCCTTTCAGGCAAAAATGCCTTTATATCACCGGGCTCATAATAATAATACGGGGAACGGATCATGGTCACGCTCTCTCTCGGAAAGCCTATATCCGCTACTATCACCTCGCCCGCATACTGGCATCCGGGATGAAGTATAAGACCAAGCTTATTCACACCGAATGTTATGGTCGTGGATGCCTTCACGGCCACGCCCATCACCTCACCGCAACCGGCGTTGATCCCCGAAGGAATATCCAGCGAATACACAATAGCATCACTGTCGTTAATATCATTGATGATCTGCTCGTATACATCTGTCACATCTCTCGACAGGCCGATACCAAAAATACCGTCTATGATCACATCAAACTGATTGTCACGTATCGAGCTTATCGGTATAACAGGCACATGACATCCGACGGCAATCTCAGTCTGTTTTCTGGTCTCCTCACTCATGGACTCCGGCTGACCGACTATACAAATGGCTGCCTTATAACCCATTTCGTGCAGAATCCTGGCAGTCGCAACACCATCGCCGCCATTGTTTCCGGTGCCACACACCGCGAGAATCCTGGCGTCATTACTCTCCCGTTCAACCAAAACCTTCGCGGCAGTCATCGCAGCACGCTCCATCAAAACAAGCGAGGGCATTCCTACGACTTCGGTTGCATGCTCATCTATCTTTTTTGCATCCTGTCCGGTAAAAAGATAACGCATTTTACTCCTCCACAGACCTTACCTATACTCACTATCAGGATCAGTTTTCACCTTCAATATCATTAAGCGCATATGACAATCTCATCAACGACTCAGCCAGATGAACGTTTTCGATCACGACTTCTGAATTCTTCAGACTCTCCGACTGCATAAGCTCACATGACGTAAAGTTCCATATTCCCTTCACTCCCAGCTCGACCACTCTCTCCGCCACCTCAAGAGCGCCTGACTTGGACAAAGTCAGCGCCGCTATATCCGCGGGTGTATCCGACAGAAAGTCCGGCAGATCCTCCATGGAACGCACAAAAAGCCCACCAATATTCTTTCCGTACAGATCATGATCACGATCAAATATGCCTACTATCTTGAAGCCTCTCTTTATGAAACCCTGATAGTTGGCAAGCGCACGACCTAAGTTACCTGCGCCGATTATGATCACACGGTGTCGTTTGTCGATACCTAATATATGACCGATCTCGTCTTTCAGGCTCTCTACGTGGTATCCGTAGCCCTGCTGGCCAAATCCTCCGAAATTGTTCAGGTCCTGACGAATCTGTGACGCAGTCACATGCATCCTCTCCGAAAGCTCAGATGAAGAAATACGCTCCACATCCTCGTCCATAAGTTCACTCAAATATCGATAATATCTGGGAAGCCGATGTATCACGGCCGGTGATATCTTTTTATCATTCACGCGGTAGTCCTCCACATTTTTTCACTAAGCTATAGTATACCAAATCTGAACCCAAGTCGCAAGATAGTTATTGCAAATTTTTGTCTAATCGTGTAAACTAGTGCTGTTGTTTTGAAAAATACCGGGAAGTTCGGGTTTCGGAGGTGACTTGATATGCTTTTGGCATGCGACCATCTGAATAAATACTATGGCGATCGCGCTATACTGCGTGATGCCTCTTTTAGCGTGCAGGAAAAGCAAAAATACGCCCTCGTCGGAGTAAACGGCGTCGGGAAGACCACTCTCCTTCGGATACTGATGGATGAAGAGACGAATGACGGCGGAAATATCACCAGAGCCAAGGACGCGACTATCGGGTATCTCCCTCAGCAGCTCGGTTATCACTCCGATAAAACTATATTTGACGAATTATATCAGGTTCGTTCCGACATTATAGAGCAGGAAAAAGAACTGCATCGACTCGAAGAAGCCATAGCCGGATCCAACGTAGACTCCGGTGATCAGACTGATAGCAGTCTTTTGGAAAAATACCACAGACTCCAGACCGACTTCGAGTTAAAGGATGGGTACGCATATAAAAGTCAGGTACTGGGAGTGATCAACGGTCTGGGTTTCGGCGATTCGATGGATCAGATCATAAACACCCTCTCCGGCGGACAGAAAACAAGAGTTGCTCTGGGAAAACTCCTTCTTACAAAGCCGGACCTTTTGATACTTGACGAGCCGACGAACCATCTTGACATCACATCCGTACAATGGCTCGAATCATACCTCTCATCATATCCCGGAGCTGTGCTTATCGTTTCTCATGACAGGTATTTTCTCGATCAATTCGTTGAAAACGTCTGGGAACTTGATGGCGGCATACTCAGGTCTTTCAAAGGAAACTACACTGATTATATAGCACAAAAAGAGATAATAAAGACCTCCATGATACATGCATATGAAAAACAGCAGGCCGAGATAAAACATCAGGAGGCTGTTATCACTAAACTGAAACAGTTCAATCGTGAGAAATCAATAAGACGTGCAGAATCTCGCGAAAAGATGCTTGATAAGATCGACAGGCTTGAAAAACCTGTCTCGAATGAACAGGCAATGAATCTTACTTTAGAGCCTGCAATAATAAGCGGTGAGGATGTTCTCTCACTTAGCGATCTTTCAAAAAGCTTTGGCGACAATACCCTGTTTACCGATGCTTCAGTAGAGGTAAAGCGTGGTGAAAAGATCGCCATCATAGGTGATAACGGAACCGGAAAAACGACTCTATTAAAAATGATAAACGGTGCCGAGTCTATCACGTGCGGCACGATCACTTTGGGTACCGGAGTTGAGGTCGGCTACTACGATCAGGAGCATGGTATCCTTCATGAGGACAAAACGATATTTGAAGAAATACAGGATACTTATCCTGATCTGAATAACACTGTTATCCGCAATACACTTGCTGCATTTCTTTTCAGGGGTGACGATGTTTTTAAGCTCATATCTTCACTGAGCGGTGGAGAAAAAGGACGAGTATCCCTCGCAAAGCTTATGCTGTCGGAGGCCAATCTTCTTCTGCTTGATGAGCCCACCAACCACCTTGATATGATAAGTCGTGAAATACTTGAGAACGCTCTTAACTCCTATACAGGTACTGTAATCTGTGTATCTCATGACAGATATTTCATCGACAGGATCGCTACCAGGATCCTCGATCTGTCAGGCGGACAATTCTATGATTACAAAGGAAACTACACTTACTATCTCGAGAAAAAAGATACGGTTATGGGCACAGGTGGTAGTCAGTCAACAACTACAAAGGACTCTGCCGGTGAGAATGACAGTAATTCATCAAAAGCAGACTGGCTGGCTGATAAAGAAAGACAGGCAGAACGCAGAAAACTCGAGCGAGCTCTCACCGAAGTCGAAGAAACCATAGAAAAGCTCGAAGCAGAGATTGCAGAAATTGATGAAAAACTCTCCGATCCCGCCGTAGGAACCGATCTTCCTCTACTGCAGGAATTAAGTAAAAAAAGAGAAGCAGCCGATACGTCTCTGTCAGAGGCGATGAGCGAATGGGAAAAATTGTCAGAAGCTCTTGAAGACTAAAAAAAGGATGCCCGAAACCGGACATCCTTTTTTGATAACTTATCAGGAAAGCTTGGATATTGATTCAGTTACAAGCTTTTTGAAATTAGCAGCCGCTCTGTCTGCAGTCTCCTTGACTTCCTCATGAGTAAGCGGCTTATCCGGGGTGCCACCTGCCATATTCGTGATACAGGATACACCACATACCTTCATGCCCAGATGCTTTGCCACGATGGCCTCGACAGCCGTGCTCATACCGACGGCATCAGCACCGAATCCTCTGAACATCTCTATCTCGGCGATCGATTCATACTGTGGACCTGTGGTCTGGATATATACACCGCTTCTGAGTACTATGCCGAGATCCTTCGCTGTGTCCTTGATCATCTCGACATACTCTCTGTCGTAGATATCGTTCATGGAAGGAAATCTGACTCCCCACTCATCTACATTCTCACCGATAAGCGGTGAAGGAACAAATGATGATATCTGATCCTTGATAACCATAAGATCGCCGGCATCAAAATAAGTATTTATTCCTCCGGCCGCATTTGTAAGATAAAGGATCTTTGCTCCGAGTCCGGCCATCACACGCACGGGAAGGACAACCTGCTGCATTGAGTAGCCCTCGTAATAATGGACTCTCCCCTGCATGATAACGACCTTTGTTTCACCGATCTTTCCGAAAACAAATCTTCCCTTGTGTCCGGATACCGTAGATACCGGAAACCCATCGATATCATGATAATCAACGGAAGCCACCGAATCGATCTCATCAGCGATGGCACCGAGACCGCTTCCAAGGATCAACGCAACATCAGGTACGAAATCCGTAACGCGCCTGATCTGCTCAACACAATTATCTACCTGATTTTTAAGTTCTGCTCCTGTCAACATATCTACCTGCTTTTTATAAACCGAACTGATAATGAATAATTCCCTTTTTCTTGTGGACCTCACCATAACCTATTGCTCTGCAATTAGATCCTTTGCAGTCATAGATGAAGAATACATAGTATCCGTCTTCTGATCCCTGATACTTAAAAGAGTACTTTGTTTTATCTCCGTCTGCTTTGATCCTTTTCTTTAGTTTCTTTAACGCTTCATTCTTTGTAAGCGTACGTGTCTTCGCAAAAGATGTAGCCACGGTGTCCCCTGAAACAACATTACCGACAGGAGTAAATACCGGTGTGGCTAAAGCAAAAGTAAGCGCTCCTGCAACAACTATCGCTTTGATCTTTTTACTGATATTCATATCAATCGCCTCCTTTAAAGGTGAACTTTCTTACATTCTATTATGCACTATCCCGGGATAAAAGTAAAGTATTTTTTCATGAAAACAAGCCAAAACGCACGAATGAGTTTTCATTCCATCCTATCCGAATAAATGATATCTCTGCTTCTGACGATCGGTAAAATCCGTATCTCCAACCATCTCTTCCGCTTTTTTCTTAATCTGTGCCGCATCATACAGAGGAAACTTGTACAGAGTCTGCTCTCCGTCAAAAGTGATCACCTCTCCGTCGGGAGCGAGTGTAACAAAATTCGGTATATTTGCCACCGGCTCACCGGAGCCGTTTTTTTCATAAACAACTCCCGTTTCATATCCTGACGATGAAGTGGATTCTTTCCTGCACCATACAACAAAATAATCAATATCATCTGTCGTCTGTGCGCCGTAAACATTGCCGTTTTCAGTTTTTAATTCCAATATTTTCTGCCATTTATCCATATCATAGATAAATGAATAATCGATCATAACATATCTGTTGTTTCCGAAAAACTGCACGGAGTGGCTATTACCGTTTCGTCCCTCACAGACGTTTTGTTGTTTATTTATATCATATACAAACCAGAGGTCACTATCAGACTTTCTGCATATTAAAAGTCCTCGTTTTTCATTTACGGCTTCATACACTGCATTATTGATTGTAACTTCAGTACGTCCATCCTCAGAGTCAACCCTTAATGTATCATCGCTGTAATATATGTTCCTGTCGCCAAACTTCACAGCCGCTTTAAAGCCTGAAGGAATATCTGAGGTATCAGATACCTTCCCGGTCATGACATCAATAGAACTCATCTTGCCGTTTTTTGAGACATAGAGAGTCTTCCCATCCTCACTTAAACTCATGGTATCAGAAAGCGACTCCTTATGTGTCTGAATCAGAGTGTTTGCATCATAGTTCATAAACTGATAATAATCATAATCAAACAGTGAAACATTATCGTTATCGGACATTGAAAATGATATATTTCCACCGTCCGTCACTCCCATATCATTCAGATTTTTTGAACTGATATTTTTAAGTGTATTTGCATCATATACAGACAATTTTTGATCATTTTCAAAATACATTCCAAACAAAAATCTGTCGCAATCCGTAAAGGATGTATACCACGGTGAAGGGATGGAGCCGCCTGTCACATCTGATACAGATGCATGAGTGACATCCGAATGATCATCAGCATCGTATTTTTTATATACACGTACACTCCGGCCCCAATAGTCTCTGGTAGTCAGAATATCTTCCGATACGCTCTCGACATAAACGGGCTCTCCGGCACCATCGGGAGTACTTATGCTGCGTTTTGTCTTTTCGTCAAATACATACAATGATCCATCGCGAAGACTTACAGCCACCAGGCCATCACCGGTTTTTACCGTGCTTATCTGCGAAGTAAATGAATGTTTCCAGATATTTTTTCCTTTTGTATCATTACAGTCAACTTCGTAGATCGTATTATCCTGATAATAATAACAGGTTTCATCATCACTCAGGACAACATCGGATACATCCCACTTTGTATTGCAGAGATATCTCTGCTCACCTGTCGTAAGTTCATACTGAACTATATGTTTCAGACCATCCTCAGTGTCGGTCATAATAAAACAGATTCGATTTTCGCCTGAAAACTGAACGTTGGAGCAGGGGCCTTCCATCTCATAAACCGCGTATTTTCCCGTAGATAGATCTATGGTAACAACCCCATAGGTCTGCTCAGTATTTGCAGCCAGTATAACAAGCCCTGCTTTCGGATCGATCTGCCCGAGCTCATAGTTCAGATCATTTCCGAGCTCCACATCAAGAGTTTTCTTTCCATCGGGATCATATCCGTAAAGCTTTCCCTCTGCATGATCGATCGTAACAATAGCGGTTTGATCTTTGGATGCAGCAGGATTCATTCGCATATCGAGAGCATTCTCGGCCGCAAAAATCTCCTGCCCCGAGGTTATGTCTACACATGACAGTCCTTTTTCGCCCAGATAATACAATCTTTTACTGTCTTTGGAAAATGCAGCCCCGACTGTCCCTGCTCCATAGCTGTTACGGGATATTGATGATTCTTTGTAGGAACAGACTTCCTCCCCATCGGAAGCTCTTACAACACTCACTTCACGATCAAGTTTATCGACGTTCTCCTCATAAGTCTCGATCAGAATATAGTTTCCGTCAGGACTTATCTGCGTCCGCGCCTCGAACGCTTCTTTCTCTCTGTTTTTCGAAAACAATGCATGATAACCTGCAGTAAAATCATATATCCCTGTAGACTGAGTGAGTGACCTTAATGCGTCCGCCACATAAGGGCGTTCGGGATTGTCAAGATCAGACGGGAGCGCTTTTAAAGCAAGTTTTATCGCAGTCTGTTTATCGCCTTCTCTATAAGCCTCATCTGCGTACTCCGCAAGATAATAGCTCTCTCCGCGAAGTGTTTCTTTATTCGACTTATCCAGAGCATCATAAGCCTCATTCAACTGTATATTTTTCATGGTGATAACGCCGATCACTGAAGCAAATACAATAAAGGTCGATCCAAGTACTGCTACCATTCTTTTCATGCGTCGTTCGCGTTGACGATTTCTCAGATCATCATAATCAACACCCAGTAACGACGAGAAAAACCTGAAGCGCTCTACCTTTAATTTTTTTAGAGATGCTCTCTCTGATTCAGCTCTTATATCAACTGCCAACGGCTCGATATGGATAAGTTTTCCATTTTTTTCAACTTCCGTAAGAGCCTTTGGAAAAACATCTTTCGGCTCACCGGAAATAAGGATAACAATAACCTTTTCCCTGCCTCGAAGCCGGATGAAATACTCAATCTCCTCCATACACCATGGAGATTCATTATAACGCTCTGAAACGATCGCTATAAGCCACTCTGACTCATCAAGAGCATCACGTATCACGGCAGACAGATCACTGGAGGCCTGCAGTTCATCGGAATCACGAAAAACACGTCCCACGCGTTTCCTGCCGGTCTTTTTGGCTATCTTCGCGGGAACGTGATATTTTTCTATTTCCTTTTGTACCTGCGCGGCGACCTTTTCATCCAGGCCGCCGTGCCTGTAACTGACAAATGCCTCGAACTTCATATTACCTCTTGTCACATTTTTATTACTACTACTTTTTTACCCTGTCCTCTGTTTTTAAACAGAACCTTATAAGGTTTCAGTTTTATTTTAGGGACTGTTATCTTACAATTATGGACACCTTTCAGCGCTTTTTTCCCGACAGTCCTTAACTGTTTTGAGTAAACAACTATCGATCTCAGGGCTTTACATCTGTTAAATGCGGAATTGCCGATCACCTTTACCTGGATATTTATTATCACTTTTGACAGGCTGCTACAGTTATCAAATGCAGATGCGGATATCGTTATGTTTATCGTTCCTGCTATCTGTAAAGAATCAGTGAACCCCGAGAATACAAGCTGAGCCTTGTTCACTCCGATGTGTGCCTGTTTTAGTTTCACACAGTTTTTAAAGCAGGCTGTGCCTATGAACTCAACTGTTTTGGGCAGCTTGATCAGAATGAGTGATTTGCAGTTATAAAATGCTTTTGTTCCGATATAACGAAGTACCGGCGAACTGGTAAATCTCTTTAACGATGTACAGTTGCAAAATGCGTTGTCTTCAACGGTATCTATGTATTTTCCGAATGTGACTGTCTCAATATTTTTGTTGTTCTCAAATGCCCTTCTTTGTATACGGGTGATCTTAAGAGTATCTCCGCTCTCTGTTGTAATGGTATCAGGGATGACAACATCCTTTACGGTTTCGTCTTCCGTCGACACATAGCCGCAAGCACCGTCTTCAAGGACCTTATATGACGCACCTGACTGTGTGATGACATCTCCTACCTGAGGCGGAGCAGCCGTCGGAGTTGCAGAAGGTGTCGCTGTAGGCGTTGCAGTAGGACTGACCGTCGGCGTAGCTGTCGGAGTCGGCACCGGTGTCGGAGGTGTTGTTCCGTTTAACGCTATCGTATCAGCTGTCCCAACCGTCGCCGTATCGATATTCATGATCAGGCCCTGCACATATGTGGTGCAGTTGCTACCGGAGATACTTATTCCTGATATGGTAGCCTTATCAGTGTCAATATTCCCCGTTAATACTCCCGTATACCTTACACTGAAGCCTGCAGGGACAAAACCGGCATTCTTTGGTAAAACATCACTGTTGGTTATCGATACATTGGTAACCGTACTGTCAATTATGCTTCCCGCCAGAGCTCCTGCATTCTGCATGGTATCCGTGACCTGAAGGCCTTTTCCTGAAGTGTTCCCGACGATATTTGCATAATCAAAGTTTACACCATACACCTTTGAACCGGCGTCAAGTGATTCAAAAAATCCAAGACCTGAAAGATGATCACCATCCAGTCCTATCTGAAGATTTGTTATGGTCTTTCCATTTCCGTTGAACTCACCTTTAAAGCCTTTTATCGGCTCCCACATAATATACGGATTGGGCGGTGCATAGAAGTTGATATCACTTGTCAATATGAACTTCCCGTAAGGATCATTTGATGATGTATAATCAAATGTCGATCCGTCGTTTCTGGCTCCTCGTGTTCCTTCGATCATGGCTTTCATTTCTACCAGATCATCAATTGATGCGACTGCATAAAACCCGTTGGAATCAATCCTTAAATTCGTGTTTATCGTAGCCGCACCCACCGGTTTTACGGTGTTGAGCATCAAAAGCAGTATTGCTGCTGCGCCTAACATGATCACTCTTTTTTTCACTTTTGTTTTCATGTAATTCACACCTCCGATTAATTTATATTTATGATTATTTGATCCTGATTATCATTTAATAAACCATCAGATAAAACGTACCAGCCATTTTTTTACTGCTTCGGCTGCAAGGTCAGCATGATGATCAAAACAATGAGTATCACCTTCTATCGGAACCAGTTCCACATCATCGTAATACTTAACGATCTCTTCCGACCACTCATATTTTACGGATTCATCCTTGGTACCATGCACAATCAGCACAGGGCCTTTGTATTTACCTATGGCACTCTTAACATCGATCTGCTGTGCCTCGCGCAGATAATGACCGCCGAGTTCCATCTCCACATTTGGCAGATAAATGCTTTGTGGCGGATTATCCTTATCAAAGAAATTCTGGAGGATCTCACCATCTCTGGACTGGTCCGGGATCACCCATGCCGGTGACATCGGGATAAGTCCTTTGATCTTATCGTGCATCATCGCAGCACCCATCATAACCGTCAGTCCGCCCTGTGAGTGTCCGCACAGAAAAATATCACTTACGAACTCAAGCTTCTCTGCATGATCGACTATCGCCATCAGATTCAAAAACCATCTGGATAGAGTATGGTCAAAAAACTTCCCGTCGCTTTTACCGTGTCCATACATATCTACGCGAAGTGAGGCCATTCCGGCCGATAAGACTTCTCTCTCCACAGCTAACAGATGCTCTTCTTCCTTGTTTCCCGTAAAACCATGGATAATGATAACTATAGGTACTTTACCGCCTGCATCACCCTGTGCATCAGGATTTATCCTTTCGGGCAGACTGAGCAATGCATCCAAACGGGTATCACCATCATAAATATCGATATGTTCCATTTTTCTCCTCCACTCCATGACGAGCACCTGTGCGATTCGACACATGCGTACTTAAGGCGCGCATGTCGTATCACTAAGTCTCACATATGATCAGATCTCCTCTATCAGCTCCGAAACGATTGAATCACTTATCCACCATCCTTTTGGAGTAAGCGTTAGCCTGTCGTCACGAACATCCATGAATCCGGCTTCTATCATTTTTTCAATAGTTTTATTCTTTGAACCGCACAGGATAAGGCTTTTTATATCCTTGCCAAACTCCTGTGATAATTCGTCAAATGCAATTCCGTAGGCAGTCCTGAGTCCTAAGTATATAGCTTCGGTTATCTGCTGATCGACGCTGAGCTCTTCAATTTCTTCGACCGGAGCGGCTCCTGTCTCAACTGATTTTATATACTCATTAAGGTCGTTGGTATTGGTCTTTCTGACGCCGTTCATATGTGACGATGCAGCCGGTCCGATACCGATATAGTTTCCTCTGTTCCAATAGTTTAAATTATGCAGACATGCATAACTATTCTTTTTGTTTATATTCTTGAAACCATTTTCATCCGACTCACTTACCGATCCATCATTTGTTATGCATCTTTTTTTTGCATAGTTTGAGATCTCATAATGAACATATCCAGCCCCTGTCAACATCTCATGAGTCATCTCAAAAAATGCTCTGTCTGTCTCCTCATCTGTCGGTGGAACGTCGCGGTATTTTTCAAAAAACGGCGTGCCCTCTTCTATGATAAGACTGTATGCGGAAACATGCTCGGGTTCAAGCTTAATCACCTCTTCCAGAGTTCGATTAAGGCTCCTCTTCGTCTGCCCCGGGACTGCAGTAATAACATCAATATTTATGTTATCAAACCCTACGCTCCTTGCGAGCTTGTAACTCCCTACAAACTCATCGTAAGTATGAATCCTTCCCAAAGTTTTTAACTCGTCATCATTCGCCGACTGCAACCCGAAACTCAGCCTGTTTACACCATACTCCTTGTACAGTCTCAGTTTATCCTCATCAACAGTCCCCGGATTACACTCGATCGTAAACTCAGTAGGTCCATCACTGATGCTTCCGCCATCACCCGCATCTGACCCGTACGTACCGATTCTGTCTCTAATGGCTGAAAGAAGTCTTTCAACCTGCTTTGCCGGCAGTATCGATGGTGTCCCACCGCCTATAAACACGGTGCTTATATTGCGATGATCCAAGACAAATCTGTTCCCTGTCAGCCCCGGATCATTTAATTCCCTTATCAGGCAATCAACCATCCGCTCGGTAAGCTCGTCATCCCCACAACCGATCCCCACGGAACAAAAATCACAGTAATTACATTTTCTTACGCAAAACGGTACATGCACATACAGCCCGGTGCTACCCATACATAAACCTCATATATTACTATCCAAAATCCAATAGTTCACCCCTCGGATAAATAACCTTATCCTGTTCTAAAACCTAATGGTGCTCCCCTCGGATGAAGAAAGTTTTCCTGTTCCAAAAGCTAATGGTGCGCCCCCTCGGATGAAAAAACCAGATCAGGTGCAGGAGTTCCCGCAAGCATACGAAGCTACTTTTGACAGTTTCGAGGAGGCTGTTTTTACGCCGTGTGCGCAGCGTGGGTATTTTCCACGCGTGCACCGCTGCGTAAAAACCATGAGCGAAAGCGATCCTCCGAGAGACTCGTCAAAAGTAGCGGTATGCTTGTTAGACTCTACTCTTCTTCATCCAACTTAAGCACCGACATGAAGGCCTTCTGCGGTATCTCCACATTACCGATCTGCCGCATCCTCTTCTTACCTTCCTTCTGTTTCTCCAAAAGTTTTCTCTTTCTCGAAATATCACCGCCATAGCACTTTGCAAGGACATCCTTCCTGACTGCCTTCACGGTCTCTCTCGCTATAACTTTATTGCCGATCGCCGCCTGGATCGGGATCTCAAAAAGATGTCTCGGGATCTCGTTTTTCAGCTTCTGGCACATTTTTCTTCCGCGCTCATATGCCGATGACTCGTGCACGATAAATGACAGGGCATCGACTTCCTCACGGTTTATAAGGATATTCAGCCTTACAAGCTTCGCAGGCTCATAACCTTTAAGCTCATAATCAAACGAAGCATAGCCCTTCGATCTGGACTTCAACGAATCAAAAAAGTCGTATATTATCTCATTTAGCGGCAGGGTGTAACGAAGCAGTGCTCTCGTCTCCTCCATATATTCCATACTTATATAGACGCCTCGCCTCTCCTGACAAAGCTTCATGATGGCACCAACGAACTCCGTGGTCACCATGATCTCCGCGTCGACCACGGGCTCTTCCATATGCTCGATCTCAGAAGGATCGGGAAGATTTGATGGATTGGTGACCTCTATCATGGTTCCGTCCGTCTTGTAAACATGATAAACCACACCCGGAGCCGTTGTTACCAGATCAAGATTGTACTCTCGTTCGAGTCTCTCCTCGATAACCTCCAGATGCAAAAGTCCCAGGAAGCCGCATCTGAAACCAAATCCCAGCGCTATCGATGTCTCCGCCTCGAACTGAAGCGCGGCATCGTTGAGCTGCAGCTTTTCAAGTGCGTCTCTTAAATCCTGATATTTGGCGCCATCCGCAGGATAAAGCCCGCAGTAAACCATCGGCAGTACTTTTTTATATCCGGGCAGAGCCTCGTCACACGGATTATCAGCGTCAGTCACCGTATCACCGACGCGAGTGCCGTCAACATTTTTCAAAGATGCCGTGATGTAACCTACCATGCCGGCCTCCAGCTCATCACAGGGGATGAACTGTCCCGCGCCGAAAGTTCCTACTTCAACGACCTCCTCGGACAGCCCGGTCGCCATCATCTGTATTCGCGTTCCCTTTTTAACCGTACCATCAAAGAGTCTGCAAAAAATGATAACACCCTTATAAGGATCATAAAGCGAATCAAAAATCAGCGCCTTTAATGGCTTCTTCTTTTCGCCCGACGGAGCCGGGATCTTTTTCACGATCTGCTCAAGTACATCTTCTATATTTGTTCCAAGTTTAGCTGATATCCTCGGTGCATCAGCCGCCTCGATACCGATGACATCCTCTATTTCTTTAATGACCTTCTCAGGTTCTGCG
>CAMVOY010000028.1 GCA_947169235.1 uncultured Lachnospiraceae bacterium | reverse complement strand
AAGGACAGGTGAGCCCAACGGAAAACGAGGATTCCGAAGGAATCCGAGTCTTCCGTTGGACTCACGCCGTAGGAGACCATAATAATGAAACTAATAAAGAACCTTTTTGTCTTCATATTGTCAGCAGCAGTCCTCGTTGCTTCGCTGGCACTTCTGACCAGGCTCGTGCAACCGAAGTATGACGGCGGTGAGTTCCCACTCGAGGGAAACTTTACCTCGGAGTACTACGATGAGACCACGGATCATGATGTACTCATGATCGGCGACTGTGAGGTATATGAGAATTTCGATCCCATCACATTGTGGAAAGAATACGGTATCACGAGTTACATCAGAGGGAATGCTCAGCAGCTCACATGGCAGTCGTATTATTTGCTCGAGGAGGCGCTCGAAAGAGAAACCCCAAAGGTCGTGATCTACAATGTCCAGGCGTTGACTCACAAAAGACCTGAAAAGGAAGAGTACAACAGGATGACACTTGACGGGATGAAGTGGTCAAAGACGAAATGGGATGCTGTTAGAGCCTCGATGTGTAAGGGAGAAAGGTTTATTGATTATCTTTTTCCACTGCTCAGATATCATTCGCGTTTTACGAGCCTCGGAGAAGAGGATATCACCTATTTTATGACACCCAGAAAGGTTACATGTAACGGGTATTACATGAGGATAGATACCCTTCCGGCAAGCGAAGGGGGATTTGATGATACTGAATGGATACAAACACTCTATCCTGGGCAGATCGCTGAGCCTGTCGACAATGGAAAAAATGAGGATGAAGATGATTCGGAAAAAGACCCTGCCGATGAGGATAAAAGCTTCGGAGAGATTGATGATCCGTGGGCTGATATAGATCTGGAATCCCTGGAGGAGGGTGATGATGTGATTAACGGAGGTGCGCTCGAGGACGAGGGAGATGCCGAAGCCGATGAAACCGAAGCAGATGATGCAGAAGACACCGAGGAAGATGAATCCCCGATAAAGGACGAAGGGGAAAAGTTCGGCGACCGTCCGATGAAATATCTCGAGATGATCAGAACGCTGTGTGAATCAAAGGGAATAAAACTGATACTTATAAAGGCCCCATCACTGTCGCCGAGATGGTTTGATTCGCAGGAAGAGCAGGTGGTCGGATATGCAGAGGAACACAACCTTCCATATATCAATTTTTATAAGCTTATAAAGGAAACCGGGATCGACTACGAGACGGACACTTATGACGGCGGACTCCATATGAATTATAATGGAGCTACAAAGCTGTCAAAGTGGCTCGGAAAAGAATTAAAGGAAAAGTACGGGATCAATGATCACCGCGCAGATAAAAAACTTGCCGGAGTTTACAGAGAAAAGGTCGAGTGGCAACAGAAGATAATAGACGCACAAAAAGCAGAGCTTGATCTGTATGGCGAGATAAAAAACTATTAATAAAAGTAAAAGAAAGGATGAGAAGGATGAAAAAGGAAGTTGAAAAGATTTTAAAAAAAGCAGTGGTATTTTTGATCGTGATGAGCATGTGTGCGCCTTTAGTATTCACTACTAAAAGTGTGGCTGCAAAGGGGTACTATTTTAAGTATGCCGGAGTGACTGTTACCATGGGGAGCAAGGCTAAAAAGCTTATCAAGGCAGCCGGCAAACCGCTTGCGATGAAAAAGAAAAAGAGCTGTGCGTTCAAAGGCTATGACAGAACCAGACAGTATACTGATTTTATTCTCTACACGTATACAAACAGTAAAAAGGGAGCCGAGTATGTTAATGGCATCACATTCAGAACATCTTCGGTAAAGACAAAGGAAGGTATCGGTATCGGAAGCTCAAAGCAGGATGTGATGAATACATACGGGACCAAAAATCCAAATGATCTCGGTATAGTGATATACTCAAAAGGAAAGACAAAACTGTTTATTAAAATAGATAATAATAAGGTTTCTCAGCTCAGGTTTGTACTCAAGTAATGAAGGGAATGATCGATGAAGAACAAGGGATATGCTCACAGAATACCCATAAGCATTAAGGTGTTTTTAGTATTACTTTTTTGTGCCATGTTTTTGTGTACGGGAAAGGTGAGTATGGCTTCTTCATCGGGTCAAAAAAGTCCCAAGCTCCTGGTGAGCCCCAAAGAGGTGTATCTTACGAAGCTTAGGATTGAGAATGATGTTACATCTCCCAGCGGGTACAGGTTTTATGCAAGGATAAAAAACACTTCAGATCACTATGTAAAAAAAGTGGTATATACATACAAGGTGAACTATTCCATAAAGGGAGATCCTTCCCAATACATATACGACTCGGTGCAGACAGAAACGGTTACACTGATCGCAAAAGGGATCGAGCCCAAAGATGTTTCCGAAGAGGTCTCATGTATAGCTGATCAGCAGGGGAGCGTCGAATCTATGCTGTTTGAGTCCGAGGAGGTATATGCAGGTGATGCTGTCTGCACATACTATCCTGATACGGACACATATAAGAAACAATGGGGGACTCCCGACACCAAGGCGCCTGTTATTTCCGGAAAAACAGGCAAAAAAAGTATCTGCGGATCGGATATTTATCTGACTGTTTACAGTGACAAAAAGAAGGGTTTCAATTACAAAAGATTTATCACCGCTTCGGATGACAGAGATTTAGAGGTAGACATTTCGGTAGATACCTCGAAATTGGATTTCGATGAGGGAGGAAAAGGAAAAGTGTATTTCACCGCTACGGACAGCGCGGGTAACAAATCGAAAGCCTGGAGCTATGTCAGGGTCATAGCCAGTGATAATCTGGAAAAGTGTTGCGATACCGTCCTGAAAAAAATAACGAAGAAGGATTGGTCGCTGATAAAGAAAGTACGTGCGATCTACACTTACGTCAGAGGACATATTTCTTATTCTGATCGCGAGAAGCATGTCAACTGGAGAAATGAGGCACTTGAAGCTCTGATGTATCAGGCCGGTGACTGCTTCACTTATTATTCGCTTAGTCGTGCGCTGCTTACAAGAGTAGGAGTGCCGAATATCATGATCAGAAGGTATCCGCATGTAAACAATTATGACCATTTCTGGAATCTGGTATATATCAAGGGCGGATGGTATCATTTTGATGCCACACCGAGACGACGCGGAGGGAACTTCTGTCTGGTGACGGACAGTCAGCTGACCGGCTATGATTCCGGAACGACGTTTAGGTTCAAAAAGGATCTGTATCCGAAGAGAGCGACCAAGAAACTCTCACCGGATCCTAAAAAAATATAAAAATACCGGCAGGATAAAATGGAACAAAACAACGTAAAAAAAACCATAGGCATCATGGGCGGACTCGGGCCGATGGCATCGGTATATCTGACAGAGCTTATCACCATGATGGTAGATGCAAAAACAGATCAGGATCATCCCAGGATGATCATGTACTCGATACCGGATACGCCTGATAGGACGGCGTATCTCGAAGCGATGAGAGAAGGCTCGGATGCAGACAGCCCGCTTCCCAATATGCAGCAGGCAGCGCGTGTTTTGGAGAGTGCCGGAGCAGGGTTTATAGTAGTACCATGTGTTACGGCGCAGTATTTTTATGATGATATATGCAAGGCGGTACAGATACCGGTTGTTTCGTTTAATGTTAATGTAGCGGAGGCTGTAGCGCAGATGGGCATCAGAAAGATCGCATTGTTTGCCACGGACGGAACTATAAAGAGCGGAATCCTCGAGAAAGAATTCGAAAGAAATAAAGTCGAGGTTTTGAAGCCTGAGCCTGAGTGTCAGGCCGAGGTTATGAAGCTGATATATGATGAGGTGAAGACCGGAGAGATAACGGAGACCACCGGGGCGAAGCGGGCTCAGCAAAAACTGAATAAGCTCGCTGATGCCATGCTGGAAAAAGGCGCAGAGAGAGTAGTGCTCGGATGTACGGAGCTGTCACTGATACGCAGGGAGGCTCTTCATATGAGAACTGCATCCAAAGGGCGTTTTATAGATATGCTCGAGATCCTGGCAGCTAAAGCGGTAAGTCTCAGTGGAGCCGGTCTCCGAAAGGATTATGAGCTATGAAAAAAAGTGGCCGTGTCAAAGCATTTTTTACCCGTAGAAAACGGGCTTGCTTTGTCATGGCATTTTTTGTATCCGCGCAAGTGGTATCAGGTGCTGCAGTTAGCGGAGGGGCACTGTATACGGACGCACTCGGTAACCTTAGGTCATATAAGGACAGCCCGGTGATCACGGGATATTTCAGCTACAGAGGTGCATCCTCATTGGAGGATAAGAGGGAGAGATTCTTTTATTCCGACGGTTATTTCAAGGAGGCCGCAACAGTGTATGATGAGCACCTGGCTACCATGTCCATGTGTCTGGCAGGAGCTGCGATGTCATCATATGAAGGGGCTCAGATAGATTATCCGACGAAATCCGTAAATGTGAGAGAGCTGCTCGATCGTATAGGATGTACGGATATCTGCGTGAACTCTGATTTTATGGTCAAGCCCGGTGAGGATACGATAGGGGTTTGCCTCGGCAGAAAGCGGATCAATGTAAATGGCGAGGAGTACACGCTGATACCGATCGGTATCAGGGGAGCCGGATACGAAAAGGAGTGGATCGGAAATATGAAGATCGGCTCCGAGGGTGATGCGAACGGTTTTAAAAAGGCTTGTGAAAGGGCAAAAGAAACGGTTGATTCTTATATCAAAAAGCTCAATATAGATACGACTAAAACAAAGTTTTGGATAGCGGGGTTTTCCAGGGCGGCAGCGGTGACGGACCTTCTGACGGCTGCGTTGACGGATGCATATGATCCCAGCGGGGCAAACGTATATGGTTATTCATTTGCGACTCCGCAGGCGGCATACAATAAAACAAGGAGTTATCCGAACTCACACTGTACCATAAACACATCCGATGCCGTGCCGAGGGTTGTACCGTCATATATGGGATTTTCGCATTATGGTGATGAGGTATTTTTGGATGATGTGTCGACTTCCTTCAAGAGCTATAGGATGTCGGTTGAATATGCGGTGGACATGGGAAGCCTGACTATACCGCAGAGCATCGCCTTTTCGGAAACGGATATGTATCCCGATCAGAGGACGTTTCTCGACAAGCTGATGAATGCTCTTCAGGGAGCGGTATCTCCGGACAGACAGTCGTTTTCGACAAAAAGGATAGAGGATGGAGAGACTGTGGAGCAGATATTCGCAAAGCTTCTGAAGTTCATGATGACATCAGACTCAAAGCATGTTGAGGAAGTGGCATCAGCTGTTTCCGGTTTTCAGGACAGGCTTGGAGTGGATGGCCTTTTGAAACTCTCCGATATGATCACAGCCGTAAAAGAAGGTATAAACACCATGGAGAGATCTGAGCGTGATACGATATACGCTGCGACCTGGCAATGGTTCAGACCCGGACTTGAGAGCACACTTACAAAGGATGAGTTTGAGAAGCTTGGAAAAATGTGGGGGTCGTTAGTCTACGCTCTCCTCGAGATAGCTCACTATGATTATGTGTATTCCGGCAGAGAGGGATTCGCTTTGATAGGTACGCTGATGAAGAATATGTCTTTGATCGGAGGCGCGCATAATCCCGAAAAATACTTTGATCTGGTAAAGGCAAAGGACAATTTTTATATGAATGAGATCGGAACACCCGTGGAAAAAACAGACGAGGTATTTCGAATAGCAGAGGCTTCGGATGTGGATGCGGTAGTTTATTCCGAAGGGAAACCCGTGGCGGCGATAAGCGGCGGGCGAATGAGTGCGTCTCACGACGGTTCGGTTTGTATAAAAAGACTGAGCGACAAAGGGAGCGAACTTACGGAAGCATACGAAGGAATCCTCTATGAGAACTTAAACCCTGACAATGAAAGAGCCATGACCATGGATATGGAAAAGGATTATAAGGTCGTGCTTATCGCGAGGGATCGGGGAGAGGATGTCGAGCTTCAAAAATGGATAGATGAGAGCGGAAATGAGATTTCGCAGAAGGACACTCTCGAGATCAGTGTTAACCGCGGCAACGCGCAGTATGAGATGGTAAAACCGGTTTACAGGACCGTGCCTAAGCCCACACCTTCGCCTGAACCTACACCGGTGCCTGAACCCGAGCAAAAGCCCGGTGGGATCCCGGGATGGATATACATGGTCGCCGGGGGAATAGCCTGTGGAGGTGCGGCCGGCGGAGTGTATGCCAAAAAGCGAATAAACAAAAGAAAAAGAGATAACTTGCATTGACGCTTGATTTTTGATATAATATAAACTTGCGTGAGCGTGGGAAGGATAATCAGAAAAGCAATCTGAAAGGAGCAATTTTAAAATGGGTGAAAGCAAGATTATGCTTGGTAACGAGGCGATAGCCCGTGGAGCCTACGAGGCCGGAGTCAAGGTCAGTGCGGCATATCCCGGAACACCTTCTACCGAGATCAGTGAAAACATCGTGAATTATCCCGAGATATACGCGGAGTGGTCACCGAATGAGAAGGTGGCAACGGAGGTTGCGATAGGCGCATCAATGAGTGGTGTCAGAGCCATGGCATCGATGAAGCACGTGGGACTGAACGTCGCATCCGATCCGCTTTATACGGTTTCATATATCGGATCAAATGGCGGACTTATGCTGGTAGTCGCTGATGATCCGGGACTTTACAGTTCACAGAACGAGCAGGACACGCGTGCCATAGCCCGTGCGGCGCTCGTGCCTGTCCTCGAGCCTTCGGACTCGCAGGAAGCAAAGGACTTTGTCGGTGAGGCATTCCGTATCAGTGAGGAGTACGACACTCCCGTCATACTGCGTACGACTACCCGTCTCGCACACAGCCAGGGACTCGTTGAGCTGAAGGACAGAGTGGAGCCCGATGACAAGCCTTACGAAAGAAATGCGGCTAAAAATGTAATGATGCCCGGTAATGCCATAAAGCGACATCTGGTCGTAGAGGATCGTATGAATCGTCTGGAGAAGGACGGTTCGGACTTTTCAATAAACAGAGCAGAATACGGTGATACAAAGATTGGATTTATCACGAGTGGAATCCCGTATCAGTACGTGAAGGAGGTATTCCCCGAGGCATCCGTACTCAAACTCGGAATGGTTTATCCTCTTCCGAAAAAGCTGATCGAGGAGTTCGCGGGGGAGGTTGACAAGCTGTATATTTTTGAAGAGCTTGAGCCTGTTATCGAGGAGCAGGTGAAGGCCTGGGGAATCGAGTGCGTAGGTAAGGAGATATTTACAAAGCAGGGCGAGTACAGTGCAAACCTTCTCAGAGAGAAGCTTCTCGGAGAGGATGTACAGACAAAAGCGTATCCTGACCTGCCGGCGCGTCCACCGATCCTTTGTCCGGGATGCCCGCATCGTTCGACATTCAGCGTGCTCAAAAAGTTAAAGCTCCACGCAGCCGGTGATATCGGATGCTACACACTCGGAGCGGTACCGCCGCTTTCAGTTATCGACACGACGGTTTGTATGGGTTCATCCATCTCGACACTTCATGGAATGGAGATGGCAAAAGGCAAAGAATATATAAAGAACTGGGTAGCCGTTATCGGTGACTCGACATTTATGCATACCGGAGTAAACTCCCTTATCAACATGGTTTACAACCAGGGAACCGGAACGGTCATTATCATGGATAACTCGACTACCGGTATGACAGGCCATCAGGATCACGCGGCCACCGGAAAGACACTTCAGGGCAAAGAGGTTCCGGCGGTAAGCATTTACAAGCTTTGCCAGTCTATCGGAGTTAAAAATGTTGTCGAGGTCGATGTTTTTGATATTGAGAAGTTCGAGCAGGTAGTAAAGGAAGAGGTCGCAAAGGATGAGGTCTCAGTGATCATCGCCTGCGGACCGTGTGCTCTTTTAAAGGGAATGAAGTTCCCGAACAAGTGCGTACCAAATCCGGACAAGTGCAAGAAGTGCGGAGCATGTTTAAAGCCCGGATGTCCGGCTCTTACAAAGAATGAAGACGGTACTATTTCGATCGATGAGACCATGTGTAACGGTTGCGGACTTTGCAAGAGACTCTGCAAGTTCGATGCTATTGATATTGTTCAGAAATAAGGAGAATACTATGGAAACGAAAAATATAATGATCGTCGGAGTCGGCGGACAGGGAACACTCCTTACGAGCAGGATCCTCGGAGGGATCATAAGAAAAGCCGGTTATGACGTAAAGCTTTCGGAGGTTCACGGAATGGCGCAAAGAGGTGGTTCCGTGGTTACTTATGTTCGTTATGGTGATGTAGTCAGAGAGCCTATCGTGGAGGAAGGTCAGGCTGATCTTCTGATCGCGTTCGAGAGACTCGAGGCGATGCGCTACGCGCACTTTTTGAAAAAATACGGAGTGATGATCGTAAACGATCAGAGAATGGATCCGATGCCGGTTGTTATGGGGGCATGTGAGTACCCGAAGGGTATCCTTGAGACTCTCGAGAAAGAACATAAGGTTATCTCCATCGATGCGATGGATGAAGCAAAGAAACTCGGCAACGCGAGAGTTTTTAACACGATCATTATCGGTCTCGCCGCAAAGAATATGGATTTTGAAAAACAGCAGTGGCTTGATGTGATCGCTGAGACAGTGCCGCAAAAGACGGTAGATATAAACCAAAAAGCATTTTTGGTCGGATACGAGGCGTGACGTTGTCATGCGTTAATGGGAGAAGCTATGGTAATTGATGTTCATGCGCATACCTATCCGGATGAGATAGCGGAAAAGACGGTGGCTAAGCTCGGCGAGATAGCAGGTGTGAGTGCGCATACTGATGGTACGGCAAAGGGGTTGTCCGAAAAGGCTAAGGAAGCGGGGATCGACCTTACGCTTATCATGCCTGTTGCCACGAGTCCTCATCAGGTTGCAAAAATAAATGAGGTTGCGTACAGAATCAATCTTTCTTCATCAAGGAAAGGTTTGTTGTCGTTCGGCGCCATCCATCCTGATTCTCCGGATCATAAAAGAGTCCTCAGAGGAATAGCATCGCTCGGACTGAAGGGTATCAAGCTTCATCCTGATTACCAGGGAGCATTTTTTAATGACGACAGGTACAAACGGATCGTGGATACGGCAACCGAGCTGGGATTGTATATAATGATCCATGCAGGAGTGGATATTGGTTTGCCGGAGCCGGTGCATGCGACGCCGGATATGATCCGAGAGGTTATCCATGATACAGGTTCGGACAAGCTCATCCTTGCTCACATGGGTGGATGGAAATTGTGGGATGAAGTTATGGAAAAGCTTGTCGGCGAGGATGTAAGGCTGGACACTTCATTCTCGACCGGAGCAACCGAAGTGGACGGTATGCTTAGCGAAGACAGATTCGTAGAGATGGTTAGGGCATTTGGAGCGGACAGGATCCTGTTCGGGACCGATTCGCCGTGGGCATCGCAGAGAAAGAGTCTGAAATGGATCGAGCATACATCGCTGAAAAAAGAAGAAAAAGAATTGATTTTCGGTAAAAATGCTGAGGTGCTTTTAAATCTCAATAAATGATCGCCGCTGGAGGAACACTATGAGAAAAAAGGAAGATGAATTCAAAAAGCTCGAAGAAGAGATGGTGGAAAAGGGTTCCATGGTCAAACCCATAGAGCGTGAAGCACCGCCTACGGTAGAGCAGATCGAAGAGGCGCTCAGAAGAAGAGAGGAGGAGACTCTCAGAGAAGAGGATCCCAAGTTTGTTTCTCCTGAAGAGGAAGAAGCATTTCGAAAGAAAAAGAAAAAAATTGTCAGGATCGTGGTTTTGGTTACGATCCTTTTGGTGTTGGGAGTCGGAGCATTTTTCGCATGGAAACTGCTCGGTCCGAGCACGAAAAAAGCAGATATAACCAAGGAGTTCAACATCGGAAAGGATGAGGTTGCGCTCATCATAGATGGTCAGATTTCAGAGAAAAAGGGACGCGTGATAAACGGTGAGACATACATCCCATCCGATATCGCGGGCGCCTATATGGATAACAGGATTTATGTAGATACCAAGGAAAAGATACTTTCCTATGCGACCGAGGAGGGTGTGACCGACTATGCCCTTGATGAGGAAAAGGACGGCGAAAAGCCTTTGGCTGAGGCTGATGGAACACTCTATGTGGCGCTTGGTTTCATCGCCAAAAATGCGATATGTGAGTACAAGGAATACAAGGATCCGAACCGCATAACGATCTTTTATGACAGAGCGAAGACCTATTCGGTGGGAACGCTGGGACGTGAAGAGAGAGTCCGCAAAGGTCCCGGAAACAAATACCCGTATATCATGGATATGGAAGAGGGCGAGGAGTTTTTTATCGATCCTGAGACGAAGGCTGAAAATGAATATCAGCCGATAGTGACCAAGGATGGGATAAAAGGCTACATCATGACTGAGTCGATCAGAAAGACTGAGTCAAAGACCATGGAGTTTTCCAAGGAGCCGACCTCGTTCACGCAGAAGACGATCGACGGAAAAGTTTGCCTCGGATGGCACAACATAGGCAGCGAAAACTATACCGATCTTCCGATGAACGTTTCCGTGGCTACGACGCTTAATGTGATCGCACCGACCTGGTTCGTGGTAAGCGACAACAAGGGTAATGTTTCGTCCATAGCCAACAAGCAGTATGTTGACGAGGCACACGCCGCCGGACTTCAGGTATGGCCGACATTGAAGGATTTCCCATCAAAGGGGATCAAGCATACAAAGGTTCTCGGCTACACGAAATACAGAAGAAAACTCATAAAAAATGTTATAGCTTTGGCGACAGAACTCGGAGTGGAAGGCATCAATGTCGATTTCGAGCAGGTACCGGCAAAAGGAGCCGGGGGATACCTGGAGTTTCTGAGGGAGCTTGTGATCGAGGGACATAAAAATAACCTCATCATCTCTTCCGACAATTACCCGATACGTGAGTACAACAGCTACTACAATCCTCAGGAACAGGGACGTGTAGTGGATTACGTGATATTTATGGCATATGATGAGCATTATTCGGGAAGCGAGCAGGCCGGAAGCGTATCCTCCATCCTTTATGTACAGGATGCCGTGGCAAAGGGAATACAGAGAGTCGATAAGGACAGAGTAGTGATCGGACTTCCCTTCTTTACGAGACTGTGGCTTGAGACCGAGACGAATGACGGTGTGGAGCTCACCAGTGAGGTCATGAATATGAGTGAAGCTGAAAACTGGGTTTACAGTCGCAATTTGAAACCGAAATGGGACAAGGAAGTCGGACAGAACTACGTCGAGTGCAAGGAAGGGAAGAAAAAGACCTACAAGCTTTGGATGGAAAATGAAAAATCATTGAAGCTGAAACTCAAAGAGGTCAAGAATCAGGATATCGCGGGAGCGGCGTTCTGGGCCATGGGAGGCGAGAGAGCCGTCACATGGGAAACAATTGCAAAATCGTTTAAATGATGCTTGTTTATTTGGCAAAAATGTGTTAAACTAGGAGAGACGTATGCAGACAAGGATTATCTCATGGGATAAGACTGAGGGATACAAACCCGAAGACCTGCGTGATGCCGCAAATATCCTTCGTGACGGAGGATTGGTGGCGTTTCCGACAGAGACGGTTTACGGGCTCGGTTGCAACGGCCTTAATGAGGGCGCCGCATCCAAGGTCTACGAGGCGAAGGGAAGACCCAGCGACAATCCGTTGATATTGCATATCGCCGAAAGGGAGGAGCTCGATGAGCTGGTAAAGGAGATCCCGG
Organism: uncultured Lachnospiraceae bacterium; assembly: GCA_947169235.1. GTDB lineage: Bacteria > Bacillota > Clostridia > Lachnospirales > Lachnospiraceae > Eubacterium_F. The sequence goes on along the minus strand of CAMVOY010000028.1, from coordinate 21,205 downwards.
AGTCGGCGGAAAAACTTATGGATACATTTTGGCCCGGTCCCATGACGCTTATCTTCAGGAAGTCGGACAGGGTTCCACAAGCGATAACAGGCGGTCTTGAGACCGTAGCGATAAGAATGCCCGCACATACGGGCGCGAGAGAGCTTATAAAGGCAGCGGGATTACCGATAGCTGCTCCTTCGGCAAATCTGTCGGGGAGACCATCACCAACCATGGCTGCCCACGTGATAGAGGATCTCGATGGCAGAGTTGATATGATCATCGATGGCGGAGAGGTCGGAATAGGTTATGAATCCACGATATTGGATATGACAGGACTCAGACCTGTTATACTAAGACCGGGATTCATTACCAGAGAAATGATCGAGGGTGTCATCGGTACACCCGGAGATGAGGCGATACCTGAGGCTTCGGAGGTGAGCGGAGATATAGTTCCGAAAGCACCGGGTATGAAATACAGGCACTATGCACCGGAGGCCGATCTTACCGTAGTCAGAGGCGATGAGGAAGAGGTCGAGAAAAAGATCGATGAGCTGGCAAGACAGTTCCCTCAGGACAAGGTCGGCATACTGACCACGGATGAGAGGAAGGATCAGTACGATTACGGAGTGGTCCTCTCCATCGGTTCTTTCAAGGACAATACTCTTGGACATGGCTTATATGGAGCTTTGCGCGAGTTTGATCATCTGGAGGTCATGCATATCTTTGCAGAGACCTTCTATGGCAATGAACAGGAAGATGCTCTGATGAACCGTCTGATGAAGGCGGCGGGCGGTCAGGTGATCGACCTGATGGATTATCACCGGGTTATTTTTGTCTGTAAGGAAAACGTTACGATATCACCCATGGCCGAGTGGATCATGAAGAGTATCGTTATGGACAAATCCATCGAGATATGTTCGAGAGGCTTGGTCGTTCTTTTTTCGGAACCGATCAATCAAAAAATAATAGATCTTTTGACATCTCACAGCGTACCCATAGAGGAACAGTCCTCAAGGCTTCTTAGGGAAGAGGACATGGATGAGAATACTCTCGTGATAACGATGGCGTTTACCGAGAAGGTAAAGGTTTTGGAGCAGTTCGATCAGACAGAGCATGTTTACACACTGAGAGAGTTCGTGGGGCTTGAGGATGACGTTACGGATCCGTACGGAGGCGATGAGAGCGTGTATGAGTCTTTGTACATCGAGCTGAAGGATCTTCTGTACAAGATGAAAAAGAAACTGGGTTGGCAGTAGAGGATCCGGTACAACATAAAATGGAGGATTTATCCGAATGATAGCAATAGGAAGCGACCACGCGGGATATGAGATGAAACTTGCCATAATCGAGCATCTCAAAAAAAGAGGCGAGGAGTTCGAGGACTTCGGGTGCTACTCAAACGAGTCCGTAGACTATCCCGAGTATGGGAAAAAGGTTGCGCATGCCGTGGCAGGCGGTGAGTACGAAAAAGGAATACTTATCTGTGGGACGGGTATCGGTATCTCGATAACCGCGAATAAAGTAAAAGGGATCAGAGCTGCGCTTTGCGGCGACTGTTTTTCCGCAGAGGCGACAAGATTACATAACGATGCCAATATTCTTGCTTTGGGGGCGAGAGCGATAGGCACGGGGCTTGCAGAAAAGATAGTCGATACATTTTTAGATACAGAGTTCTCCGGGGATGAGAGACATCTAAGGAGAATCAGGATGATGGAGGAAGACTGATGTTAGGCATAATCGGATGTGGCAACATGGGACAGGCAATGCTGTCAGGTATTTTGAAAAATAAACTCTATGCGCCGTCGGATGTGATCGTATCGCATCTCGATGAGGAGGCATTAAAGGATCTTCATGATCGTCTGGGAGTTAATACGACACGTGATAACCGTGAAGTGGCCGAAAAGGCAGATGTGCTTCTGATAAGTCTGAAGCCGTATCAGTATGCGGATGTGATCCCGGATATTTCGGATGCTGTTGACGAGAATAAGCTTGTCATATCTATCGCGGCAGGTCAGACCATAGATTCCGTGATGGAGCATTTCGGCAAGGCTATCCATCTGGTACGTACCATGCCAAACACTCCTGCTTTGGTCGGAGCAGGTGCTACGGGCATGTGCTTCTCGGATATGGTCACCGAGGAAGAAAAGAAAAAGGCTGTTGAGATTTTTGAGAGCTTCGGTATCGTATCTATCGTTCCGGAGTCTCTGATAGATACTGTGATAGGTGTCAGCGGAAGCTCACCGGCATACGTTTTTATGATCATCGAGGCTATGGCTGATGCAGCCGTTGCAGACGGTATGGCCAGAGCAGATGCTTATCGTATGGCGGCGCAGTCCGTATACGGAAGTGCAAAGATGGTGCTTGAGACAGGGAAGCATCCGGGAGAGCTCAAGGACATGGTTTGCTCGCCGGGTGGCACTACCATCGAGGCGGTACGCGTGCTCGAGGAGTGTGGCCTGAGATCTGCCATCATCGAAGGGCAGATGGCATGCGTTCAAAAAGCAAAAGAGATGTCTGGAAAGTAGGCCGGAGCGGCTTTCTTTCACTCTTGTTTTTTATGAGCGCTCACGCTCACTTCGTTCGGCTGCGTAGGGAACTCGATGAGTTCCCTGCGAAACCTCATAAAAAACATTCGTGAAACGCCCGCTCCTGCATAGATGCAAGAGGTATTTGTTTTGAAAAAGCGGGATGAGGACAAGAATAGACGCGAGATCATGACTGCCCTAGCGATGATCTTGCAGATAGGGTTAGCTATCTTAGTATGCATGGCGATGAGTATTGGTATTGGCTGGTACTTGGACAGGTTGCTTGGAACGAAATTCTTATTAATAGTGTTTATGATCATAGGCTTTCTGGCTTCGATCAGGAGCATGTTAGTTTTGACCGGTAGATATAAGCCCGGAGAGAAAAGCTCGCCTGAAAAACGTGAGAAAACCATGCTTGAGCAATATAGAGATTATGAATTGAAATCTGAGGATAATGATGGAACCGCAGGTTGAAGAAAATAATATCATTAAGCTTCCCGATCGCATGATAGCGAAGAAAACTTTGCATAGAGTAATCTTAGGCATATGGATCATCGCTGCGGTTGTGATAGCGGTAGGCATCTGGTTCGTGCCGAACATCCCCGCGTGCCTAGCGGGTGAGCTTATCGGCAGCGGTATCGCGACGGCGCTTATGTTTCACCTGTATCACTGCATCGATGTGGAGCTGGATATCGGTGAGGTAAAGGCCGGGGCGCATTCCAAATGGAACGCGATGATACGTCTTGCGATAGAGATCGCGGCGGTCGTGGGATGTTGTTTCATACCGGAGTGGATAAACCCGATAGCGCTCCTCATTGGACTCTTCGGAAGAAAGTTCGGAGCGATGATGGTGCCTCTGTTCTTTGATAAGGAAAGAAACGGTCAGATGACCGAAGAGGATAAAGAGCAGTTAAGAAAGTACGGAAGGCTGCTTTCAAGAAAAGAAGCGGAGGAGCTTCTTGAGAAGGAATTATCTCAGCAGGAAGAAGCAGTGAACGAAGAATAATTATGTGTGTCTGAGAGACGCGCATGGGATATAGAATAACAAATGGAGGAGACAGCATATGGAAAATGTCGATTTTTACGTCCATGGTTACCACAAGCTAAGCTTTTTGGGAGCAGATGTTTACATCACGACTACCCACGTGTGCTTGGCGATAGTCATGATCATTTTGATCATCTTCGGTATCGTAGCACATAGGACGATCAAAAAGGCAGATCCGACCAAGGCACCAACAGGATTTCTAAACATCCTTGAGCTTTTGGTGGAAACGGTGGATGGTCTGGTTCTCAGTAACATGGGAAAGACTCTTGCGCCGAAGTTCAAAAACTATATCGGTGTGCTGTTCACACTTATCATAGTGTGCAACCTGTCCGGTCTTTTCGGACTGAGGCCTCCGACTGCTGACTACGGTGTGACACTTCCACTTGCACTGATCACATTCGCGATGATCCAGTACCAGGGATTCAAGTGGCAGAAGATGGGCAAGATCAAAGGACTCTTCGAGCCGATATTCTTGTTCCTGCCTGTAAATATTATCAGTGAGTTTGCTACTCCGGTATCTCTCTCACTCCGTCTTTTCGCCAACATCCTTTCAGGAACAATGATGATGACACTCATCTACGGATTGCTTCCGAACTTCATCCTGATCGGTTGGCCGGCCGCACTTCACGGCTATTTGGACGTCTTTGCCGGTGCGTTGCAGGCATACGTGTTCGCAATGCTAACGATGGTATTCGTTTCAAACGCAGCCGACATCCAAGACTAAAAAGTAACGAACGACTAACACGCTTACACGGACTATATCATGTAAGTAATAAACATAACATAAAAAACCAAGTCCGCATAACGCGGCAGAAAGTGAGGACACTATTATGGAAATGGCAGAAGCTATTATCAGAGCAGCATCCGCGATTGGAGCAGGTTTGGCGGTTATCGCCGGTATAGGACCCGGTGTAGGCCAGGGTATCGCAGCCGGTTACGGAGCATCCGCTGTAGGACGTAACCCCGGAGCCCGCGGTGAGGTAATGTCAACAATGCTTTTGGGACAGGCCGTTGCCGAGACAACAGGTCTTTACGGTCTGGCTGTAGCGATGATCCTGATGTTCGCGAATCCGCTGCTTCCGTAATCTCTCCGGAGGTACATTTTTAAAAAAATGGAAAGGAGGGATATGAGTTGGATCCCAGAATATTTGGGTTAGACGCCCAGACATTATTTGACACATGTATCACATTGATCGCAATGCTGATACTGTTTATCCTTCTCTCCTACCTCTTGTTCAATCCGGCGAGGAAGCTGATCGAAAAGAGAAAAGCGTTTATCAAGGATCAGCTTGATGAGGCTGCTGAGGCTCGTGATTCCGCGCTTGCCATGAAAGAGGAGTATGACGGAAAGCTTGCCAAGGTGGAAGAAGAATCCGAAGAAATGATGGCGGAAGCGCGCAAGAAAGCAAAAGCGCGTGAGACTGAGATCATCAGTGAGGCAGATGAGGAGGCACATCGTATCATCACTCGTGCCGAGAAGGAAGCCTCTCTCGAGAAGGACAAGGTTAAGGATGAGATCAAGCAGGAAATCGTCCAGGTAGCTACGCAGATGGCAGGAAAATTCGTGGAAAGCTCCATGGATGAAAAAACGCAGGCACAGCTGGTGGATGAAACACTGAAGGAAATGGGTGATGCGACATGGCAAAGCTAGTATCAAAGGTGTACGGTGATGCATTATTTGAACTTGCCATAGAAGAGAACAAACTGGAATCGGTTTGGGATGAGGTTCGTGTCATAGAGAAAGCGCTTGCTGACAACCCTGCATTTTTGCCGACGCTCAGACATCCTGATATGTCGATGGAAAAAAAGCAGGAAATTTTGAAAGAGATCTTTGGCGGAAAGCTTTCCAATGATGTGATGGGACTGATCGATGTTATGGTCAGGAAGAATCGCATAGGCGACCTTGAGAAGGTACTTGAGTACTTTGACGAGAGAGCTAAGGAGAGACAGAAGATCGGTGTCGTGGAGGTTTGTACTCCGGTGGAGCTTTCCTCTGACGAGAAAAAGAAGGTCGAGGCGCGTGTGCTCGAAGTGACTGATTTTGCATCGCTTGAGATGAATTATAAGTTAGACAAATCCTTGCTCGGCGGCATGGTCATCCGTATCGGAGATCAGGTACTGGATAACAGTATCAGATCAAAGCTGGATGCGATGGGACGACAGCTCGCAAGCGTAAGGTTGCAGTAATGAGCTTGTCACATTTACGCTGAGTTTTAGAAAGAAGGTGTATAGACGATATGAATTTAAAACCTGAAGAGATCAGTTCAGTGATCAAAGAAGAGATCAAAAAATACAGCACGGAGTTCGAAGTTGCGAACGTCGGAACCGTCATTCAGGTTGCAGATGGTATCGCCCGTATCCATGGATTGGAAAAGGCGATGCAGGGAGAGCTTTTGGAGTTCCCGGGCGAGGTATACGGCATGGTGCTGAATCTCGAGGAGGACAATGTCGGAGCGGTGCTACTCGGTAACGCATCCGGTATCGCTGAGGGTGATGTCGTAAAGACGACCGGTCGTGTCATGACGGTACCTGTCGGAGATGCTATGCAGGGGCGTGTAGTGAACGCACTTGGACAGCCGATCGACGGCAAGGGACCGATCAATACCGACAAGCTTCGTCCTATCGAGCGTGTGGCGCACGGTGTTATCTCACGTAAGTCCGTGGATACCCCGCTTCAGACCGGTATCAAGGCTATCGATTCGATGGTGCCGATCGGACGCGGACAGCGAGAGCTCATCATCGGTGACCGTCAGACAGGAAAGACGGCTATCGCGATCGACACGATCATCAACCAGAAGGATCAGGACGTGCTCTGTATCTACGTGGCTATCGGACAGAAAGCTTCTACCGTTGCCAATCTGGTTAAAACATTGGAAGAATACGGCGCTATGGATTACACCACTGTCGTTGCCGCGACAGCCAGTGAGCTTGCGCCTTTGCAGTACATCGCACCTTATTCAGGATGTGCGATGGGTGAAGAATGGATGGAGGCAGGCAAGGACGTACTCATCATATATGATGACCTTAGTAAGCACGCAACGGCTTATCGTACACTGTCACTGCTTCTGAAGCGTCCGCCGGGACGTGAGGCATATCCGGGAGATGTCTTCTATCTGCACTCAAGACTTCTTGAGAGAGCAGCGAAGCTTTCGGATAAGCTGGGCGGTGGTTCGCTTACAGCACTTCCTATCATTGAGACTCAGGCCGGAGACGTGTCGGCATATATTCCGACGAACGTTATCTCCATCACGGATGGTCAGATTTATCTGGAGACAGAGATGTTCAATTCCGGATTCAGACCGGCCGTAAACCCGGGACTTTCGGTATCCCGAGTTGGTGGTTCCGCGCAGATCAAGGCTATGAAGTCTATCGCAGGACCTATCCGTATCGAGCTTGCTCAGTACAGAGAGCTCGCAGCGTTCTCTCAGTTCGGTTCAGACCTTGATGCCGACACCAAGAGACAGCTTGATCAGGGTGAGCGTATCCGTGAGATCCTGAAGCAGGATCAGTACAATCCGCTTCCGGTTTGGTATCAGGTTATCATCATTTACGCTGCTACCAAGCAGTACCTGATCGATATCCCTGTAGAGGATGTGCTCGAGTTCGAGAAGGGACTTTTTGATTACCTTGACTCAAAGCACCCTGATATCCCTGCTGCGATCCGCGACGAGAAGGTGATCAGCGAGGATACCGAGAAGAAGCTTGTCGCTGCTATAGAAGAGTTCAAAAAAACGTTCCTTAGTTAAGGAGGAAGCATATGGCTTCAATGAGAGACATAAAGCGGCGCCGTGAGTCCATAACCTCGACGTCGCAGATCACCAAGGCGATGAAGCTGGTCTCGACCGTAAAGCTTCAAAAGGCCAAGGGGCGTGCCGAAGAATCCAAGCCGTACTTTGAAAAAATGTACGAGACGGTCTCGGGCATGCTTGCCAAATCAGGCAATATTTCAAACCCTTACCTCGCCGGAAGTGAAAAAGAAGGGCCGAAAAAGACGGGTATCATTGTCATCACGTCAAACAGAGGCCTGGCAGGAGGATACAACTCAAATATAGTAAAACTGGTAAACACTGCCGGTTTTGACAAAGAGAATGTTGTTATCTATCCGGTCGGAAGAAAAGGCCAGGAGTCACTGCGTCGTCTCGGTTATGAGATGAGCGATGACTTCAACGAAGTGATGAACAAACCTCTTTTCGGAGATGCCGTATCCATCGGAAAGACCGTAACAGGCGATCTCGAGAGCGGCAAGATCGATGAAGTCTATCTCGCGTATACAGTATTTAAAAATACCATGACACAGACGCCGAGGCTCATGAAGATTCTTCCATTTACGGAGGAGGATCTCGAAAATGAATCTGACATGGGTGATCTGTCATCAAAGGATGAGGATGCTAAAAAGTCAGCAGATGAGCAGAAGGGTGCTGTGGCGCTCATGAACTATGAGCCTGAGGAGGAGGAAACTCTGTCCTATATCATACCGATGTACATGAACTCGCTTATATTCGGTGCGCTCGTTGAGGCTACCGCCAGTGAGAACGGTGCACGTATGCAGGCCATGGATAACGCTACATCAAACGCGGAAGAGATGATAGACACACTCGGACTTCAGTATAACCGCGCCCGTCAGGCGGCGATCACTCAGGAGCTTACTGAGATCGTGGCAGGGGCAGCGGCCATCGAATAGGAGGTAACTAATGGAAGAGAATAAGAAGAATATCGGTACCATTACGCAGATTATCTCTGCCGTTCTTGATATTAAATTCAAAAATGGCGAGCTGCCCGATATCTACGAGGCTATCAAGATCAAAAAGCAGGATGGCGATACTCTCGTAGTAGAGGTTGCACAGCATCTGGGTGATGATACGGTACGCTGTATCGCGATGGGCCCGACCGACGGACTTGTTCGTGGTATGGAGGCAGAGGCTACCGGCGGACCGATATCAGTACCGGTAGGCGAGGAGACTCTGGGACGAATCTTTAACGTCCTTGGCGAGCCTATCGATGAGAAGCCGGCCCCGGAGGTTAAGGAGTATGATCCTATCCACCGCGAGGCGCCGACCTTTGTGGATCAGTCAACAGAGGCAGAGATCCTTGAGACGGGTATCAAGGTCATCGACCTTCTTTGCCCGTATCAGAAAGGTGGTAAGATCGGACTTTTCGGAGGTGCCGGAGTTGGAAAGACGGTGCTTATCCAGGAGCTGATCACAAACATAGCTACAGAGCACGGTGGATATTCAGTGTTCACCGGAGTAGGAGAGCGTACCCGTGAGGGTAACGACCTTTACTACGAGATGATCGAGTCCGGAGTTATAGACAAGACTACGATGGTATTCGGTCAGATGAATGAGCCGCCGGGAGCTCGTATGAGAGTCGGCCTGGCAGGACTTACGATGGCTGAGCATTTCCGTGATAAAGCAGGAAAGGATGTGCTTCTGTTCATCGATAACATTTTCCGTTTCACACAGGCAGGATCAGAGGTGTCGGCGCTTCTCGGACGTATGCCGTCAGCCGTTGGATACCAGCCTACACTGCAGACGGAGATGGGTGCTCTTCAGGAGCGTATCACATCTACTAAAAACGGATCGATCACATCGGTTCAGGCCGTATATGTGCCGGCCGACGACCTTACCGACCCGGCTCCTGCAACAACGTTTGCCCATCTGGATGCAACGACGGTCCTTGAGCGAAGCATCGCCGAGCTCGGTATCTATCCGGCCGTTGATCCGCTTGCATCTACATCACGTATGCTTGATCCGCGTGTCGTAGGAAACGATCATTATCAGATCGCCCGCGGCGTGCAGGAGATCCTTCAGAGATATAAAGAGCTGCAGGATATCATCGCTATCCTCGGTATGGACGAGCTTTCAGAGGATGAGAAGATCCTCGTTAACCGTGCACGTAAGGTTCAGAGATTTTTGTCTCAGCCGTTCCACGTTGCTGAGCAGTTCACGAACCTGCCCGGTAAGTATGTACAGATCTCTGATACGATTCAGGGCTTCCGTGAGATCCTTAACGGTGATCACGATGAGATCCCGGAGAGCTACTTCCTGAATGCAGGTAGCATCGACGATGTGGTGGCTCGCTTTAAAGAGAGTAGGAGTGCATAAAAAGCCTTCTCCTTGAGGAGAAGGTGGCCACGAAGTGGCCGGATGAGGTGTAAAAAATATGGCTGAATTAAAGCAATTTCAATTAGAGGTGATCTCACCTGAGCGCGTCTTCTATACGGGAGATGTCGAGATGGTCGAGCTCACTACGACGGAGGGTGATATCGGTATCCTTGCCGGACACATTCCTCTCACGACTATCGTGGCCCCGGGAGTCCTCACTATCTCGGAGCCGGATAACGTGACTAAGGAAGCCGCCGTCTTAGAGGGCTTCATGGAGATCACACAGGAAAAGGTGACGATACTTGCGCAGTCCTGCGAGTGGCCCGACGAGATCGATGTCGACCGCGCGAAGGAGGCACGTGACCGTGCCGAGCGCCGCTTAAAGAGCTCTGATGAAAACATCAACATGGCTCGTGCGGAGCTGGCGCTCAGAAAGTCTTTGGTAAGACTTGAGCTCGCCGAAGGCGAAAAGAAGTAATAGCGTAGAAATAATTGAAAACAAAAAGGAAGAAATCCGTTCGCAGTGCGAGCGGATTTCTTTTATTTGCTATAATTGATGATCGAAAACGATTCTTGACATCTACGAACAAATGTTCTATAATATGTTAAGGAGGTTCTGGCTTATGGGTAAGGATGATATTATGATTCACTCTTCTGCGGCAGAGTATCTCACGTTTATAGCTTCGAACGGAGATGATGAACAGAGCATCGAGATGCGTTATGAAGACGAGAATATATGGCTGACGCAAAAGATGATGGCTGTGTTATATGGTGTTACAGTGCAAAACATTAATCAGCATATTAATAAAGTTTTTGAAGATGGGGAATTGGATAAAGAATCAGTTATTAAGAAATACTTAATAACTGCAAGTGACGGAAAAACGTATAATGCCATGCATTACAATCTCCAAATGATCATAGCTGTGGGATTCAAGGTGGATAACGAGCGAGCAGTCAGATTCAGAGCCTGGGCGAACCAGATAGTAAAGACGTTTACCATCAAAGGATGGGTTATGGATGAGGAACGATTTCGCAATGGCGGTGTTCTGACACAGAAATACTTTGATGAGCAGCTCGAGAAAATCCGGGAGATTCGGTTGTCAGAGCGTATGTTTTATCAGAAGATCACGGATATATACGCGACGTCGCTGGATTACGACAAGGATGCGAAAGAAACTAGAGATTTTTTTGCTAAGGTTCAAAACAAGATGCATTTTGCGGTACATGGTCATACGGCTGCAGAGGTTATCTATGAGAGGGCGGATGCAGGCAAAGATCATATGGGATTGACTACTTGGAAGGATGCACCGGAGGGGAAGATTATTCCTTCAGATGTTGTTGTTGCAAAGAATTATTTGGATGAGGATGAGTTATATCAGTTGGAGCGTATCGTATCCGCGTACCTTGATTTGGCTGAGGGGCGTGCAAGGCGCCACATACCTATGACTATGCATGATTGGTCGGAGCGGTTGGATATATTTTTACAGGCTGACGATAGGGAACTGTTGCAGGACTCGGGGAAGATTTCTGCAAAGATAGCTAAGGATCATGCATTAAGTGAATATGAAAAATATCGCGTGATACAGGATCGAGAGTTCTTATCGGATTATGACAGATATCTACTGGAGCTTGATCAGATGGAGGATAGCCGAGGATAAAGCGGAGAATAACAGAAATGAAAACAGAAAAGCCCGAATACTTATCAGAGCAGATCATCACCTACATCGGTAATAAAAGAGCTTTACTAGATTTCATCGGAGTGGCAGTTTCAGAGGTGAAGCATGATCTGAAAAAGGACAAGCTTGATATAGTTGATTTCTTTTCGGGGTCGGGGATAGTATCGAGGTATATGAAGCAGCATGCGGATAAGCTGTATGTAAATGACCTTGAAAAGTATGCCGAGACGATAAACAAATGCTACCTGACAAACGAAGAGGAAGTCGATAAAAAAACTCTTGATAAGTATTATAATAGTATCAAAGATAAACTCGATAACGAGCCACTGAAAAGTGGCTTTATTTCTGAACTCTACAGTCCGAAAGATGATCAGGATATAAAGAAGGATGAGAGAGTTTTTTATACCGTAAGAAATGCAAATTATATCGATACTGCGAGACAGTTGATAGAAGAAATACCGGAGCCGTACAGGACATTTTTACTTGCGCCGCTTATATATGAGGCGTCGGTACATAACAACACCAGTGGAGTATTTAAAGGGTTTTATAAAAACTCGAAAACAGGTATCGGTCAGTACGGAGGAAACGGAAGAAATGCACTCCAAAGAATACTCTCTGATATAGAAATAAAAAAGCCGATATTCAGTAATTTTTCATGTGATGTTTTTATAAGCAGGGAGGATGCAAACGAGCTTGTAAATGAGCTTCCCGAGGTTGATCTCGCGTACATGGATCCGCCATATAACCAGCATCCGTATGGATCGAATTACTTCATGCTGAACCTGATAGATACATATGAAAAACCGACTGATATCAGTAAGGTTTCCGGTATCCCAAAGGGGTGGAATAAGTCAGATTATAACAGTAAAAAAACAGCCAAGGAATCGATGAGAAAGCTCTGTGAAAATGTAAAAGCAAAATACCTTTTGATCTCCTTTAATGACGAAGGATTCATCTCGAAGGATGACATGGTAGACTTGCTTTCCGATATCGGAGAGGTAAAGGTGTTTGATAAAGAATACAATACCTTCCGCGGCAGCAGGAACCTAAGCGGCAGAGATATCCACGTGAAGGAGTATTTGTATCTGGTCAAAAAGATATAACAGTCAGCCGGGCGGTTTTGATCTCAGCAATAACGAAGCACCGTAATTGACATTTATTTAAAAAAAGCATATAATATGTGCATATCGGAACAGATGAAATGAAGCGGTGAAAGCATGATGAATAATCGCTTCGGAACGGAGGAAACCATGAGAAAAACTACATGTATCACGAAAAAGATCGCATCGGTAGCCCTTACACTTGCGTTGGTGTTACCGGCATTTGTTGGAGTGAAAACATCATCTGCTGCTGAGGCGGATGCGACTACTACACTGCTAAAGGAGTATGCGGAAAAGATCACATTCCTGGGTGCGAACCCGGAAAAGACCTACGACGGCATGCTTGAAAAGAAAACAGATGATGGACAGTTTGAGTATTCGGTAAAAGATGTACCGACTGGTCCGATCGGATACAGGATTGATGATTTTGATCAGGATGGAGCGAACGAGCTTCTGGTTATGGAGCAGTATGCCGATCACTGCGGCAAGCTCGCCATGTATGAGGTTGTTGATTCACAGGTTACGAAAAAGGCAGAACTTGAGCTTGTGGAGTTCCAGAGCGATGATTACAAGGAATGCTACAAGAACGGACTTGGGTGGAGCTATGGAGATTCTTCATGCTTTGTATATGTTCAGAATGGGAAAAAGTATATAGGTATTGAAGAGTACAATGTTGCAAACTATACTGCAGACGGATTCGGATGGTCGTTCTTCCGTGTTGCATATGACGGGACATCACTTTCAGAGGATTCGAAATATGTATGTAACGGATCGGATCTGAATATGTATGATGTGGCGATAGGCATTTATGATGATCTGAATCTTACAACTGATATGGAAACCGTAAAAAAAGATGGTTTCAGAGTAAGAGACTTTGTTACTTCCAAGATTGAGTTCGCCGGTTCGACGATCGCAGATGAGAATGTTGAATACGAAAAAAGAGAAGCCATGAAAACGGGGGATCAGATAAAGGCATCAACCATCAGCTTTTATATGGCTAATAATATTGCTGCTGAAACAGAGAAGCTTACTGATATCGGCAACGGATCCGCAAAGAATATAGCACCCGGAAAAGTAACTCTAAAGAGTGCAAAAGCAAAGAGCGGAAAGCTTGTAGTAAACTGGAAAGAGACAGCGAAGTGCCAGGGTTATCAGATTGAGGTAAACGGAAAGAAAAAGAATCTCGGTGCCTGGAATAACAGGTATGCGCTCAAGGTTAAAAAAGGAAAAAAATACAGCGTCAGGATCAGAGCATTTGCTGAGATCGGCGGAAAGAAAGCCTATGGAAAATGGAGTGCAAAAAAGACTGTAAAAGCAAAATGATTTGAGAGGTAAAAAGTGGAAACTATTAGCGAACTGTGGGATATAGCAGCAGTGCGTCATGCAGTGATCAGTGTAGTATTTATACTGATCACTGTGATTTTTTGGTTGATCTACAGATGCATCAGAAAATCCTATAGAAAAAAGAGAGACATCGATGAAAAAACCAGAGCAGCCAGTTCGATACGTTCGGTGATCTATGATACCATAAAAGTATCCATATTTCTTTTGCTGGTTCTTGCCATACTTCAGATAAACGGTGTAAATGTGACATCGCTGATCGCGGGAGTGGGTGTTGCTTCTGCTGTTATCGGTCTCGCGCTGCAGGACTTTTTGAAAGATATCATCATGGGAATACATATCATGATGGATGACTTTTATCAGATTGGAGATCTTGTAAAGTACGAGGACGAAGAGGGTATAGTCGAAGCATTTAACCTTCGCTCGACGAAGCTTAGGAGTATCGGGTCAGGTGATCTCATCACCATATGCAACAGAAATGTATCAAAGGTCTCAAAAAGCTCATCGGATATATATATCCATTTACCGCTTCCGTATGATCTGGCTTTAGGAGATGCAAACGCGCTGCTTGAAAAGGCAGTCGAATCTATCAAAGAATGCGAAGGTATCGCGGACAGCACGTTCCTCGGGACGAACAACTTTGACGATTCATCCGTAGATCATCTGATAAAGGTTGTCTGTGAAAAACCGGATATGAAGCTGGGTTGCAGAAGACGCGCACTAGCGGCTATCAGGCAGACTCTTGAGACTGAGCACGTCGACATCCCGTATCAACATGTGGATGTTCATATGAAGTAAATGGGATTTTTTTGAAAAATATCAAAATTCTACGATTTTTCTTTACAAACCATATTATAATATGATATAATATATGCGCCTATGGGGAAAAATAGGCGCATATATTGCGTTTTACGCGATAAACTAAAAGAAAAGGGGAAGAAGCAGTGGTTATCAAGATTGGGTTACTTATCGTATTCTTTGCGGTAATGCTCGGAATCGGGTTTTACACGAGAAAGCATGCAACAAACGTAGGAGGATTTGTATTAGGAGGCCGCGCGGTAGGACCGTGGCTTACGGCATTTGCTTATGGAACCTCATATTTTTCGGCTGTGGTATTCGTCGGATATGCAGGTCAGTTCGGTTATAAATTTGGTATCGCATCCACCTGGATCGGTATCGGAAATGCAGTTATAGGCTCACTTATCGCCTGGGTTGTTCTCGGTCGTAGGACACGCATCATGACCAAGCATCTTGACTCGATGACGATGCCGGACTTTTTTGGAAAACGTTTCGATTCAAAAGCTCTCAGGGTAGCAGCTTCCATGATTGCGTTTATTTTCCTTATCCCGTACACTGCATCGGTATATAACGGACTTTCAAATCTGTTTAATATGGCATTTGATATTCCGTATGAATTCTGCGTTATCGGAATGGCAGTTCTTACCGGAATATATGTAATAGTCGGTGGCTACATGGCCACGGCACTGAACGACTTTATCCAGGGTATCATCATGCTGATCGGTATCGTGGTGGTAATAGGTGCAGTGCTTTCGGGTCACGGCGGATTCATGGCAGCGATAAAGGAGCTTGCGGCAGTTCCGTCAGAGACCATGCCGGGAGCGTACGCTTCGTTCTTCGGACCGGATCCTCTGGGACTTTTCGGAGTCGTGATCCTGACGTCACTCGGTACATGGGGACTTCCGCAGATGGTTCAGAAGTTCTATGCTATCAAGGACGAAAAGGCGGTACAGACCGGAACGATCATTTCAACTGTATTTGCTATCGTTGTTGCCGGCGGATGCTACTTCCTCGGAGGATTCTCACAGATATCCGGTATCGAGGTTGCAGCTGACGGAGCGGTAAAATACGACATGATCATCCCGACGATGCTTGCGGCACTTCCGGATATCCTGATCGGAATCGTTATCGTTTTGGTACTGTCAGCGTCAATGTCGACACTTTCGAGTCTGGTACTCACATCCAGCTCGACACTTACACTTGATTTTATCAAACCATTGTTTGCGAAAAATATGAATGAAAAAAAGCAGGTGCTTTGCATGCGCATATTCCTCGCTTTCTTCATCATCATCTCAGTAGTGATCGCTTTGGATCCGCCGGGATTCATCGCACAGCTCATGGGTATATCCTGGGGAGCACTCGCGGGAGCATTCCTCGCACCGTTCCTCTATGGTCTGTATATGAAACGGGTAACAAAGGCAGCTGTTTGGGCAAGCTTCTTTGTCGGCATCGGCATCACCGTGTCGAACATGATCTACCCATACATCGGCTCCCCAATCAACGCAGGCGCCATCGCCATGGTAGCCGGACTGATCGTGGTTCCGCTTGTTTCGCTCATCACGCCCAAACCTAAAAAAGAGCTTGTTGATGATGTCTTCGCCTGCCTGGAAGAAGACGTCGTTGTTAAGAGAAGGGTAGCCCTTCCAAAGGAAGACTAATAGCATCACATTTCGCAGGGATTTTCCGCACGGTTTTGTGAACAAAACCGGGTGGAAAATCCCGGATGTATTCGTTAATTAATTTGAAAAGGAGGATTAACATGGCAGAACAGCAAGTCAAAAAACGTCACAGCATAGTCTTTACTCTGCTTAGAATTGGCGTCATACCCATCCTCCTTTTAGGAATCGGACTGACAGTCTACAGTCAGTACTCCGTCCGCGAAGGAATGGACTACGAGATGGAGCGTGCCCTCTCAGGCGTCGCGCATAATCTCCTTTCCACCTACAACGCCATTGACGGTGGAGAGTTCAACATGAAGGACGACATTCTGTACAAGGGTGAGACCCGTATAACATCCGATTATCGAGTTATAGACGACTTAAAGAACGATACCGGAAACGATGTCACCATTTATTACGGCGATCAGAGAAGGATGACGACGATCGTTGATAAGGATGGAAACCGACTGACCAACACTGGTGCGCCTGAGGGTGTTACGGAGCATGTGTTTGGACTTAAGGAGGAATATTATTCTACGGATATCAATATAGAAGGTGTTCCGTATTATGGTTACTACGTACCGATCGAGAACGATGATGGAGATGTAGTGGGAATGAGCTTCGCGGGCAAGCCCAAGGACTCCGTTATGCTCTCGACACACTACATGGTTGTCGGAAATATAATCATCAGTATTTTTGTAATCCTTTTGGCTGCATTTATACTGTATCTGTCATCATCAAAAATGGTCATCGCATTGCAGCACATAAAGAATTTCCTTGGCCACCTCGCAGGAGGAGACTTCACCCAGAAGATGAGTGAGGAGGTTCTCAGCAGAAATGACGAGCTTGCTGACATGGGTGAGTATGCAGTCCATGTAGAGATCGCACTTGACGATATGATCTCCCGTGATCCTCTTACCAAGCTTTTGAATCGACGTGCAACCATGGTTCGTGTCCAGAACACCTGGGAAGAGAACAACTTTGCGATAGCGATGGGAGATATAGACTGGTTTAAGGGAGTAAACGATAACTATGGCCATGACATGGGTGACGAAGTTCTGAAGTTCGTGTCCGCCCAGCTGAAGGATGAGCTTGAGAAATCAGGTTTTGTCGCCCGTTGGGGTGGTGAGGAATTCCTTATCGGCTTTGACGGTACTCAGGAGGATCTGGTCAAACATCTGAAGGCAGTCACAGGTCGTATCCGCGCAAAGGTATTTGAGGCAGGAGATAAAACATTCTCTGTTACAATGACAATGGGTGTTACCATACGTCAGCCGGGTGAGGAGTTCGAGACAGTGATGAATCGCGCCGATACACTTTTGTATAAAGGAAAGACCGGCGGACGAAACCAGATAGTTGTTGACGGTGAACAGCAGGATATACCGGAGGGACTTATCACAGAGTGAAGATAAAAAAACTCATCCTGTACACGGGTGGCATCGAGACTTTGATGTACTTTTCTCTACAGCTCGGAGAGGCATTTCAAAAGCTCGGATATGAGGTGTTTTATTACGATCTTAGAGAAGAGGCCTCGTGTATAAAAAAGCTTAGAAGATTCATCCGCCCGGGAGAGACTGTCTCGGTTGGATTCAATTTTAACGGATGCTCAGGTGAGGATGAGCTTTATGATAAAAATGGAAAGCACCTGTTTGATCAGCTGTCTGTACCGATGGTAAATATAGTAGTTGATCATCCGTTTTATTATCATAAGTTTTTACCATATCTTCCGAAAGATTACATGCAGCTCTCGATAGATACCGAGCATGAGGATTATTTAAAAAGATTCTTTCCTGAGATAAAAAGGGGACCTTTTTTACCGCTTGCAGGCAGTCCGATCTGTGAGGGAGGAGAGTTGCCGACCTATGACGACAGACCGACAGAAGTTGTTTTTGCAGGTAATTATAATCCGCCTGAAAAGCATGAGCCCCTGATAAAAAGAAATGGCCCTGAATATGAAAAGTTTTACAGAGATCTGCTTGATGATATCATAGCGCATACCGATCTCACCATGACTGAGGCTATAGAAAAGCATATCAGGGAAAGCTTTCCCGACGAGGTTACCGAGGAAAGCTTGAAAGATACTTTTCCGTATATGATAATGATCGACCTGTATATCAGGCACTACTTCAGAGCTGAAGCGGTAAAGGCTTTGGTCGATGGTGGTGTAAGGGTTGATGTATACGGAAAGGGTTGGGAGTGCCTGAAAGTAAGTCATCCGGAAAACCTTATCACACATGATAATACGGACTCGTTAACCTGTCTTAAAAAGATATGCGAAGCAAAAGTATCATTAAATGTAATGCCGTGGTTCAAGCATGGAGCGCATGACAGAGTGTTCAGTTCGATGCTTAACGGGGCGATATGTGTTACGGATAAAAGCAGTTATCTTTTATCTGAACTTGAAGCAGGCAGGGAAGTGTTGTTTTATGATCTGGAAGATATGAAGAGCCTTCCTGATATGGTAAAGCAGATACTGTCCGACAAAAAAAGATGGAATGAGATACAGAGTTCAGCCTACGAAAGATCGATCGCATCCCATACATGGGAACACAGAGCGATCACCATACATAAAGAGATATTAAGTAAATACTGATCATTGACTACAATCGTGTTAACATCAGGAGGAAGAAGTAACATGGCAACAGTGGAACCCCGTGGAAAAGAGAGACAACTTCCCACGGCACAGGCGACGGAATTATCGTTGGATGAGGCGCCTAAAAAAAGCCCCGTTCCACCTTCTAAAAAACGTCGCAGAAAAAAACGCAAAAAGGTCAAAAAGCATCGTAAGTTTTGGCTTGTTGTAAAGATCTTTATATTGATCATCCTTCTATCCATTCTGGGTGTGGGACTGTTTTTGTATTTCAAATACGGCGATGTTATCTTCGCCATGCAGGATGAAGCAAAGGTGATCGTTGATGCTTCTACACCGGAGACTTTCCGGCCAAGTGAGACATCGATCGCATATGACAGTAAGGGGCGTCAGCTCGCGATACTGAAGGGTGAAAAGGACTCCTACTACATGACGATAGACAAGATCCCCAAGTATGTTAAGGATGCTTTCATCGTTACGGAGGATAAAAAGTTCTACTCACATAACGGAATAGATATCGGAGGTATCTTCCGTGCGGGATGGCAATATCTGAAGAACAACGGTGTGGCTACGCAGGGTGCGTCGACGATAACCCAGCAGCTCGCCAGAGGAACATTTCTCAGTACGGAAAAAACCCTCGAACGAAAAGTAAAAGAGATCTTCATTGCGATGGAGATGGAGAAAAAATACACCAAGGATCAGATCCTGGAGTTCTATCTGAACTCTATCTATTTTATGAACGGTTACTATGGTATCGAGGCTGCTGCGAAAGGGTATTTCAGCAAAAGCTGTACCGACCTGACTTTGGGTGAGTTGACATTTTTATGTGCGATCCCCAACAGCCCCAGTCGTTATGATCCGTTGCGTCGATACAAAAATACCATCGAGCGAAAGAACCGTATTCTGGATCAGATGCTCGCAGATGGTGTTATAAACAGGATTGAGTATGACGAGGCGCGTTCGCAGAAGATAGTATTAAATGTTCAGGAGGTAAAAAAGAGAGATTATATCGAGACCTTTATCACTTACTGTGCTATCAGAAAGCTGATGAGTCAGAACGGATTTGAGTTCAGAAACAGCTTTATGGATAAGGATGACAAGGCTCAGTATAATGATCTTTATCAGCAGGAGTATACCACCGCGGAGAAAAAGCTCAAAAACAATGGTCTGCGTATCTATACTTCCATCGATCTGTCCATACAGAAGGAACTGCAAAGATCGATAAATGAGAACTTAAAAGGCTTCAAAGAAAAGACCAAAAAGGGTATATATAAGATGCAGGGCTCCGGAACCTGTATTGATAACAAGACCGGACGTGTAGTTGCTATCGTCGGAGGACGTTCACAGCCGAACGATGGATATACATTGAACCGCGCATTCCAGGCGTTCCGCCAGCCGGGATCATCCATAAAACCGGTTATTGTGTATACGCCTTCCTTTGAACGTGGCAAGACCAGAAATACTATGGTCAATGATCACAAGTTTGAGGGCGGGCCGTCAAACTCCGGTGGTGGATATCACGGAAATGTTACTATACAGTATGCGGTTGAGCACTCGCTGAATACAGTTGCATGGCAGCTTTTTGAGGAGCTTACTCCTCAGGTGGGATTACAGTATCTGATAGATATGAACTATTCTCATATAGTAGACAGTGACTACTATCCGGCTGCATCTCTGGGTGGTCTGACCTACGGTGTGTCAACGCTGGAGCAGGCAAGTGCATATGCAACCATCGGTAACGGCGGAAAGTACAGAGATCCGACCTGTATTGTTTCAATAAAGGATGCCGACGGAAATGAGATCGTCGGAGACGGAATAGAAGAAAAATACGTATACAAGCATGAGGCTGCAGATACTATGCTTGATGTACTTCAGGGAGTATTTGCGAGAGGTACGGCGGCAGGGCATTCACTTAAAAACAGCATGCCGTGTGCAGGAAAGACCGGTACTACCAATGACAAAAAAGACGGTTGGTTCTGTGGGCTCACGCCGTATTATACAACTGCTATTTGGATCGGTTACGATTCTCCGAAAACGGTTTATGACCTTCTTGGAAATACATACCCGCTTCGAACCTGGGAGCAGTTTATGAATGCGATCCATGAGAATCTCGTTCCAAAGCAGTTCGAGATATCAAAGGCAGTTATAAAATCCAGAAGCGATCATCCTGACGCACCCGCGGCAACTCCGACCAAAAAGCCTAAAAATGTCGATGAGGATCCGGATGACGACACGGATGTAGATGAGGAACCGGAAGAGGACGATGAGCCGGAAGAAGATCCGGGTACTGTGGAACCACCGGTTGATGTCGATCCGGATGATGGAGGCGACGGCGGCGGCGGTGATGTAGACACCGACCCGACAGATGGATAAAAAAGCCGTGGAG
>CAMVOY010000027.1 GCA_947169235.1 uncultured Lachnospiraceae bacterium | reverse complement strand
CAACGCACCGACTCGGACCCCTTCGGGCTCCTCGTGGCGCGTTGGGTTCAACTGCTCTTGGCCGAATGACACCGCATGCAAGCATGCGTGTCATACGGCCATCGAGCAGTCTCACGCCTTATCGCGTCCAATAGTCCGGCTTGCACCAATCCCCATTTATCTTCTTATGCTTCCACTGATCAAACGACTCATTATACGCCAAAACACGCAGATAGTGCGTGCTGTTGCTCAACTTGATCGCCTTGTATACCGTCTTTAACGGAACCCAGGAACGGTTATGCTCAAGGTCTCCCGAGTCCCCGAGAAATACCTTTTTGCTGTCCGCATCATAGCCAAGGATCGTCACGTAGTGCCCCGGAGTATCCTTCCAGTACGAGTCATCATACGCCGAACTTATCACGACCATCGCACCTAGAGCCTCCTCGATCAGGTTTTCAAATGTCTTGTATTTCTTCGGTTTGCGTCCTGTATCCGTGATGAAACCGAGACTCGAGAGCGTCTGGCTGACATACACCCAGTCTATCGCCCCGCGACCCTCGTAGTTCGTGACCTTTTTCGTGTATTTGTACATATCAACCGGCGAGCACTGATACGGTGTGAACGAGGTATAGAAGTTCGCCATCACGCACAGCCCGCAGCCGAATCCCGCGAATCTCCTGCCATCGTACTCCTTGTCACCCCACTCGCCTGCCCAGTCGGCCTTCGATCTCCAGCCTTTAGGTCCCTGGATGAACGTTGCCGTATTCGGCATCTGCTCCGCACCGACCTCAACATCAAAATCATCGTCGTCATCAGGTTCCTCCGTGGGCGTAGGCTTAGGAGTTGCCACCGTAACAACCTTCGTCTCACGCTTCGGTTCAGAGGATCTGTCACCGAGTTTTAGCCATAAAAATACCCCGACACCCACCACCGCGAGTATCAGGACTATCAGAATAACCTTAAGAAGCGGGGAATCTCCCCGCCTCTCACCGGCCAATGTATAGTTCTTGTTAAAACTACGACCTTTCGTAGCCCTATTCAGTTGTCGCACGCGCCTGAGACTGTCACGTCTGTTACTCATAATCCCCTGCCATTATCAAAATCAATATTTAAGTTTTTCCCTAAAGTAATCCACAAGGCCATCAATAGCAATGCGCTCCTGCTCCATCGAATCACGCTCTCTTACGGTGACCATATGATCATCCTCGGAATCAAAGTCATAAGTCACGCAGTAAGGTGTTCCGATCTCATCCTGACGACGATAACGCTTACCGATATTGCCGCGATCATCATACTCGCAATACCACTCCTTCGAGAGCTCCTCAAAAATCTTCTCAGCGGGCTCCGCGAGCTTTTTCGACAAAGGCAAAACACCGATCTTTACAGGAGCCAGTGCAGGATGGAAATGCATAACGGTTCTCATATCTCCGCCCTCGAGCTCCTCCTCGTCGTATGCTCCGCATAAAAATGCCAAGGTAACTCTGTCCGCACCGAGCGAAGGCTCGATAACGTACGGGATATATTTTTCCTTCTTCTCATCATCAAAGTAATCCATCGGCTCACCTGATGTGTTCTGGTGCTGAGTGAGGTCATAATCCGTACGATCGGCGATCCCCCAGAGCTCGCCCCATCCGAACGGGAACAAAAACTCAATATCGGTTGTAGCCTTAGAGTAGAAGGAAAGCTCCTCCTTGTCATGATCACGCAGACGCATCTCCTCTTCCTTCATACCGAGACCTTTCAGCCAGTCGATACAGAAGCTTCTCCAGTACTCGAACCACTCGAGATCAGTACCCGGCTCACAGAAGAACTCCAGCTCCATCTGCTCGAACTCTCTCGTGCGGAATGTAAAGTTACCCGGAGTGATCTCATTTCTGAAACTCTTTCCGATCTGTCCGATTCCGAACGGGATCTTTTTCCTGGACGTACGCTGTACATTTTTGAAGTTTACAAAAATACCCTGGGCGGTCTCAGGACGCAGATATACTACATTCTTCGCATCCTCGGTCACACCCTGGAATGTTTTGAACATAAGGTTGAACTGACGGATCTCGGTGAAATTGTGCTTTCCGCAGCTCGGACACGGGATCTGATTGTCAGCGATGAACTTCTCCATCTTTTCGTTTGACCAGCCGTCAACCGAGCCGTCAAGCTCTATGCCTTTTTCGGCTGCAAAGCTCTCTATCAGCTGATCCGCACGGAAGCGCTCGTGGCACTCCTTGCAGTCCATAAGCGGATCGGAGAAGCTCCCAAGATGTCCCGATGCGATCCAAGTCTGCGGATTCATCAGGATAGCACAGTCTACTCCGACATTGTATTTATTCTCCTGGATGAACTTCTTCCACCAGGCACGCTTGATATTGTTTTTGAGCTCCACACCGAGATTTCCGTAATCCCATGTGTTTGCGAGGCCTCCGTAGATCTCCGAGCCCGGGTAGATGAACCCACGGGTCTTGCAGACGGAGACGATCTTTTCCATAGTCTTTTCCATTTTCATTTCCTCATATCGTAATGTAGTAGTTTTTTCAGACCCTCTCCAAGGTCAGTCAAACAGTCCGGACATCTGAGCCTGGATCTGTGCGTTGTCAACGATAGCCGTTACCTGACAGCTCGGACATCTGTCACTCTCATTGCTTCCGAATGATGTAGAACGCAGGCCATGCTCACTTGCAAGAGCGGATTGCTCGGAGTGCTGCGCTCTAAGCTCGCAGTGCGCGCACAAAACCTCCCTCGCGTTCATGATCTGATAAAAAATATCTGCTGTCATCTCTTCCATTGTCGTCATCCCTTTCTGATTTAAAACATAGTATCAGTATTCTATCATCTTTATGCGAGTGCGTCAAGAGAACGAAAGTGTTTATCCGTGTTTTTTCTGAAAAATCTTTCGACACACGTATTTAACTCACCGAGCACCGCATCACTCGTCTTAAACGTAAAAAGCTCCCGAAGGGGCCGCGTCAGTATCTGACCGACCGCGTAGGCCGCCGTTTCCGACAGCTTCCACATGCCGATATCATCACGCCAGCATTTTTCCTCCTCTGAGTAGTGCGGCGCATAGCCCGATATCGCGAGCATGCGAAGCTCATATACACGACGGATGAGTTCCGGCGGGATCAGTATGTTTGAATTGTCACTGTCGGAACCCGGTCCCGCACCTGTCTCAGTCAGCGCATCAAGCGCCCTGTACAGAAGCTCAAGCTCCGATCTCGCACTCATCCCCTCGCGGGTAAAGTAATCTGCAACCTCACAGAAATAAAGCCCCATGTAAAGGCGGTCCAGATCCGTTCTCAGTTCCGGGAAAAAGTTCTCAACCCTCACCTCTTCGATCGTATACGAATCACGTCCGCGAAATACATAGAACTCTCCAAAGCAAAAGGGCTCCGTCACTGCCGACAGAGGGCTTTTCGGACGTCTCGCCCCTCTGGCAAATGCGGAGAACCTTCCGTTTTCCTTTGTTAAGAGCACTACTCTCTTGTCATACTCACCTATCGTCGCGGATGACAAGACGATACCCACATATCTTTCCTTCACCGATTCCTCCCACTCGCATACGCGCAACAATCCGGGCTGTCCATCTTAAGGAATTACCTTCCCGGACTACTGCCTGTCGGAAAAACCAAAGTTTCTAAGCTGAGCCTCGTTGTCTCTCCAATCCTTTCTTACCTTTACCCAAAGCTTGAGATTCACCTTTGCATCCACGAGCTTCTCGATATCCGGACGCGCCTTGGATCCAATCTCCTTAAGCATCGCACCGTGCTTCCCGATAATGATACCCTTATGTGAATCCTTCTCGCAAATGATCGTAGCTTCTATATCGTAGAGGTCTCTGTCTCCTCGCTTTTTCATAGACTCCGTGACCACGGCGATCCCATGCGGGATCTCATCCGACAGTGACCTCAGTGCTTTCTCCCTGACTATCTCAGCCACGATCTCTCTGACCGGCTGATCCGTCAGCGTATCCTCATCATAATACCCCGGTCCCTCCGGCAGCTGCGTGAACATCGTATCGATCAGATCATCCACGTTTTCTCCGGTCTTCGCTGACAAAGGCACTATCGCAGTAAAATCCATGATATCCTTGTACTCATCGATACACACCAACAGCTCATCCTTGCGGATCGTATCCACCTTGTTCATGACCAGGATCGTCGGTCCATCGTATTTTTTCAGCACCTCAGCTATGTGCTGCTCTCCCTTGCCGATAAATGTCGTAGGCTCAACCAGCCACAGCACCAGATCCGCATCACCGATAGCGGTCTCAGCCTCGTTTACCATGTAGTTTCCAAGTTTGTTTTTGGCCTTGTGTATCCCCGGCGTGTCCAGAAAAATGATCTGCCCCCGGTCCTCATGGTACACAGTCTTTATCCTGCCACGCGTAGTCTGCGGCTTCGGTGATGTGATGGCGATCTTCTCCCCGATGATACGGTTCATAAGCGTCGATTTCCCGACGTTGGGGCGCCCCACTATGGATACAAAACCCGAACGAAAGGATTCTTTTTCCTGTGATTCACTCATTGATCATTCCTCCATCCAATTCACTGTTCACTGCAGTTATCAGGCATCCATCGCCCTGACTGACTCAAACATATCAGAGCACTCACGAACCTTGTCCTCTCCGCCGACAACACATATATATCCGTCGGAAAGGACCGCCTCTACCATCTCCGCGGACTTCCTGATGTCGTCCTTCGTCGTGCCGAGAACCTCGTCCCTGGTCTTCTGTATCTCCTCGATCGTCCTTCCGTTCATGTAGTGTTCGAACGCACGGGCTCCCTCCGCACGCGGAGTCAGCGGCAGATCCATTGTCCTCACTGTTCCTATTATGAACTTGACCATATCCCGCTCTTCGATCTCAAAGCTCTTCAGATAATCAGGTACCGATCTGTAGATATCCACGGTCTCCTTTATATGCGGATCCCTGTAGCTCACCATGTATCCTATTCCGAGATGTGAAAAATTGCACATCACTCCGTACGCGCCGCCTTTGACTCTGACCTCATTCCAAAGGTATTCATATGAAAGAATGGTCTTTAAAACATAGAATGATCCATGTGCCTCGATACCCTTGTCGCGGAAGTTTCCGCATCTGGCTACATACCAAACATTTCCGGCTGTCGTGATCCCCTCATTCTTGGGGATAGGTCGCAGCTCGTATGCCGGAGCAGGTGCTCCGGTGTGAGATTCATCCCTGTGTTTTAGTCCGGATGCATTCCATCTGACTACCTCGGATACCGCAGGTGCCATCTCACTCTCGACCCTTAGGCCATCCAAAAATACAGGTGCAGCTTTTTCAAATACCTTATATCCCTCATCGGTAGCGACGATATTCATGACCAGCCTGTCCTTTGTAAAGATAACATCGCGCAGCCACATGAGGATATTTACTAAATTGTCTTTATATTTTTCGAAGTTGTCGTCCACCTCACACAGGAAATCATAATAGCTCAGTCCCTTGAGTTCCTCTGCCCAGCGGCCTCTGTCTCTGAAATAAGCCATCGCTCTGTTCGTCGCAGTCGTATGCCCGGATGCCGGCATGGCTGCCTGTCTGCCCGAACGTCTCTCGGCGATAATCTCCTTCAAACGCTCAGCGTCATCAAGATGAGTTTTCTGTACGATATCATCAAGGATCTCCATCATCTTTTCAGTCTCATGGTAGAGAACCTTCATATTTAACTCAATCCTTATCGTATATCTGCCGGTGCTTTCATCGGTATAGGATGATGTCGTTATGTTGTATCCACCCGCATGTAGTAAAAGCTCATTTGACAACTCGAGCTTGTCGTATGTGTCAGTATCCATCGCACCGAGTATGTCAGCCATCAGCCCGATGTACGGAGCGTACTTCTCAAGGTCAGAGATATCAAAACTAAACTTAATGTACGAGATTCCGTTAGTGAAGACGTCATTAAAAATCGTTTTACTGCCATTGATCTCTCTTTCCGAATACGAGAACGGTCTGGCTTTCTTACCGATATCCTCTCTCCCAAGGAGCGGGATAGTGGCCATTTCTTCGGGCGTCGAAGGTTCCTCCTGATATTTTTTCAGAGCAGCAGTCTCCTTCACTATCCTTTCTTTATCATCATCAGAAAGTGTATCTAAATATAACCGAAGTTTTTCTTTCTCTGCCTCATCGATCTCAGCAGCCATACCCGGCTTCGGACGAAGAGTGATGACTGCGGAATGAGGATTGTCAAGAAAGTATTTCCTGATTAAGTTTTCATAATACCCTGTATCTATCTGCTCTCTCAGGAAAGCAAAAGTCTCATTCACACGGAGGTGAATGAACGGTTTTCTATCATCGTAGAGCCAACTGTCATAGATGCCTAAGCCATACATGAGACCTTTTGGAAATCTACCGAAGTCTGCCTCACGAAATTGAAACTCCATTGCATTTAATGCAGCCTTGAGTGATCTTTTGTTGATTCCGTTTTCTGCCAGGTCGGTTAATACCTCTCTGATCGTTTTAACAAATTCATCCTTTTGGTCGTCGCGTGCATTCTTTGCAGTGATCGTAAAAAACGGTTGCGAAAACGGCTCGTTATAACTTCCTTCTATCTCGGTGCCAATTCCTGCTTTAACTAATGCTTCTTTCACCGGAGCACCTATCGCCTCAACAAGAGCATACTCCAACACCTGGAACGCCTGATAGATCTTTGGATCAAGTGTGGTACCGCATACGCCTGCATACGCAAAGTATGTTTTTCCCTCCGTCTCCTCCCCCGCCGGGATAGGATAGAAGCCCTCAGCTTCCTTCAGCTCACCGATTGGCTGCTGTGTTCGGATAGCAGAGTCTACCTCCAGGTAGTCGAACTGTGACAGGTATTCTTCATCTATCCAATTCAGCTTTTCCTCAAAGTCCATTTTGCCATAAAGGTAGATATAGCTGTTTGACGGGTGATAATAGCGTCGATGGAAATCGAGATAATCCTCCCATTCAAGCTCAGGGATCACCTTCGGGTCACCTCCCGATACCACACCATAAGCCGTATCAGGGAACAGCGTCTCCTGGATCAGCGTCTCAAAGTACTCATCAGGAGCGGAAAACGCGCCCTTCATCTCGTTGAATACAACTCCGTTATAGGTCAGCTCACCATCAACCGAGTCCATCTCATAGTGCCAGCCCTCCTGACGGAATATCTTCTCTTCTTTGTAAATGTTCGGGAAAAAGACGGCATCCAGGTATACATCCATCAGATTCCTGAAATCCTTATCATTGACGCTGGCCACCGGATATACAGTCTTGTCCGGGTAGGTCATCGCATTAAGGAATGTATTAAGAGATCCCTTGTCCATCTCCGCAAAGGGATCTTTTACCGGGAACTTTCTCGATCCGCACAGCACCGTGTGCTCTATAATATGCGGAGTTCCTTTCGAGTCCGTCGGCGGTGTACGAAAACCAATGTCAAAAACCTTGTTGTCATCGTCGTTTTCCAGCACGACCACACGCGCCTTAGTCTTTTTATGCGAAAGCAGATACCCCGTCGAGTTAACCTCCGGGATCTGTTCAGTCGCGATCAGCTCGTAAGCCGTGATTTTATTTATATCCATAAATACGCATTCCTCCGTTATTTGATATCCTACATTCTACCATATACGCGTCAAAAAAGCAATCATTAAGGACGGCACATGCCGAAGGCATGTGGCCGGCGAGACAGAGAACTCGAGTTCGAATCTTCTCATGCTAAAAAAGCGTAGGACTAAAGTCCTACGCTTTCCGCGCACGAGAAGATTCGAACTCCCGACACCTTGGTCCGTAGCCAAGTGCTCTATCCAGCTGAGCTACGTGCGCACGCATATTATAATATCGTCTTTAGACAAAAAAGTCAAGCATCTTTTTCACTTTTTCCCAATATGCTTTTTAAACGCCTTGAAACTCTCCTCGCTTATCACGTGCTCGATGCGGCAGGCATCGTTCTCTGCAACATCCTCCGGGACGCCAAGTGACGTAAGAAAAGTCGTGAAGACCTGGTGTCTCTCATATACGTTTTCCGCTAAAGTCTTGCCCTCATCAGTAAAATAAATATAGCCCGCATCCGTCATGGTGATAAGCTCTGACTCTCTCAGCTTTTTCATGGCAACGCTAACGCTGCTCTTTTTGAAGCCGAGCTCATTTGCAACATCGACGGATCTCACCACCGGAAGCTTTTTCGACAGTATCAGTACAGTCTCAAGATAGTCTTCGGCTGATTCGTTTGACCTCATAGTTTCCCCTCCTGGATATGAACTGTACAAACAATTTAGAAGAATTATATCACAAAAGGTTAGTTGTGTCAAACTAAAGATTTGCATGTATTATTTCATTGACTATGAGCCCCTCGGGTGTTATAATGAAAGTGGCGCTGATACAGCGTTTTTCGTATATATTCTCGGAGGAAAACAGCTTGAAAAACGACTATCTTGTGATATCTGATCACGTCAAGGAAGCGATCGAAAAAAAGATGCCCGTGATCGCTATCGAGACCGCGGGTATATATATAGGACTCACGGGCCGCGGAGCCATGATGGACGGCATCGGATCGCAGGGCATACGTCTGAACGAAGGCGAAAAGCCGGATTATTTTTCTATTGCGGAGGATATAGAAAAGCTGATAGTCCAAAACGGCGCTGTTCCTGCCATGATCGCAGTCATCGACGGGAAAATCCGTGTAGGCCTTAATAAAGACGAACTTACATACCTTAACGAGCATCATGATGACCTGAAAAAGGTATGCCAGAGCGATCTGCCTTTGGTACTCGCTCTGCCTCAGGACGGTGTGACTACCCTCTCTGCAACCATGATGATCTCAAGAATAGTGGGAATAAATGTCATAACCACCATCAGTATCGGCGGTGTCAGCGATGATTTTGCGGATTCTCACCACGTATCCGCTGATGTCGCGGAAATGACAAAAGGCAATCTTGTTATAGTATCGGCAGGCTTTTCGCCGGGCTCGGATCCGGAAAAGACCCACAGATATCTGGACACACACGGGATCCCGCTTATCGGATTCCGCTCGGATAAGTACTATACGCCATGGCTTCCCGATACGGAGCACGAGTTCAGATTCAAGGTAAGTGAGCCTACGGATATCGCCCAGACTCTGGCAGTAAAGCGTTCTCTCGATATCGATGGCTCGATAGTGGTTATCAACCCCCCGACCTCTCTCATAAAGGATGAAGACGGATACGATACAGAAAAACACTCCACACACATCCGCGAGCTCATGAGGGACAATGCTACGCTGGCCGCCTGGATAGCAATGGCGATCTCCATGGATCTGGATCCGAACATCCAAAACCGCAACTCCAAGCGTTCATCCATCCCGAAAAAGGAAAAGTCGATGAGTTTCGAGGTATGGCTGTTCGCAGTGAAGAAGTTCGCTCAGAACTACGATGTCGCATTGCTCATATTCAACAACCTCCCCGATTCGGAAAAGGAGAGGCTGAGACAGGAGTACGAGGACACGGTCAACTGATACCATTACGTTTTCCGACCCGGAAGAAAGAAACCATGAACTATTCTGCTATAGCACATATTCATAACGACTATAAAGAAAAATTCGGGATTCCCCGCCAAAGCGGTCTTGTGACCCAGGTGGAGTCCCGGATTATTTTTGATGAGAAATACAGAACACCCGACGCGGTGAGGGGACTCGAAGAGTTCTCCCATCTGTGGCTGATATGGGTTTTCTCAGAGGGATTTGCCTCCAAGTCCAAATCCGAAAACAATAATCGTCCCTTCTCACCCACTGTCAGACCACCGAGACTCGGAGGGAACGAACGCATGGGCGTATGGGCTACCCGCTCGCCGAACCGCCCGAATCCCATAGGCCTCTCATGTGTGGAAATCGTATCAGTAGAGCCTGATACACCGGAAGGACCGGTGATAACCGTGCGCGGAGCCGATCTGATGGACGGCACGCCGATACTTGATATCAAGCCTTATATCGCATATGCGGATGCTCATCCGGATGCAGAGTGCAGCTACGCGTCGGAGGCACCTGATATGAACACTCTTTCCGTTTCAGGAACGGAACTCATTCCCGATGACATGGAAAAAGAGGCGATCATCGCCGTTCTTTCCGGCGACCCTCGCCCCTCATACCAGAAGGATGACTCCCGTGAATACGGGATTCACTATGGAACAAAAAACATTCGTTTTACCGTATCCGAAGATACAGTGACTGTAACAGATGTAAAGTATACTCAAGACTGAGCAGCCGGCTTATCCGATCTGTTTGTACAATGCGGACAACTCCCTGACATGCTGCAGGACCCGCAGTTACAGATGACGGATTTTCCGGCTTTTTTCTTTTTTACCATCGATCCTATGATAGCTCCAACTACCGCCAATAATACTATAACAACTATAATAGTTCCCATGGTCACCTCATCAATCTGTTTCTAAGACAACTCTCCCCATTTGGGGAGAGTCGTAATCTGCTTATATCTTGCTGAGCTTGCTGCTCACTTTAAGCGTCTTTGCTTTCTCACGCGGACGACGCGCCAAAAGCCAAATGCCGAAGAGCACTACGAGCACGCTGATTATCTGGAACACGATCTGTATTCCATCGATATTTCCCGTAACCAGACATCCGATCTGGTAGATGCACATCGCAACCAGATAAGCAAAACCACACTGATATCCTATCGCTCTCCAGAACCATACGGTGTTGTTCATCTCGCGCTTGATGGCTCCCATCGCAGCGAAGCACGGTGCGCAAAGCAGGTTAAATGCAAGGAAACTGTATCCTGCGATAAGACCTACTGTAGACGCTGTACCGAATGCGTTTGCTATATTCGACCATACGCTCGCATCTCCGCCTCCGTAGAGGATACCCATGGTTCCGACGATATTCTCTTTTGCAACAAGTCCTGTGACAGAAGCCACAGTAGCCTGCCAATCGCCCCATCCGAGCGGAGCAAATATCCATGAGATCGCATTTCCGATAGCTGCAAGAATTGACGAATCGATCTCATCTTCAGAGAGCATTCTGAACTCTCCGTCCACCCATCCGAAGAATGAGAGGAACCAGATAACTATGGTTGAAAGAAGGATGATGGTTCCGGCCTTTTTGATAAATGACCAGCCACGCTCCCACATGCTTCTGAGTACCGTTCCGACAGTCGGCAGATGATAAGCCGGAAGCTCCATTACGAACGGTGCAGGATCACCGGAGAACATCTTGGTCTTCTTCAGAATAATACCTGAAATGATGATCGCTGCCATACCCAGGAAGTAAGCACTCGGTGCTACCCACCATGCACCACCGAAGATCGCACCGGCTACCATTCCGATGAACGGAAGCTTCGCGCCACACGGGATGAAGGTTGTAGTCATGACCGTCATACGGCGGTCGTTCTCGTTTTCAATAGTACGTGAAGCCATGATTCCCGGGATACCGCAACCCGTTCCGACGAGGATCGGGATAAAGGATTTTCCGGACAGGCCGAATCGTCTGAATATCCTATCCAGGATAAACGCGATACGTGCCATATATCCACAGCTCTCCAAAAATGCAAGGAATATGAACAGTACGAGGATCTGCGGAACGAATCCGAGTACTGCACCTACGCCGGCTACGATACCGTCAAGGATCAGACCTCTGACCCAACCCTCTTCCGGAACGCCGATGGCATCGAGAAGGTTTCCTACGAGAACCGGGACTCCCGGCACAAATACAGCACCATGATCACCGGGCTCAGGAGCCTCTGCTCCGTATTTTTCATACGCTGCCAAAGCTTCAGTAAGCTCTTCGCCGGTATGCTCTTCTTCACTGGTCTCCAATGTCTCTTCATCCTCTACCTCATGAGACACGGTCGCATCAGCCGGAACTGCTTTTGCCGCAGCCCATGCCTTCACGGCTGCAACAGCTGCCGCACCGTCGAAATCCTCGGCTTCCGAATCCATTTTTCCGGCAACTTCCTCATCACCGTACTCCTCAGATTCAACAAATGCTGATATAACATCTGAAGCCCCATCGAACTCCTCGGTTGCCTCATTATAAGCTCCGTCCGTAAACGGAACACACCATCCGTCACCGAAAACTCCATCATTAGCCCAGTCGGTACCCCATGTACCCACCGTGGTGACCGAAACATAATAAACGATTATCATGATCACGGCAAAGATAGGAAGCGCCAGGATACGGTTAGTAACGATCCTGTCAATCTTGTCGGAGATCGTCGATTTCTTCGCATCCTTTTTCTGTACGCATTCATCTATCATTCCGGAGATAAACTCATATCTCTCGCCCGTGATGATACTCTCAACATCATCATCCATCGCTTTTTCAAGATCGGCGATCTCTCCGGACACAGTCGGAAGATTTGGAAAAATACTCCCGATCTTGTCGTCACCTTCCAATACCTTGATAGCCGCAAATCTTCTCTGGGAATCCGGTACCGCATGTCCGATCTTGTCCTCAACGGCTGAGATAACGCTTTCTACCTTGTCATCAAACTGACGGATCGGCTCAGGTATCCGGCCTGACTTTGCCAACTCAACAGCCTTTATCGCAACCTTCTCTACTCCCGTACCCTTCAGTGCAGAAATCTCTATAGCCGGACATCCTATCTTTTCCGACAACTTCTGCAGATTGATGCTGTCGCCGTTTTTCTCAACTATATCGATCATGTTCACTGCCATAACGACAGGAATACCCAACTCGATCAGCTGAGTAGTCAGGTAAAGGTTTCTTTCAATATTTGTACCGTCTATGATGTTTAAGATCGCATCGGGCTTATCATTCAAAAGATAGTTTCTCGCTACGACCTCCTCAAGTGTGTAGGGAGAAAGTGAGTAAATACCCGGAAGATCCGCGATCTTTACTTCCTCCGAACCTGAAAGAGATTTTTTCAGCTTTCCTTCTTTTTTCTCAACAGTAACTCCCGGCCAGTTTCCAACAAACTGATTTGATCCGGTCAGTGCGTTAAATAACGTTGTCTTTCCGCTGTTTGGATTACCGGCCAGCGCAATAGTTAATGACATTATCCTATTCCTCCGTTTTTATATGATATTATACAGCCTCAACTTCGATGATATCCGCATCAGCTTTTCTAAGTGACAACTCATAGCCCCTTACCGTGATCTCCACGGGATCTCCAAGCGGTGCAACCTTTCGGATATAGAGCTCTATACCCTTCGTGATACCCATATCCATGATTCTTTTTTTCACAGGACCCGCACCTGCGATCCTTTTGACCACGACGGTCGATCCAACCTTCGCGTCCTTCAATTGATACATTTTCTCATCCTCCTTAGTGTATGTATTCGCGATCAATGAGCGGTCGCAAAAATGCTCTCCGTGTGATACTCACATTCCTCGACCATGATTTTTTTTGCCAATGCTCCGTCGAGCGCCACGCGAGAATCTCTGACCTTCAGGATCAGATTATCACTTACCTTGCTCACCACGATCACCTCCGAGTCCGGAACAAACCCCATTTCCTCGAGGTGCCTGTGAGTCTCTTCGAGGCCGCCGACCTTTACGATACGGACCGGCTCTCCCGTCCTTGCACATGTTAACGGCATCATATTCCCTCCATTCGTACTATGTTGTCAGTTATACGTGGTTAACTATGGTATCACGTACCGAATTCATGTTAGTTATTCCTAATAACCATGGTTAGTATACTCTAACCATTTGCGGATGTCAAGAGTTTTTTTTGATTTTTTTCGTAGAAATTCACCCTTGTAGAACGCAAAGAAATGTGATATATTTAAAAAAGTAGAAATCTTTCGTTCGATAGATTTCGTATCGTGACGGAAGAGCGTTATTTGGAGGGAAACTATGACCACTATCAAAGATATCGCGGACAGGCTCGGCGTCTCATCGGGTACCGTATCAAAAGGCCTTAACGGGGCAAACGATATTTCGGAGTCGATGCGTGACAAGATCCTTGAAACCGCTGTCGAGATGGGCTATACAAAAAAAAGCATTCACAGACAGGATATCCGGAAGCTCTGTATTTTTATCGAAAACATTGATTATTATCTCGAGGATGATTTCGGCTATGACATCCTGCTCGGCTTCCGTCAGGCAGCCTTCAAGGAAAACTGGGATGTCGAAGTGATCCCCGTCAGTCATGATTTCCAGCTCAAACGTCCATATGATCCCTTCATGCTCGGAAGAAACATCTCGGGCGCTCTTCTCATAGGTTTCGAACTTAACGACCCGTGGATGAAGGAGCTCGAATCAACCAAGGTTCCTACCGTTCTTTTTGATAACTACATTCGTGAGAACCCGATGTGTGGCTCAGTAGGAAGTGACTCTGAAGAAGGAATGGGGCTCGCTATCGATCATCTGGTATCAATGGGTCACCGAAAGATCGCATTTTTGAACGGTCCGATGGGTACCATGATCTCAGAGAGCCGTATGAATGCGTACAAGCACAATATGGAAAAGCACGATCTCGCTTACTCCAATCGATTCATCGCCTACGAACCTTACTCTCTCGAGGCGGCATCCCGCCACGTACAGAAGTTCATAGATATCGGTGTGACTGCCATTCTCTGCGGCAACGATACTCTCGCCTTCGGTGCGATCAGGGAGGTTCAGCGTCTCGGCTTCAGCGTCCCCGATGATATAAGCATCATCGGCTACGACGACGTACCGGGCTGTGAGAAGACCACCCCGGCACTCACCTCTGTCCGTCAGGATCGAATCCAGCTGGGCAAGTGCTGCTACTATGTCCTCTACGCACTCGTAAACGGCGTCTCATTGTCGCGAAATCTGTTGCGAACGAGCCTAACTATAAGAGAGTCTACAGGAAGAGTTAAGAAAAAGTAACGCAATACCATGACTAAAAAAAGCCATTTGGATGATATATCAACAAATGGCTTTATTTTATTATAGTGTCTTAACCGTTTCCCTATAAAGCTTTCGAAAGAAGAAACTCGACAAGATCAGTGACGCGAGCTCGGCGATCGGGAACGCCCACCATATGGCATTCACGTCACCCGTGAGCGACAGAAGCCACGCGGCCGGGATGAGCACGACGAGCTGACGTCCTATAGAAACAAACAACGAATACATACTCTTTGCAAAAGCCTGGAATATCGATCCCATCGTGATACACATTCCCGCTATACAGAACGATGTACTGATGATCCGAAGCGACGGAACACCCATGCCGATCATGGAATCCTGAGCGTCGAACATTCTAAGGAGCGCTTCGGGGAAGATCTGGAATAGAGCCGTCCCGACTGCCATGATCCCGAAAGCAAGTATCATCGAGAATTTCAATGCACTTTTAATTCTATCTTTTCTCCTGGCTCCATAATTGTACGCCAACACAGGTATCAATCCATTGTTCAGACCGAATACCGGCATAAAGAAGAAGCTTTGCAGCTTGAAGTATACACCGAACACCGCCTGTGCCGTATCTGAGAACGCTCCGAGGAGTTTGTTCATCGCAAAGGTCATCACGGATCCGATACTCATCATGAAGATTGACGGGACTCCGACCACATATATCTGGCGTATCGCCGCACTGTGCGGAGTAAATATTCCCTTCCATGAAATGCTTATATCCTTATTGAATTTCAGATTGCAGAATATCCCTACGCAGGTAGCCACGCTCTGTCCGAGGATCGTAGCATAAGCTGCGCCTGCCACACCAAGCTTCGGGAATCCGAACATACCAAATATAAGGATAGGATCAAAGATTATATTGATGACGGCACCCGTGATCTGAGAAAACATGGATGCGAGTGTCCGTCCTGTAGACTGCAGAAGTCTCTCCATCGTAACCTGCAAAAACAAAGGCATTGCCAAACAGCTCACGATGCCGAGATATGTCTCGCCGTAGGATATGACCGTGGGGTCATCCGTCTGAGACATGATAAACGGTGCCGAGCCGAACAATCCTATCAGGAAAAATAACACGCCGCTGATCAGTATCACAAGGATACCGTTATTTGCGGCGTTGTTCGCTTTGTCGAAACGTTTTTCACCCAGCGAACGTGACAAAAGAGCATTGATACCGACACCTGTCCCCGCTGCCACGGAGATCATAAAGTTCTGCATCGGAAAAGCCAGCGTGACTGCCGTCAGCGCCTTCTCTTCGATCTGGGCTACAAAAACCGAATCTACAATATTATACAGAGCCTGCACGAGCATGGAGATCATCATCGGAAGTGACATAGAGATGATAAGTCTGCGTACCGGCAGTACCCCCATTTTATTCTCTTCTCTGGCTTCAGGCTTGGATTCCGCTCCGTAAAGAGCCTCCTCCCCGCTTTCTTCAAGAAGGATATCAACAATCTGCTGTTCTTCGATGTCGTCGACATCTTTTTCTCTGTTAACCATGGTTCTTTCTATCTCCTTAACCTGAACATCCGTCTAACGACCTGCGAAACAGATAAGAACCACATGGGATCTCACCCGAGAAATCGCATCTTGTCGCTCTCCGGCGCCTTTTTCTTCGGTGCTTCCTGCTTTGCAGGCTTATTAATACCTGCTGCTTCCTCAAGACCGCGCTGCATACCATTTTTACAGTTCTCGCAGTAGCGTCCGGATTTGATCGGAGTTCCGCATCGCTCACAGGGAATCCCTATCGGAGAATCTGAGGAGAATACAAGTCTGTCCTCTCTGACCCATCGCTGGATCTGCTTGGGGCTGACTTCACACTCTTTGGAGAGAGTACGCATGTCAATGTTTGGATGCTCACGGACATACTGCTTTACCTCCATGAACTTCTCCTCAAGTGCCTTGTTGCATTGCTGGCATACACGTGGTCCTGAAACATGATTAAATAATTTACCACACTTCACGCAACTTATCAACTCCATTTTTCATTCCTCCTGTCTTTTTCTAAAAAAACGCCCTCAGGCTTCGCTTCCTATACAGATGCAGACCGCATATACGGCCTTGGCTCCGGCTTTCTTCAGAAGGCCCGCGCAGGCCTCCAAAGTCGCACCCGTGGTATATATATCATCGACCAGCACTATACTCTCATGCTCCTCCGGTCGAAAGATCTCATTATCAACCTCAAACGCCTGACGCAGATTCTCACGTCTCTTTACTGCATTAAGGTTTTTCTGCGGGCTGGTATAACGCGTCCTCTTGAGCAGATCTGCGGTCGGCAGCCCCACCCTGAGTCCCAGCTCTGAAGCAACGAGCCCGGCCTGATTGTACCCGCGGAAACGAAGTCTCCGCTTATGGATAGGTATCGGCACAAGCACGTCTGCATGCCACCGTCTGATCCTTCCGTAAAAATGTCTGCACAACTCATCCGCGTAGAATCCGGCATCGCCGTAGCAACCGCCGTATTTCAGATCAAACATCGCCTTTTTCGTGTCTTCCTGATAGACAAAAAGCGCGACCGAGTTATCCAGCCCCGAATGATCCCTGCGACTGCAATCAGTGCACAGCTCATCAGCTCCACGCATGATTGGCTTCCCGCAGCGTTTGCACACAGGTTCTGAAACGAACGGAAGCTTCTTTACACATTCATCACAGGCTCTGATACCGTCACCCATGACTCTCCCACAAAACATACACTTCGATGGAAATATGACATCTGAAACACGCATATGAACTCTCTTTCCGAATTCACACACTCACATGTCAATGCATACCACATATATTGTATCACAAAGTTCCCGATACGTAAATATAGTTTTTCTATTTTTTGCTATTTTTTCAATTCCCCGATCCTGAGCCCAAGTGTCGAGTACCTCTTTCTCTCTGACTCATTTGCGATCATCCTTAAAACAGTATCTCTCCGGCCTATGATCATCACACAGCGTGTGGCACGGGTGACCGCGGTATAAAGGATGTTTCTGGTCATGAGCGGCGCCGGTCCTCCGAGTAATGGGAGTATGACCGCAGGATACTCACTTCCCTGTGATTTGTGAATGGTGACCGCGTAAGCCGGCTCCAGATCAGACAGATCTCCGGTCGTGTATGTAACGTGCCTCTCTCCGTCGAAGCATACCGAAACCTCATTTACTTCCGTATCTATTTTCTCTATCACGCCGATATCACCGTTGAAAACTCCGGTCCCCTCCTCGATCACCATATCCTTGTAGCCGAATATCCGATACTCCATGCGATAATTATTCTTCATCTGCATTACCTTGTCGCCCTCACGGAACACGGTATCGTTAATGGTGAGCTCCTTTTTTTTCGGAGATGGAGGGTTTAAGTATTGCTGAAGTATACGGTTGCACCTGATAACGCCGGTCTCTCCCTTTTTCATCGGTGTGAGAACCTGTATGTCCATCGGTTTGCATCCCGCGTAATCAGCCATCTTTCCCTGACCGAAACTCATGCGCATTATACTTAGGGCCTCGTTAGCATCCTCGCATTCCGCAAAGAAAAAGTCTCCGGTCGGCTTGTTGGCGAGCTCCAACTGCTCTCCGGCGAGGATCCTGTGCGCGTTCATTACTATATCCGACTCCATCGCCTGACGAAAGATCTTTGTAAGTCTGACAACGGAAAAACAGCCTGAAGCGATGATATCCTTAAGTACGTT
This sequence comes from uncultured Lachnospiraceae bacterium, assembly GCA_947169235.1. GTDB lineage: Bacteria > Bacillota > Clostridia > Lachnospirales > Lachnospiraceae > Eubacterium_F. The sequence continues at coordinate 16,345 of CAMVOY010000027.1, read as the reverse complement.
CCCGGGACCCACGCTCGGCAGCTGATCCACGTCGCCCACCAACACCAGTCTGGTCGAAACGGGAATAGCTTTCAGCAGGCTGTGAAACAGGTAGATATCGACCATCGACATCTCATCAACGATAATGACATCTGCCTCCAGCGGCTCCTCCTCATTTCTTCCGAATCTCCCGCCACCGTTGTAGCCATCATCAGCACCCGGAGCACCGCTGTACTCCAAAAGCCTGTGTATGGTCTGCGCGGGATTGCCTGTCGCCTCCTCCATCCTTTTTGCCGCACGTCCTGTCGGGGCGGCCAAAAGTATATGGTAGTTTTCACTTTTCATGACCTTGATCAGGGTATTGATCGTCGTGGTCTTGCCTGTTCCAGGGCCTCCGGTGATAACCGTCACTCCCCTTTTCATGGCCTCCTTGACTGCATGAACCTGTGTTTCATCAAGATTTATTTTTTCTCGTTTTTCTATTCTTCTTATGGCTGTATCATATGTCTCATCGTCATCACCGAGATCGACATTCAGATCAAGGAGCATACGCGCGCTGTTGAGCTCCGAGTAATACATCACGGGAAGGTAGACATTTCTCTCCGCTTTGTCTCCACTGAGAATAACAGCCTTATCAACCGCCATTACAGCCAGCACGTCGAGCACCAGCTCCTCATCCACTCCGAGCTGCTCCACTCCCATCGGGATGAGCTCTCTCTCCGGAAGATACGTGTGTCCTTCTCCGCCCGACTGATTCAGCAGATAAAGAAGTCCTGCCCGTACTCTGGCGGGAGATTTTTTATCAAATCCGGCCCTCGAGGCTATCTCATCGGCTTTTTTGAAACCTATACCATCGATATCCTCCGCAAGCCTGTAGGGATTCTGCTCGATTATCTCCTCCATCATATCACCATAGTACTGATATATCTTTATCGCCTGCGTGTTCGGTATGGAGTATTTTTGCAAAAAAATGATCGCGCGACGCATACCTCTTTGCTCCGCGAAGCTCTCTGCGATATCCCTTGCCTTTTTCTCCGATATGCCTTTCACGGACGCAAGCTCTTCCGGACGCTTTTCCATAACCTCGAAAGTACGGTCTCCGAACTTGTCCACGATCCTTTTTGCAAGACCGCCCCTGATGCCCTTTACCGCACCCGAAGACAGATAACGGAGTATGGCTGTCTCATTGTCAGGCTCGGTGATATCATAGGTTGAGACCTTCAGCTGCTCTCCGTAGACGCCGTGAAAGCTCATCTCGCCCGTCACAGAGACATATTCACCTTCCCCAATAAAAGGGAAACTGCCGACGCAGGTTGTCTCCTCCCCGTCGGCTCCTTCGAGATAAAAAACGGTATAACCATTCTCATCGTTTCGGTAAACGATATGCGTGATGTAGCCTTTGATCTCCATGCTTGCCTCTTTCTCTCCCATTTACAAAAAGTGCCCGACCTCAAAAATGGTCAGGCACCGATCTTTCATAATATTACTCACCGCTGTTTAAAAGTGAGCTTGCGAGCGTCGACTCCGTTGCGAGCGCCGCCATCTCTGCCTGCTGCTTCGGTGTCATTGACTTGATGTCGTCTGCGGACACTCCTGTCAGCGCGCTGGCGAGTGTCGCTGCAGCGCTGTCATTCTGCTCCTGAGCTGTCTTTGCTGCCTGCTCGGCCGTAGTTGTGTCGGCACTGATACCGAGCTTCTGATTTGTGATATTTTGGTAGAGCTGCTCGGCGATACCGAGTCCCTTTCCGGAACTCATCATGCTCTTTGCAATCTCCTGATAATAGTTGTCCTCAAACATCTCAACATACTGATGAGAGGTCTGATCATCCTCTTCGTTGTCCGAAAGGAGTTTCGCGCTCTCGCTCATTCTTTTAAAGATCTGCTCGAGCATATATGCCTCAAAGTCTTTGCAGGCCTGAAGTGTATCCTCATCGTTGGAAGCGTTCTCGATCTGCGAGCTGAGACGGTTCGCAGCCTGTATCTGAGCATTGTTATAAACACTTGCGGTATTTGTATAAGCCGCCATGGTTGGATCAAGTGTGATAGCCATGTGAGCCTCCTAACTTATGATCTGAGGTTATTAGCCTGTTGCAACATCTCGTCCGATGCAGTGATCGCTTTCGCGTTCATTTCGTATGCACGCTGCGTGATGATCATGTTTACCATCTCGTCAGCCGCATTTACGTTACTCATTTCGAGATATCCACTCTTTATCTTGGAGCCGAGCGCATATGCCGTCCATGAAGTCGGCTCTCCGGATGCGTCACTCTGTGCATAATTTGAACCTGCTATCTTCTCAAGTCCACCCGGATTCGGGAAGGTGGTGAGTCCGATCTGCATTCCGAGGTCATAGCGGTTTCCTTCATCATTCACATATGAAAGCTTTCCGTCCATATCCACCTGGACAAGGTCCGTACGGTACCCCTCCTCAAGATGGATGATATTTCCAGCCGTATCGAGAACCGGGTTTCCCTCGCTATCCGTCAGTGTGGTACCGCCGTCCGTATCGATAGCCATGATAAAATGTCCGTTTCTCGTATATGCCGTGCTTCCGTCAGCGAGACGGACACTGAAAAATCCCTCGCCCTGGATCGCGTAGTCAAACTCTCCGTGTGACTCTCCAAAAGCTCCCTGATGGAAATCCGAGGAGATGGAACCTACTCTGGTTCCGAGTCCTACCTGCGCACCGATCGGCTTCGGTTCGCCGGTGGATGTAGTTGACTTTCTCTGCAGATTCTGATAGATCAGAGACTTGAAGTTCGTCGTCTGAGTCTTGTATCCTGTTGTATTGATATTTGACAGGTTATTGGCTGTTACATCGAGCGCTGTCTGCTGCCCGATCATACCGCTCGCCGCTGTCCAAAGTGATCTCATCATAGGCTTATCCTCCCTTTATCACTGTACCCGTCCGATCTCGTTTGCCGCATTCTGCAGCATCGAATCGTATGAACGAATCACCTTCTGATTTGCTTCATAAGCACGTGTCACGGTGATCATGTCGACCATCTCCTTGACAACGTTTACGTTTGACTGCTCTGTATATCCCTGTATCACGGTCGCAGTCGGATCGATCATAGCAGCACCGTCAACAGGCTCAAAAAGCGTGTTTCCGTATTTTTTCAGATAATCATAATTCTCAAAGTCCACAACCTGCAGAGTATCGATAACCTCTCCGTCGGCGGTGATCAAACCCTGCTCGGAAATCGATACCTTTTTCGCGTCGGTCGGACAATATATATCTCCGCTCTTACCCTGAACGGCGTTTCCGTCAGCGTCAACCAAAAGGCCTTCCTTAGTCAGAGTAAAACGACCGTCTCTGGTGTACCTGGTGTGAGTTTCACCATTTGCGGTGACGACCTTCACCGTGAAAAAGCCTTTGCCCGAAAGAGCGCAGTCGTACGTGCCACCCGTCTGGCGTATAGAGCCCTGCGCGTGGTCCGTATGAGTCTCACCGATCTTCACTCCCAATGAGAGGTGACCGATAGCTTCATTATGATATGCTTGGGATCCATCCCTGATCTTGAGATCGAGTACCTGATCGAACGCCTGAGAAGTAGACTTATCAAGTTTAAACCCGACGGTTGTAGCATTGGCCATGTTGTTTGATAACACGTCCATGCGCTTCTGCTCGTTGACCATCCCTGTCCACGCAGTGTAGAGTCCTCGCAGCATAAATTTTCCTCCAAATACATGGTCGAGCGATCTTTATTTACTGTCGAGCTCTCGATTCTTCTTCTTCACTCGGCAGGAGCGTGTAACGCTCAACGCCTCGTTCAGGGCGAAGAAATCGTTCGCTCTGAGAGATTTATCTGTTCGCTCTGTTCGTACTCATACCTCTCCGGAGGAAAATATGCTTCCTGTACATCTCCCCGCGGCAAAATATAAGTATAGCTATTCTTTATAATTATCGGACGAAAAGGGGGATTGTATAACCCCCCTTTTGATTTTTGTTTGAAATTTTTATGCGCGACGTCTTGTAGGTGCGCGGCAAAATTACATTTCGGTCGCCGTGCCTGTGTTGCCGGCGAGGAACTCGACATACATACCTGTTCCGATCGCAACCGCGGTCATCGGGTCCTCAGCGGTCATGGTCGTGATACCGGTCTTTGACTCGATCAGCTCCTCGAGACCGTAGAGCTGGGCGCCACCACCTGTCAGCACGATACCGCGCTCTGCGATATCAGCGGCAAGCTCCGGCGGAGTCTTCTCAAGGACGCCGTGAACAGCCTCAACGATCTGTGCACACGGATCTCTGAGCGCTTCCTCAGTCTCCTCTGATGTGACGGTGATCGTCTTCGGAAGACCTGTCACGAGGTTACGTCCTCTGACGTCTACGGATACGCTCTCCGGACGCGGGAATGCCGAACCGATCTTGATCTTTATATCCTCAGCAGTACGCTCGCCGATGGCGAGGTTGTGCTTTTTGCGCATATATCTCATGATGAAATCATCAAAGTCATCACCCGCTGTCTTGATGGATGCACTCACTACTGTGCCTCCGAGCGAGATAACTGCGATATCAGATGTTCCACCACCGATATCAACTATCATGTTTCCGCACGGACGGGAGATGTCGATACCCGCACCGATAGCTGCGGCGATAGGCTCCTCGATGATCCTTACATCCCTGGCGCCTGCCTGGAAAGCCGCATCCTCAACCGCTTTTCTCTCGACCTCTGTTACCTGAGACGGTACACAGATGCTGATGAGAGGCTTGCGGAAACGCTGCTTGCCGACTGCCTTCTGGATGAAGTATTTAAGCATCTTCTCGGTGACTGAGTAATCAGAGATAACTCCCTGACGGAGAGGTCTGATCGCTGTGATGTTTCCCGGAGTACGTCCGAGCATCTGGCGGGCCTCCTCACCGATAGCCTTTATTCTGTTTGTGTCACGATCTATAGCAACGACGCTGGGCTCCTTGAGCACAACGCCCTTTCCTTTCAAATATACCAAAATACTGGCTGTTCCCAAATCTATACCTATGTCAAAAGCCACTTTTCATACTCCTTTCGCTCTTGTTTCTTCTCATATGCTTTCTTATTGTAACATATCCCGTAGAAAATTCAAGAGGAAATTTCAGAACTGTAAATGTAACATTGACAAATATCGAAAAATGCGATATAATCGGAACATCGGCGAAAAGTCGATTTGAGATGAAACAGGATGGAGGATCATAAAAATGAAAAGAATCAAGACTTTAACAACAAAGAACCTTAAGGATACTGTTAAGAAGGGCGGATGCGGCGAGTGCCAGACATCATGCCAGTCAGCGTGCAAGACTTCCTGCACAGTCGGAAATCAGACCTGCGAGAATGCTAAGCGCTGATCAATAAAAGATGAACATATAGGAGCGAGCCACACCGCAGCTTCTGTTGGTTCTTCGGGGTCCGTTTCTGACAGCCCCTACGAACTAGGCAGAATGCTGCTCCGTGTGGCTCGCGATTTATTTGGCACAGTTTGAGATTTATCAGTGCATTAATAGATAATTAATTAATGGAGATATTCGAAAATGATACACCTATTTAAGAATAATGGTTATAACATTGTACTCGACGTGAACTCGTCATCTGTGCATGTCGTGGATGATGTGGTTTATGACGTACTCGGCGAGATGAAGGAAGATGATGCTGATAAGTATCGCGAGGAAGAGCTCCACAGAATAGCTTCGATCGTAAGCGGTAAATATCCATCTGAAGAGCTGACGAATGAGGACTTTCGGGAGATTTTTGATGATATCAGAGAGCTCGAGGAGAACGGAACTCTGTTTACAGATGAGCAGTATCTGGTTGCGGATGACTGCGGATCATGCTCGGGCGAGGACGAGTCGGGTTGCGAGAGTCAGGGCGGGCCGAAATCCATGGAGAAGATGGTGATCGACTTCAAAAAGAGACAGACCGTCGTGAAGGCTCTGTGTCTGCATATCGCGCATGCTTGCAACTTGAAATGCGAATACTGCTTCGCAGGCGAGGGTGAGTATCACGGTGACAGAGCTCTGATGAGCCTGGAAGTCGGGAAAAAAGCTCTTGATTTTTTGGTAGCGAACTCCGGAAACAGACACAATCTTGAGGTCGATTTCTTCGGCGGCGAACCTCTCTTAAACTTCGATGTGGTTAAAGAACTCGTGAAGTACGGTCGTGAGCTGGAGAAGACACATGACAAGCACTTCCGTTTCACGCTGACTACAAACGGTGTGCTCATCGATGATGATGTGATAGCGTTCGCAAATAAGGAGATGGACAACGTCGTTCTGTCTGTGGACGGACGAAAGAGCATTCACGATAAGATGAGACCTTTCCGTGACGGAAGCGGTTCGTATGATAAGATCATAGATAAGTTCAAAAAAGTTGCTGACTCGAGAAATCAGGAGCGCTACTACGTGCGCGGGACGTTTACACACTACAACACCGACTTTGTAAAGGATGTGCTTTCTCTCGCTGATGAGGGATTCAAGCAGATTTCGGTTGAGCCTGTGGTCGCTGATCCCGCAGAACCTTATGCCATCACTGAGGACGATATCCCTGTGATCTGCGAGGGATATGATGAGCTTGCACGTGAGATGCTCGCTCGCGAAAAGGAAGGCAAGGGCTTTACATTTTTCCACTATATGATTGACCTGACCGGTGGACCGTGTGTCTACAAAAGGCTTTCCGGCTGCGGATCCGGTACAGAATATCTGGCCGTGACACCGTGGGGAGACCTGTATCCCTGCCATCAGTTCGTAGGTGAGGAGCAGTTCTGCCTTGGAAATGTCAATGAGGGCATCAAAAATACCGAGCTCGTCGACAAGTTCAAGCTCTGCAACGTGTACGCAAAACCCGAGTGTCGCGACTGCTTCGCCAAGTTTTTCTGCTCAGGAGGATGTGCCGCGAATGCTTATCATTCGCATGGCGATATAAATCAGCCATACGAGATCGGTTGCAAGCTCCAGCGAAAGCGTGTTGAGTGCGCGCTGATGCTACAGGCAGCGAGAGCAGATATAGAAGAGTAAATTAAAATAGGGAACTTTTTGATGCTATTTGCATGCAAAAGTTCCCTATTTTTATATCCGCTTATACGTTTTGGAATCAGTCCGCCACGGCCTCGACCGCTGCCTTCTCTGCAGCAAGACCTGACTTATATCTCTCGATAAATGCGTCAAAGCCCTTTACGCCGGCTGCATCAGGAGCAAGCTCCGAACCGGTCTCTCCGGCAAACACCTTGTTATCAAGGTAATCAGCGAGCGATTCACCGCTGCCCTTAAGTACCATATATGCAGCGAGTACCGCGATACCCCAGGCACCACCCTCTCCCGCTGTGTCCATTACGGAGATCGGAGTGTTTAAAGCATCCGCGAGGATCTGCTGAGCCACTCCCTTCGTCTTGAATATGCCGCCGTGACCGTAGATCTTGTCAGCCTCGACTCCCTCCTCCTTGAAGAGGATATCGTTTCCGATCTTCAGCGTAGCAAATGCGGAATAAAGATGTACTCTCATAAAGTTCTTTAAGTTCCAACGGCTGTTCGGCGTACGCAGTACCATCGGACGTCCCTCCGAAAGGCCGGTGATATTCTCACCTGACAGGTAGTTATATGCGAGGATATCGCCACCGTCTGCGTCACCCTCGAGCGCTCCGTTGTAAAGCGTTCCGAATATTTTTCCCATATCGGCATCCGCGCCGATCGCATCAGCAAACTCCTTGAAAAGTCCAACCCATGCGTTCAGATCAGAAGTACAGTTGTTGCAGTGAACCATCGCAACCGCGCTTCCGTCCGGAGTCGTCACGATATCTATCTCAGGATGAACCTTGTTAAGGTTTTTCTCCATAACAACCATCGAGAACACACTCGTTCCGGCGGACACATTACCCGTACGCTGACGCACGGAGTTCGTCGCAGTCATACCGGTTCCGGCATCACCCTCCGGCGGACACATCGGCACGCCCGGTGTAAGCGTTCCCGTAGGATCGAGGAGCTTCGCACCCTCCTCAGTAAGTGTTCCGGCAGCCTCACCTGCCGTGAGTACCTTCGGAAAAATATCAAGCAGTTTGTAAGGAAGCCCGTTGTTCTCGAGGAGTCCATCGAACTTCTCAACCATATCCTTGTCAAACTGTCCCGTAGCAGGATCGATCGGGAACATACCTGATGCCTCACCGACACCGAGAACTTTCTCACCTGACAGTTTCCAATGGATGTAGCCTGCCAGAGTTGTCTGGAATTTGATCCTGTCGATATGATCTTCTTTATTGAGGATAGCCTGATAGAGATGTGAGATACTCCATCTCTCAGGGATATTGAAATTGAAGAGGTCAGTAAGTCGTCCCGCTGCCTCACCCGTTATCGAGTTTCTCCAGGTACGGAACGGTACCAAAAGCTCATCTGATGAGTCAAAGGCCATATATCCGTGCATCATCGCAGAGAATCCAAGTGCCTTTAAGGTCTTGATCTCTGTTCCGTATTTCTCCTTTACGTCGGCTGCCAGATTGCGATATGCATCCTGAAGACCGTTCCAGATCGCGTCAAGGGAATAGGTCCAGATACCGTTTTCATATTGGTTCTCCCACTCGTGATCGCCGGTGGCCAAAACCTTGGTATCCTCGTCGATAAGCACTGCTTTGATACGGGTTGAGCCAAACTCAACTCCCAATATAGCGTTACCGTTTTCGATGATCTCTTTGCTCATGTAATATCCTCCTTCAATGCTTACGCAGGAGCGCTGTTGTCTGACAAACATCAGCGCGCCGGCTTAGTTTCTATGTCAGGCTCTTTTTGGCGAAGTTCCAAGAGTCTTCGCACATTTTTTTGAGATCGAGCTCGGCCTTCCAACCGAGTTCCTTAGCCGCCTTGCTTGGATCCGCATAGCAGGTAGCGATGTCACCGGCTCTGCGGGGTTTGATCTGATATGGAATCTTGATACCGTTAGCGGCCTCGAATGCTTTTACGATATCGAGAACCGAGTAGCCGTTGCCGGTACCGAGGTTATAAATGTTCACTCCGGTCGAACCTGTTACTTTATCGACGGCGTTTACGTGACCGCGTGCCAGATCGACTACGTGGATGTAGTCGCGGACTCCGGTACCATCGGGCGTGTCATAGTCATCACCGAATACGCCAAGCTCAGGGAGTTTGCCGACAGCAACCTGCATGATATAAGGCATGAGATTATTCGGGATGCCGTTCGGGCTTTCACCGAGAAGCCCTGACTCATGTGCTCCAATCGGATTAAAGTATCTGAGCAGTACTACACTCCACTCATCATCAGCTTTCTGAACATCCGTGAATACCTGCTCGAGCATTGACTTCGTCCAGCCGTAAGGATTGGTACACTGCCCCTTCGGACATTCCTCTGTGATTGGGATCTGAGCAGGATCACCGTAAACGGTTGCAGATGAACTGAAGATAAGCCTCTTGCAGCCGTACTCGCTCATCAGTTTGCACAGATTGATCGAGCCAGCGATATTATTTTCATAATAAAGAAGCGGCTTCTCCACCGACTCGCCGACAGCCTTCAGTCCGGCGAAATGTATGACAGCATCGAACTTATGCTCCTCGAAGACAGGGCGCATGCTGTCCTCATCGCGAAGGTCCGCTCTGTAAAACTGCGGGCGAACTCCGGTGATTTTTTCTATACGGTCAAGCACATCTATCTTTGAATTAAAAAGGTTATCAAAAATAACCACGTCGTAGCCTTTTTTGATCAGCTCGACACAGGTATGGGAACCGATATATCCGGTTCCTCCCGTAACCAATATTTTCATGTAGCCTCCTAACAGCGGCGCTCGCGCCAATTGCCAGGCTCGGATCCTTTCGGATCCTCGCTGTCCATTGGATGTTTTACTCCTCGCCTTCCTTCTCAACCTCTACGATAGCGCTCTTCTGCATCGGGATACGGCAGTTTTTGTTGCTTCCGAACTCGACGATGATCACGTCGTCACTCGGGATATCGATAACAACGCCATAGAATCCGCTTGTAGTAAGGATAGAATCACCTACAGATACTGAGCTCATCAGAGCCGCATGCTCTCTCTCCCTCTTTTTGTTCGGGCGGATCGCAATAAAGTAAAATGCTGCGATGATAACCGCATAAAGTGCAATAATTCCAATTGTTGAGTTCATGTTAATCTCCTTCCATTTGTAAAAGCATTTCTTTTTTATATGAAGCGTATCGTCCCTCACGTATGGCGGCACGCGCTTCAACCATCATTGTATTATAAAAATACAGATTATGCAAGACCAAAAGCCTCAGTCCGAGCATCTCTCCGCTTTTCAAAAGATGCCTGATATACGCCCTCGAGTGATGTCTGCACGTCGGGCACCGGCACCCCTCCTCGACAGGTCTGTCGTCCTTCTCGTAGCAGGCATTGTTAAGATTCATCTTGCCATGCTTTGTATATGCATGTCCGTGACGGCCGTTCCTGCTTGGATATACACAGTCAAAAAAATCCACGCCACGGTCTATCGCCTCGAGTATATTTGCCGGAGTACCGACTCCCATCAGATAAACGGGCTTATCCTGCGGCAGGTGCGGAACCGTCACATCGAGGATATGATACATCTCCTCGTGCGTCTCACCGACAGCCAGACCTCCAAGAGCATAACCCGGCAGATCGAGCTCGGCAATCTCTTTCGCATTCTCTATGCGGATATCCTCATGCACGCCACCCTGATTGATACCGAAAAGCATCTGCTCTTTGTTTATCGTATTGGGAAGCGCATTAAGTCTTTCAATCTCAGCCTTGCACCTGTGTAGCCACCTTGTGGTGCGTTCCACCGACTGCTTTATGTAGGCTCTCTCCGCCGTGGATGAAGGGCATTCATCAAATGCCATAGCTATCGTGGATCCCAAGTTCGACTGGATCTGCATGCTCTCCTCCGGTCCCATAAAGATACGATGCCCGTCGATATGCGATCTGAACTCGACACCCTCTTCTTTGATCTTTCTCATACCGGCCAGCGAGAATACCTGAAATCCACCGGAGTCAGTCAATATCGGCCTGTGCCAGTTCATAAACTTCTGCAGTCCGCCAAGTTCCTTTACAACCTGATCGCCCGGCCTCAGATGCAGATGATAAGTATTGCATAGCTCCACCTGCGTCCCGATCTCTTCGAGATCGATAGATGACACTGCACCTTTAATGGCAGCGACAGTTCCGACGTTCATAAAGACCGGTGTTTCTATCACGCCATGCGGTGTCTCAAAACGAGCCGATTTTGCTCGTCCATCAGTATTAATTATCTTGTACATAGCTCTCACAGCTCGCGCGCTAGTTCCTTCCACAGCATTGCTTGTACTTCTTGCCTGAGCCGCATGGACACGGATCATTTCTACCGATCTTTCTGTCTTCCTTTATGATCGTGCCGCTCTTTTTCTGCTCCTTGTAGAGTTCTTTACGCTTGTCCTCATCGAAGATATCATTCCACTGCGGAAGATTGTAAAGCCACTCCGCATTGCAGTCAACCATATTCTTATAGAGAAGCTCGAGGTCAAAGTCAAGCGATACCTCAGTATCCTCCTCCATCTCCTCGATCGGGTTCTCAGTCTTTAAGCTGTCATTGATCCCGTCAAGGAATCCGACCATCATTGACAGCGGAACATCGTATTTCTCAGCAAGCTCCTTAACAGTACCACTTACAACCTCGGAAGGGTTGGCCAAAAGCTGCTCGTAGATACCCTTCTCGAGCTCAAAATACTTCTGCCAGAACTCCTGTCCTTTCTTTGTAGTCTGCATCTCTTCACTATAGGCGTAATCACGCCAATCCTGTAATAAAGCCATAGGCCCCTCCTGTTTTTCATGAATTAACATAAATCATATCATAACCGATATGAAAAATCAATCAAAATCATTCAAATTTGCGTTGATTTTTCTCTCGAAACGTGGTACAATCAGTGTCAGAAGTGTTGTAGTACGAAAGGTAGTGTGTTTGAGACACACATACGCCGCCGGGACACCCGGCATGAAAGGAAGACTATGTCAGAGATCTTTATCGGAATCGGAGTTGTCGTCGGGATCGCTATCATCGCGGTCATCGTTGTTGCATCGGTTGTTTCTTCGGTGATCGGTGGCGCTGTTACGGATACCATCGACGATGAGTGATAATTGTTGATCAGGGAGCCTTACGTATAGTAGGCTCCTATTTATATTGTAAATAACATGGAGGAGCAAGTTATGGCCAAGAAACTCGAGGATTACGTAAGAAGCATACCTGATTTCCCTGAACCCGGGATTATTTTTCGTGATATCACAACCGTGTTGCAGGACGCAGAGGGATTTCATCTGGCAATCGATGAGCTCTTAAAGCTCTTAGAAGGAGTGGACTTTGATGTAGTAGTAGGTGCGGAGAGTCGTGGATTCATCTTCGGTGCACCGCTCGCATACGCACTCGGAAAGCCTTTTGTTCTCGTCAGGAAAAAAGGCAAGCTTCCATGTGAGACCATCGAGCAGAGTTACGAGCTTGAGTATGGCAAGGCTACGGTTGAGATGCACACGGATGCCATCCAAAAAGGCCAGAAAGTCGTGGTCGTTGATGACCTTATCGCAACCGGAGGAACCATAAAGGCTTCCATCGACCTTGTTGAGAAGCTCGGCGGGGAGGTTAAAAAGGTGATCTTCCTTATGGAGCTCGCAGGACTCGAGGGAAGAAAAAAACTTGCCGGATATGATGTGGATGCAGTGATCAAATATGAAGGCAAATAAGATTTGATCATACTGCCTGGTAAATGTACATGAATAATAATGAAATAATAAAGCGCTACGGCTCAGACTATATTGAGATGACAACTACTCTTCTTGAGTATGCTCATCTGGCAGATGAGATCGGCGATACCACCAAGCAGATCGGCATAAAACCTAATCTGGTAACCCCGACCCCTGCGAGTTTTGGCGCTACTACTCACCCCGAGATTGTCGAGGGTATCATAAAATATCTTCAGAATAATAACTTCCGAAAAATAAAAATTATAGAAGGCTCATGGGTCGGTGACAAGACCTCTGAGGCCTTCATTAATTGCGGTTACAGATCACTGTGTGAACGGTATGATGTAGAGTTTGTTGACACGCAGAAAGATCACTTCCATGAGAAGAACTGTGTGGGGATGAACCTCGCCATCTGCGACTCGGTAGATGCCATCGATTACCTTATAAACGTCCCCGTTCTGAAAGGTCACTGCCAAACAAAGATGACCTGTGCGCTGAAAAACATGAAAGGTCTGATCCCCAATTCGGAAAAAAGACACTTCCACACCATGGGCTTGCATAAACCGATAGCTCATCTCTCAAAGGGAATAAAGCAGGACTTCGTTGTCATTGATCACATCTGTGGAGATCCCAATTTCGAAGAAGGCGGAAATCCTCTTCAGACTGACTGCGTGATGGTCTGCAAAGATCCGGTTCTCATCGACTCCTATGCCTGCTCACTGCTCGGACTGAGCGCAAAGGATGTTTCATATGTAGGTATGGCAGAGGCTCTCGGCAGTGGAAGCACTGACCTGAATAAGGCCGAGATAAGTATATTGAATGAAAACGGCGAGGTGATCAAATCCTTCTCCGCAGATAAAAAAGATCCCTACGAGAAAGCATTTTCCCATAGAGATCTGAATCTCGATATATCCGTAGATGTAGATGAATGCGAATCCTGCAGCGCCTGCTTCGCAAGCTTTACAGCTGCACTGTATCGTCTAAAGGACGAAGGGCTATGGAACGGAGACTCACTTTCGAAGATTTCCATAGGCCAGGGACATAAGGGAAAAACAGGCGAATACGGCGTCGGAAACTGCTGCCAAGCTTTCGATCACTTCATCAAAGGCTGTCCGCCGAAAGAGGAGGACATATACGAGCAACTGAGAGAATGGATGACTACGGACTTAGGAGTGCGCGCATGAAACATATCCGTTATTTCGATTGTCTGCGTGCGGTGGCCATCCTGGCGGTGGTCGTACTGCATATATCCGGACAGAACTTCAGATACATAGACGTTCATTCCGGTGATTGGCTCGCTATGAACTTCTGGGAGTCGATGAGCCGGTGGGGTGTCCCGGTTTTCACGATGATCAGTGGGGCGCTTTTTTTGAATAGCGATTATACAATCGGAAGACTGTTGCGAAAAAACATATTGCGAATCGGCGTCGCATTTTTCTCATGGTCTATGGTATATCTGATTCTTACAAACGAAACATGGGAAGTTTCCGCTGTTCTCACTCAACTTTTTACCGGCTATTATCATATGTGGTTTTTGTATATGATTGTGGGGATGTATCTGCTTGTCCCTATTTTGCGACATATGGTCCGGGATCAAAAGGTCACTCGGTATTTTCTCTTGTTGTGTTTTTTGTTTGCGTATGTGTTGCCGGAACTTGTGAAACTGGTCAGTATATACTCTGGAACACTGGGTAACCTCGGTCAAAGCATACTGGGTTTGCTCGATTTAAAGTATGTTATGGGTTTCACCGGCTATTTCGTGTTGGGATATGTCTTTCATCAGACTGAAATCAGCATAAAGACGACCCGGTGGATCTATTTTGGCGCTATAACGGCATTTTTTCTCACGTTTGTCGGAACGATTTTTATTTCCTTTTATGAAGGGAAAGCCAACACGCTTTTTTATGAGAATTTTTCTATCACTACACTTGTGGAAAGTGTGGCAATTTTTCTGCTAATCAAAAGTCGACTCGGATGCGCGCCGGCGCCGGTTGAATCGGCCAGCCCATCACGTTCCGAGTCTGTAATCTGTTTTCTGTCCAAATGCAGCTTCGGTATCTATCTGATCCACCCAGCCTGTATCTACGTGTTGGAACATTATTTTAGTATAACAACTTTGTCTCTACCGGCGTGGATCTCCGTTCCGCTTCTCACACTCGTATGCTTTTTACTGTCCCTGACGGCCACGGCAATTCTGAAGGTTGTTCCGGTGGTGAAACGATATCTGGTGTAGTAAATACTATGCTATCTTCATTTTGCTTTATACTTACTATTGATTCACCCGCATCAATCATGTGGAAGCAGAGCTCGTTCCGACTTTTTCCAGATTATATGCTTTTTAGTCGGAAGTCATTTCAATTATTCCGAAATTAAAAAGAGCGGAAGCAAAGACGCTTCCGACTAAAAATCAAAAACATATCAAAAAGTCGGAAGAAATTCTAAGAGAATTACTCTATCATCTGAAAACACTATCCCCCAATATCACCGAAAGCAAAAAAAGTTCCGACTAAATCATGCTTTTTTCATGATTAGTCGGAACACGAGTTGTTTCCATACACGTACACTTAAGTCGCCTCTTGAATTCTTCCGACCAAAAGCTAGCTTTTGCCAAAAAAGTCGGAACCGAGTCTGCTTCCACCGATCTTCTGCGCTCTCAGGCTTCGCCACAGGACATGTCTGACAGCCACTGGCAGGCATGACGGTGGCGAAGCCGATGCCAGTCCTACCTAATGCATTCCTCGGCCCCGCAGAACGAACCTTGATTTCCCTACGCGATAAATCTGATATCCGTCAGCGCGCACTGATCACCCGTTATCGCAACCTTGATATCCTCAAGTTTGTTCTCCAGATAGATAGTACTCTTAATATCTATCCCACCGTTCATCGTATGCATGATGATCCTGTTGTTCTTGCGCCTGATATTAACCTTGCACTCATACCCCTTTTTATTAACTTCCTTCCATTTATCCCAATTCTCAAAGGTATCATCTTTTTTGGTTTCAGTCATGCTCCTTGCGCTTCCGCCACTCTCGACGACCTCACCATCCAGACGAACGATCGCGAGCTCCTCGTAATTCTTTCCATGAACATGATTATCCTCCGCTTTGAAAAATACCAAAAACGGACAATGCCACACAAGGTTGGCGGCAGGCAGCGTCATGGTATGGAATGCGATCTCCATTCCATCCGTGATACTCATGCCATCAGTAGCGGCTGAAAAATAACTGTCTACCTGGATATTCGGTACATCTCCGACCATACGATCGATATATGTGATCTCATCAGCGATGCGCGTGATCTCTCCCTCCTTCGCGATAACACCTGTAGTATCGGTTTCGATATCCATGATATGACAATGCTCGCCGGTGATCGAAATAAACGAAAACCCTGAGCTGTCCGGCAAAGCCACGATAAGCTCTGACTGCATATCTCCTCCCGTAAGGCGAATACGGATATGATCCTTTACCCGCACAGCCTCGATCATATACTCACCCACATCCGGCGCAGCGTAAGTATCCCCGGAGATCTCATTTGTATCCATCTTCATGTTTCTGGCTCTGGTACATATCATATGACCATCAAACCAAGCCTCTCCATACTCCTGATAATGATTTATGGATATGGATCCGTCGGACATATGAACTCTACCGTCAAGCGAATCAAATATGATGATAGAGGGTGCTGAGAACTGGTTCTC
>CAMVOY010000026.1 GCA_947169235.1 uncultured Lachnospiraceae bacterium | reverse complement strand
GATAATGAAGATGCTTTCCTTGACTATATGCATCGCCTCGCAAAGGTGAATGAAAAAGTTGCCGACAAGCTTTATATAATTCCCAGAGTGTATACCAATAAACCCAGAACTGTGGGACTCGGCTACAAGGGTATGCTCCATCAGCCGGATCCTGAGGCGGATGAGGATCTGCTCGCAGGACTTATAGCCATCAGGCAGATGCATACGAGAGTTGTCGAGGAGACCGGATTTACCTGCGCTGAGGAGATGCTGTATCCCGAGAATCACAGATATCTTTCGGACCTTTTGGCGTATGTCGCTATAGGTGCCAGATCTGTCGAGGATCAGGGACACAGGCTTGTTGCATCCGGATTGGGGATACCTGCCGGAATGAAAAACCCGACCGGAGGAGATATCTCGGTAATGATGAACTCGATCGTTGCGGCTCAGAACCCGCAGCGTTTCGTATACCGCGGATGGGAAGTGCAGACCACAGGTAATCCGTTAGTGCACTCCATCTTGAGGGGATATGTAGATAAGTTCGGACGCAATATTCCTAACTATCACTTTGAGGATCTGATCCATCTGTATGACAGTTATGCCGAGAGACAGATCGAGAACCCGGCTGTCATCATAGATACGAATCACTCAAACTCCGACAAGGATCCTATGCAGCAGATACGTATCGCAAAGGATGTTATATACTCCCGAAATCACTCGGATGAGATCAAAAAGATCGTCAAGGGTCTGATGATCGAGAGCTATATTGAAGACGGAGCGCAGAAGATCGGCGAGGGTGTCTATGGAAAGTCGATCACCGATCCATGCCTTGGATGGGACAAGACAGAAAAGCTTATACATGAGTTGTATGATCTGGTCTGACCTGAAACCGCAGTTATCTGTTCTATTTTTCAAAAGGTGAGAAGAATGAAGAATAACAACAAAAAAGCGATCACACTTACACTCGTTATGGCTATGATAGTTTCATGCTTTGCCGGTGTGGGTCCTGATGTATCAAGTGCAAAGATCGATAATAAAAAAAGCGTTATCGATAATCAGCTAAAGGATATAGCACCGGGAGTGACATGCCCGCCGGATGATCCTTCGTGTGCTACAGACCCGAATTACGATCCGGAAGCGGCATCATATGACGCGTATGATAAGCGTGATTGTGAAGTGATCTACACCTACGGAAAAATGAAAGTAGATATAGCTGATGCAAAGGTTACGGATGATTGCGATAACGAAGGCATCAGGATTAAGGCTAATGCTGATGAGATCGAAAAGGGTGAGATAAGATTTGATCAGGAGTTTGATTTCTCCGCGGCTCGTCCCGGCTTTGTCGTTGTGAACGGATTATCCGAGAGAAAAAAACCTGCAAGGGTTAACGTATATCTTGATAATGATTCATCACCGATAGGAAGTATATCCATACCAAAGCAGCGTGGAAAGGATAAGTGGAATTATTCAAAGAATTTCAGCGCGGATATTTCTTCTAAAAACATAAGTGGAAAGCACAAAGTGAGACTTAAGTTCAGCTATCAGGGACTCAGTGCTGACGAGAAAAAGAAAAAGACGGAAGTGCTCATACGACATGTGCTTTTTACTGCGTTTGATATACCTACCGTTAATGTAAATATCGACGAGTCAGAGGGTACTATCGCCGAGATGAACAACGACGAAGCTCATCAGACGGAGTGCTATGGAAAAGTGACCATACAGTCTCCGTCAGGCTATGTATCTGAGTATGGCTCAGGCGATACATCGGGAACATATGAGATGGAGTATATCAGAGGAAGGGGCAACTCTACCTGGGGACCAAGCAAAAAACCATACAAGATAAAGCTTGATAAAAAGGCCAATCTGTTTGGAATGGGTGCAAATAAGCACTGGGTTATGTTGGCAAATTATTTTGACTACACCATGCTCAGAAACAAGTATACCTATTGGCTTGGAGATAAGCTCGGGATGGAGTTTACACCGCAGTGTATTTTTGTAAACTTTGTAATGAACGGCGAGTATCTCGGAAGCTACTATCTGTGTGAGCATGTGAGAGTCGGGAAATCCAGAGTCGATGTGGATGATCTCGAAGAGGAACCTGACGCTACATCCGGAAGTGCGGTAACGGGTGGATATCTGCTTTCCATGGGTAGCGATACGGAAGGCAAGGGATTCTTTACAACTGAAAAAGGACAGACTCTCCTTATCGAGAGCCCGGATTTCTCCGAGGTAGAATACAATCAGGCGCAGTCAGAATATATCAGCGGATATGTTCAGTCCTTTGAGGATGCGTTGTTTGGCTCCGGGTTCAAAGATAAAACCGGAAAATCATATGCTGACTATATGGACGTAAATTCTGCGATCGACTATTATCTGATCCAGGAGTTTTCTCTGAACGGTGATGGATTTTTGTCCAACTCGACATACCTGTACAAAAAACGTGATGACAAACTTTTCTGGGGGCCTTTGTGGGATTTCGACTATGTAGCCTGGGGAGCGACCGAGTTTGGACAGAATCAGGTCGAGGGATTCATGCAGAGCGGTCAGGTTTGGTATAACCGTATGTTAAAGGATAAGTCCTTCAAAAACAAGCTTGTCGCACGCTGGAAGGAATTAAAGACCATACTGCTTGATTCGGTGGCTGATGGTGGCGAACTCGACAAACTTGCAAAACAGTGTTATCTGTCACAGAAGGCAAACTATGCCGTGACCTCAACCGTAGGTATAGACGAGAGTTCCGTAGGAAGTTCATGTGATACGGGTGATGGGCCTGTCTCATATGATTCTGAGATTGCCAGATTAAAGAGATGGATAAGCGAGCGTGTCAGCTGGGTTGACGCAAACATCAATAAGTCCATGGAATCATCATCAAACATAGTAACCTTCAAAGTCGGAAAGAAGGTTTATAAAAAGGTTAAGCTGATGCAGGATTTCATTACCGATGAGGAACTTCCGAAGGAGCCAAAGAAAAAGGGTTATACGTTTAACGGCTGGTTTGTGAAGGAGAAAAACGGGGTAGAGATCCCTCTGGCAAACTACTATATAACTAAGAAAGTAACTGCTTATGCGCGGTTTGCAAAGATTGATAAAGTAAAGGGAGGAGCAAAGATATTCTTCCTCAAAAAAGAGATGTATGTTCCGTCGGAGGGTGGTTGTGACGGAAACAGTGTGATGTTCGGAAGTTATCCGGGGACTGTTACCGCGGACAAGATAAAATGGTCTTCAAGTAATAAAAAAGTAAGTGTAACAGAGGGCATGCTCACTTATGAGAACGGACTGAATGCAACGACTACGATCACGGCAAAATACAAAAAGTGTAAGATCAAATGTAAGGTCCATATAGTACCGTGGAGTAAGCTTGATTCGATTCAATACGCTACACTTCAAAAGAAAAAGATCACCATGAAAAAGGGTACCTATAAGGTGCTTAATATCAACTATTATCCGAAGAATAATTATACCTATGGATTTTTGGATTGTTATTTTATATCTCAAAATGAAAAGGTTGTTGAGATAGACAAAAACGGAGTTATTCATGCTCTGAAAAAAGGAAAGAGCATGATAGTCGTAAATACTGCAGGCAAGTATCTGTTCTGTCAGGTGACAGTAAAATAGCGGATAACCGTAAATAAAACGCTTTTCGTGGAGGAACAGGATGGACAAGCAAAAGATAGAAGAGGGCGTCAGACTCATCCTCGAGGGTATAGGTGAGGACGGAAACAGAGAAGGCTTAAAGGATACGCCGGCCAGAGTCAGCAATATGTGTGAGGAGATTTTTGGCGGATACACTCAGGATGCAGCAGAGCCGCTCAGCCGTACATTTACATCGGAGACGGGAGACATAGTTATAGAAAAAAATATCCGTTTCTATTCGGTCTGTGAGCATCATCTTTTACCCTTCTTCGGCACTGTTTCCATCGGTTATGTTCCTGATGGAAAGGTAGTGGGACTCAGTAAACTGGCACGTACCGTAGAGGTGTTTGCCAGACGTGCGCAGATACAGGAAAAGATGACTACTCAGATCGCCGAGGCCATACAGGAAAACTTAAAGCCAAAGGGTGTTATAGTAGTCGCAAGGGCAGAGCATATGTGTATGTCCATGCGTGGAGTAAAAAAGCCTGAGACGGAGACGATGACATACAAGACGACAGGTTGTTTTTCCGAGGATGAGGAATTGAGGAAGCTGTTTTTCTCTATGTTGCGGACCGGATTATCCAATGGAATTGCATAATCCGGTCAGGTAGAGTTAGCATCTTCCAATGGGATTGCAAAATCCGGTCAGTAGGGGGTAAAACATGGATCAGATCATAATAAAGGATTTGGAGGTTTACGGTCACCATGGTGTCCTAAAGGAGGAGAACGTCCTTGGACAGAAATTCCTGGTATCGATGAGCCTTTCACTGCCTCTGCGAAAAGCCGGATACAGTGATGATATCGCTGATTCCATCGACTATGCGAAGGTGTCACACCTTGTCAAGGAGGAGATGGAAAAGACCACATTTCAGCTTATTGAGGCGCTGGCCGAACACCTTTGTTATGCGATCCTAAAGGCGTTCCCGCAGGTCGGATCCATCACTATGGAGCTGAAGAAGCCATGGGCACCAATACTTCTTCCACTAGAGACCGTGAGTGTCAAGCTGGAGAGATCCCGCCACGAAGCATATCTGTCGGTGGGGGCTAACCTCGGCGATAAAAAGAAAAATATAGAGGATGCGATTGAGCTTCTGATAAAGGATGAAAAGATCACAGTGGAAAGGGTTTCGGAGCTTATTGAGACCAAACCGTATGGTGTGACCGATCAACCTGATTTTCTGAATGGTGCTGTTTTTATTAGGACGTTATATGATGCTTTTGAGTTACTTCAAAAGATTAACGAGATAGAGAATACGCTCGGACGCAAAAGGGAGAAACATTGGGGACCGAGAACGATAGATCTGGATATTCTTTATTTTGACGATGATATCATCGAGAGCGAAAAGCTCACCGTGCCGCATGTCGAGATAGAAAAAAGAGAGTTTGTGTTGAAGCCGTTATGCGAGATAGCTCCTTGGAAAAAGCATCCGGTAACAGGCAGGACTACGATAGAGATGTTGGAGGATATTGACTCATGATAACGCAGGCAACAATATCGATCATAGGAGTTATATTAGTGCTGGTGATGGCGTGGGGGTATTATACCGTACCTGCGAGAAAGCCTAAGGGAAGAGCTTTGTACGCTCTTTTGGTTTTCTTTGCCATCGTTCATCTGGTCGGCGATGGATTTTTGCGTGCGCTCGCAGATGATCCAATGAAGCTTACGCTTAACTCGTTAAATACGGCTGGAGTCTTCTGTTATATGACATATCTTGGCGGAATGATACTTGTATTACAGGTTGCCTTTGATATCGTTTGGGTGCAGACCAGAGCCAAGGTTAAAGGTAGCGTAGCTGTTGTATTGCAGCTTCCTTCGGTAGGGCTGATCGCTGCGGCGGTGATGCTCAAGGGGACATTTTTGCAGACGCTTTTTAAATACATGCCGCTTTTATATGCACTGATATTATTTTTCTGTCTCGTATGGTATTTTGAAAAGCTTGATAAGGGAGTACGCGTCGGTATCATCTCATCGATGGTGGGATGCATCCTGGTGTTCTTAACCAATTCAGTATTCAAGATCGCTATGATACCGATGCTCATGCTCGTGATCCTGGTCGTGATAGCCTTTTCATGGGCAGGCAGGGGAGAGCTTATCATAACTGATGTTACTGAGGAGGAGCTCGAAAGACTGCAGGAAAAAGGATATGTCGGGATCGAGACCGATGATGTTTATGACACGGCTGACGGCGAGAGGGCTACGACAGTCATCTATACCGACAGGCCGAAAACTGAGGCTGAGCCGACTGAACTCGAGAAGATGATGAGCGAGAGCTCGTCAAAGAAGGAAAAACTGTCGATCGGTGATGAGGTAGCTGAGCGTACTGATGATGCTGTAGAGACTGCCGGATGTGGTGCCGATGTGGCTGCGGGAGAGAGTGAGCCTGTGGACAGGGCAGATATGTTCCGACCGAATGTCAGTGCCGCGTTTAGCACAGAGCAGGGTCCGTTAACGCCTGAGCCGATGCGCAGAGAGGCGTTACATACGGGCTACACGCAGCCACTTCCTCGGATGCAACAGCAGGGTATGGCTACAGGCATGCAGGCAGTAGAGCCTTCACCGATAGATCAGATCATCGCAGCTACCGTCCTTACGGCTGAGAATGACAGCAAGCAGGAGAGCGCGATTCAGATCATACAGAACTCAGAAGAGTCCGTGGCTGAGACGATCCACTATCGTCCGCTCATTCTTGAAAAGGATCTCAATGAGTATTATCACAGGATGAAACAGGCTGTGACAGGTAAGGATTATGACACATGCTTAGAGATCATGTCCGAAATGAGCGAGTACAGGATCTCCGGAATACACGTGACCAGATATGAGCGTATCAGGCATGCGGTGGTTGATGAGCAGTGGAGCGATGTTGAAAAGGAACTTGCAGATTTCTGAAATAAAGTGGAGGATTAGTGTGAAAAATCACACTGATATGCTGATTTTTCACACGGCTATTTGTGCCGGAGCGTCACAAATAGCCACTGATGGCAGACGAGAACTGGATGTTCTCGTCGCCACTCCGTCGCTACGCTCCGGAATGGAGGATTAATATGCCGGAATTAAATGAGTACAGAAAGAAAATAGATGAGATCGATGAGAAGCTTGTTAAGCTTATCGAGGATCGCATGTCAGTGTCAAAGGATATAGCTGTTTTTAAGGCTGATGCGGGCATCGAGGTGCATGATCCGGGGCGCGAGATGGAGAAGCTTGCGTCGGTAGAATCCCTGACACAGAAGGAGTATAATAAAAAAGCCATACGTGATATTTTTAAGCAGATTCTGAATGAATCCCGTGAATATCAGTACGGCTTTATGGATGATCTGAAAAAATGATCAGGAGTATTGTCTTATAAAATCTTCAAATGCAGGCTCAGGCATCGGCTTTCCGAAGTAGAATCCCTGGATCACATCGCATCCGGCATCCTTCAAAAAGTCGACCTGTTCTCTGGTTTCCACGCCTTCACACAGTACGGCCATGTTAAGCTCTTTGGCCATTTTAATCACATTATTAAGGACTATCTTGTCATTTTTATTTAAGTCTTTACCGCGATGCATGAACACTCCGTCGATCTTCAGGACATCGATCGGGATCGAAGAGATCATGTTAAGCGATGAGTAGCCGCTTCCGAAATCGTCCATTGAGATCTTGATGCCCATCTGGTTGCATCGGGAGATGAAGTGGAGGGCAGTCTCTACATTGTCGATGTAGATGCTTTCAGTCAGCTCGAACTCGATGTATTCGGTCGGCATATCATATTTGTCGATCAGATGCTCGATGTAGAACATGATGTCCTCGTTCTCAAGGTGTCTGCGTGAGACATTCATCGAGATCGGTACGACCGGCAGTCCCTCATCAAGGCGTTTGCGAATGAACTGGAAGACTTCATCGTATACATAATAATCAAGTCGGATTATATTTCCGTTATTTTCAAATTCGGATATGAACTGGTCAGGATAAACAAAGGTTCCGTTTTCGCGCTTCCAACGGATCAGAGCCTCTGCGCCTGTGATTTTTTCGCTCTCACAGGAGATCTTCGGCTGGTAATAAACCATGAGATTTTTGTTCTTTATAGCGTTGGGGAGCTCATCGTTAAGCTCGTCTGCACGGCGCATCTCATCGATCATTTCCTCGGTAAAGATAACACAGTGCATGCCATTAAATACCTTTGCCTTTTTGCGGGCGGAGTTGGCATAGCTGATGGCTGAGGCTGCGTCCATCTTTACGTCACGAATAACGTATACGCCTGAGTTGATCCTAAGCTGGATGTCGCTTATTATTTTATTCAATATGGATGCATTCTTTTTGTTCTTGCTTTCAAGTTTTGCGCGGATAGCATCGTCCTTTGAGTGTTCAACAACGGTCGCGAATATGAAGTTATCCGAATAAAACCTGCAGGCATCTATAAGATGATCGGTCTCTGAAATAAGCTGACCGGCAGCTCGCAAAAGCTCATCACCCTTTCTGTAACCGAAGTTCTCATTTACAAGCTTGAAATGGTTAATATCGGAACAGATGATGACGATCTGATGTGAATCATCAACGTATTTGGGTATGGAGCGATCGAGGTTTTCAAGGAAAGTCTCGTAACGATGAAGACCTGAAAGATAGTCAAGAACCTCACCGGAAGCCTGGCTTGAATCAGCCCGTCTTTTATCCTCGTAGAGCATTACCTGTTCAAAAAGGAGCTCCTTGAGTGCCTGAAGCACGTCCATATCTTTTTCACTGGGGTAGCGGTTTTCGCTTGGGAAAACAAGCTCTAACAGACCCTGGAACTCATCACCGGATGCCTGGCGCATAAAGAGGGAGAGTGTGCCATGGTTTACCTCACCGTTTATGGGATTGGGTTCACTCTCACTGTCAAATATACGGCAGGAGTTCTCGCTCTGTTTCATAGAGCGGACGAATTCGGGCGAAAAAATGATAACCTGATTCAGACGACGTGGAATATCCTTGGTCATCAGTCGCTCGTGAGTGATCTGAGTTGAATTGACGGAACGATCCGCCGGCTGATGGATTCGGATGGCTGATAAGCCAAGCTCATCGATCATAAACAGCATAAGCTTGTGTATTATCTCTGAAGGAAGCGTGTGCTCCTGGGTAATCTTTTTGGCGGCTTCAACTGTTATCCAGCTGCATGCCAATGATCCTGTAGACCTCATGTTCTTATCCCCCCCCTGATATCTCCCACGATATCCGCTTTTTTGCGTCCTCTTTTGGACAGCAGTTCTATTTTAACATATTTGGTCTGATATTACAACAACAAACATGTGCTAACAGCATATTTTTTGTTGTAATATGCGTAAGTGTATGATAGAATAGCTAAAGTCGGAGTTACGTATGAATTGAATATAAATCAAATAATCGGAGAAAAATATATGTGGAATGAGACACTTTTGAATGAGATCGACATAACAGGCCCTGCACCCGAGTCAGAGCCGGCCAGACAGTTCTATTATATGAAAAAATGCCGCGAATGGGCTGATGCCGAGAAGGATAGGATCGGAAGACCGCTCACATATCTCGCTGAGACTCTGGGATGCCAGATGAATGCCAAGGATTCGGAGAAGATGACCGCGATCCTCGAGTACATAGGTTATGTGCCCGGAGGTGAGCACGAAAAAAAGGACGGCAAGAGCATTGATGCCGATTTTGTTTTATATAACACCTGCACAGTCAGGGAGAATGCCAATCAAAAGATATACGGTCATTTGGGATTTTTGAAGAATCAAAAGGAAAAACATCCTTCGATGAAGATCGCTCTATGCGGCTGTATGATGCAGGAGGAGGATGAGATCGAAAAGATCAAAAAGAGCTATCCATTTGTTAACCTCGTATTCGGAACATTCAATATATACAAGCTGGCTGAATTATTATATGAAGAGATACGCTCAAATAAACGGGTGATCGACGTGTGGGACAAGGCGCGCGATATCGTTGAGGATCTGCCCGGGAAAAGAGTTTACTCGTTTAAGACCGGAGTAAATATCATGTACGGCTGCAACAACTTCTGCTCGTACTGCATTGTGCCATATGTAAGAGGCCGGGAGAGGAGCCGTCGTCCTGAGGACATCATAGCCGAGATCAAAGATCTGGTCTCTGATGGGGTGAGTGAGGTGATGCTTTTGGGGCAGAACGTGAACTCATACGGAAAGACATTCGGAGCCGACGCCGTGCCAAACCCCGATGCGGATTCAGGGGCTTTTGCAGACCTCCTATACAGAGTGAATGAGATAGAGGGGCTTAAACGCATACGATTTATGACTTCTCACCCAAAGGATCTTTCGGATGAACTGATCGATGCGATGGCGACATGTGATAAAGTATGTGATCACCTGCATCTCCCGCTTCAGTCGGGTAGTAGCGACATCCTCAGAAAAATGAATCGCAAGTATGATAAAGAATCATATCTTTCGCTCGTGGAAAAAATCCGGGCTAAAGTTCCAAATATAGCTCTGACGACGGATATCATTGTCGGGTTCCCGGGAGAGACGGAGGAGGATTTTTTGGAGACGCTCGATGTCGTTGATCGTGTGGGATACGACAGTGCGTATACATTTATATACTCAAAGCGAACGGGGACACCGGCTGCAAGGTATCCGGATGAGGTTCCCGATGATGTGGTAAAGGATCGTTTTGACAGATTATTGTCGCTGATACACGATAAGTCAGAGATGATATTTGCCTCACGTGTAGGAAAAACATACGAGGCCCTGATTGAGGAGATAAATGATCACGATCCGTCCATGGTCACTGCCAGATTATCGAATAATGCCCTTGTTCACTTGCCCGGAGATAAGTCGCTCATCGGTAAATATATCGATGTGATACTAAAAGAGAGTCGCGGTTTCTATTATATAGGAGAAAAAGTGTAAAAATACTTGACAAATTGATACTTTTCGGACTATAATGTAATATATCTTGTAGATTTAAAACAAAAAATATGAGCATCTTGTGTATTTTGAACCATGAGCGTTCATTGTTGCGACATGCTCATACAATAATAGTGGAGGAGATCAAAAGATGAAGTGTCCGGTTTGTGGAGCCTTGGATACCAAGGTTATCGATTCACGTCCGGCGGATGACAACAGTTCTATCCGCAGACGTAGAGAGTGTTTAGCATGTGGAAAGCGTTTTACCACCTATGAAAAGCTTGAGGCTATGCCGCTTCTCATCATCAAAAAGAATGAGGAGAGAGAGCCGTATGATCGTGTGAAGGTGGAGAAGGGTGTGTTCCGTTCATGCATCAAAAGACCAATCTCTGTTGATCAGATAAATGCTTTGGTTGATTCCGTGGAGAGTACGATCTTCAATCTCGGAAAAAAAGAGGTGCCCAGCTCCATGATCGGAGAGATCCTCATGGACAAGCTTCAGGAGCTCGATCCTGTCGCTTATGTTCGTTTTGCGTCAGTGTATCGTGAGTTCAAGGATGTGAATACTTTCATGGATGAGATCAAGAAAATCCTTGACAAGCAGAAGTTATCTGCGTTATGATGATATAGCAACAAAGACCCTCCGGTCAGGAGGGAAATATGTATACATACGTTCAGGCGGCAGATGTATCCGGATTCACGGCCAGATCCATACGGATCGAGGTCGATGTCAGGGATGGTCTGCCGGTCTTTGAAATGGTCGGATATCTGGCTTCGGCAGTGAAGGAGGCCAGAGAACGCGTTCGCATTGCTGTAGGTAATCTGGGCTACAGGTTTCCGGCCAAAAGGATCACTATCAATCTATCCCCTGCAAATCTGAAAAAAGAAGGCAACAGCTTCGATCTGGCGATCGCGGTCTCTCTTTTGATTGTCTTCGGTCACCTTTCCGAGGATACAGCCAAAGATACGATGTTTATCGGTGAGCTTGGCCTTGACGGAGAGATCCACAGTGTCAACGGCGTTCTGGCCATGATACTAAAAGGACGCGAGGAAGGGATTAAAAGATTTATCGTACCTTACGATAATGCCTTCGAAGGAAGTGTCTTAAGCGATGTCGAGGTGATAGGTGTATCACATCTGAGGGATGCAGTTGCCCATCTGGATGGCAGTGATCCCATCTCTCCCGTGAGGGAGTCTTTTGAATCCTTTAGAAAAAGACTAAGCAGTCCGGATGATTTTTCTGATATCATCGGACAACAAGAGGGAAAGTTCGCAGCCGAGATCGCAGTGAGCGGCATGCACAATCTCCTGATGATCGGACCCCCGGGATCAGGAAAGACGATGCTCGCAAAGAGGATACCTACTATCATGCCGGCTCTTTCCATGGAGGAATGCCTGGAGATCACAAAGATATACTCTATCTGCGGACTGCTCTCAAAGGAACATCCGATAATGATCGACAGACCGTTTCGTGCTCCGCATCACACCTGTACCCAGACCGCGCTTACCGGTGGCGGTAGAACACCGACCCCCGGAGAGATCACACTCGCATCAAAGGGTATTCTCTTTCTTGATGAACTCCCCGAATATTCCAAATCCACGATAGAGGTTTTGCGGCAGCCTATGGAGGAAGGTTATATCACCGTATCCAGACTCGAGGGTTCACAGAGATATCCGTGTGACTGTATCTTTATGGCGGCGATGAATCCGTGTCGCTGCGGATTTTTCCCTGACAGGGAGAAATGCAGGTGCACCATGGGTGAGATACACAGATATCTGGACAAAATAAGTGAGCCTTTACTAGATCGCATGGATTTGAGCGTGGAGCTTTCGATGCCTGAGTTTGGTCTTTACGGTTCTCACGGAGAGACATCTGAGCAGATCAGAAGCCGTGTTGAACGTACGATAGCGATCCAGCAGAAGAGGTACCGTACGGAAACTTTTTCGTACAACAGCGAGTTATCGGGTCACGATATGGAAAAGTATTGTCCTTTGGGGTCAGCGGAGATGGAATACCTGAAAGAGTTTTTCGAGGAAGAGGAGTGCAGTATGAGACGACTCACCCGTATCATACGTGTCGCCCGCACGATAGCGGACCGTGAGCAGACGCAGGACATTACGACAGACCATCTTGCCCGCGCGATAACCTTACGGTCGATCAACAAAAAATATTGGGGAGGTGAGCGTTAATGGATATTGAAAAAATAGCAGATTTTTGGATAGCCCAGATTGTCGGTATAGGCCCCGTGGGTAAGCAGATCCTGCTGGAGATATTTGGTGATATTGTTTCTCTTTTTCTTTCCTCCCAAAAAGAGGTTGAAACCCGTATCAGGAAATACAGATTTGGATTTATTATGAAGTCAGGAGATAAGCAGATTAGTATTCGTGATTATATGGGTTATAATATAGAAGAAAAATCCAAAAGAAGAAGGTATAATATCCCTCATTCTGTCATGGAGAAACTGGCGGAGCCGTCGGGCAGAACAAAGATTCATGGTGAGTATGAAAGGGTGAATAAAAAAGACGTTAGATTTATCACAAAAAAAGACAAAGAGTATCCCCAAAAACTCTTAAACCTGAAAAATGCACCCGAGCAGCTTTTCGTACTCGGCAGGCTCCCTGATCCCGATCAGAAGGCGATAGGAATAGTCGGTGCGAGAGAGTGTACCCCTTATGGAAGAGACATGGCGAGACTTTTCGGTTATAGGCTTGCGCAGGCGGGCATGGCCGTTATCAGCGGCATGGCAAAGGGAGTAGATGGTTGGAGTCATCGCGGCGCGCTTGAGGCAGGCGGTGATACCTTTGCAATACTCGGGTGTGGTGTGGAGGTCATCTATCCACGTTGCAATGAGAAGATCTATAATGACCTGAAACAAAGAGGCGGACTTATAAGCGAGTATCCATCCGATTACGGAGCGATGTCTGCGAACTTCCCCATGCGCAATCGGATCATAAGCGGATTATCTGACGGTCTGCTTCTCGTCGAGGCTCGACAGCGCTCCGGTTCACTCATCACTGTTGATGCAGCTCTGGAGCAAGGAAAAGATGTTTTTGTTATACCGGGGCGCATCGGTGACGAGTTATCAGTTGGTTGTAATCGGCTCATACGTCAGGGTGCCATTCCTGTCATCTCACCTGATGATATACTTGAGTATTATAATATCAGACCTCGTAATGAGTCAGACAATTTGCCGGGACTCTCACCGGAAGAGTCATCGATACTTGAAATGATCCACGAGACGCCGATTTCCCTAGCTACATTAGCAGCAAGTGCGCAAGGAACATATGCGAACACTCTTCGTATAGTTACGAGGCTTAAGAAGAATCGGTATATAAGGGAGAGTTCAAGAGACCATTTTATACGTATGTAACTATTGTCGAGGTGGTTCGAGTGCATGTCTGTCCGGGCACGCTTTCTCTTTTTTATCATACGTCACGTTGTGCGGCTCGAAGGAAACTCTTCGAGTTTCCTAACCTCGCCTGCGCAACGACGTATGATACACATCCCGGACAGTTACATGCTTCTCGAACCACCTCTCCCCAGACTTGCAGCAGGCTATAGTTAAGAAATCCCGGTACGCTTTCAGTCTCTCGCATCTGTAAGACTACGGGAAGACTGTTTGAGAAGTATATCACTGATCGGGATGTGTCTTGAACGTCGGTGCGTAGGTGGCGTATTTTGCCACCATGCACCGCTACGTTCAAGAAAAAAGCGAAAGCGTGCCCGATCAGATATACGCTCAAACAGTCTGACCCCTTGTAGACACCAGTAGAAAGCGTCAAAAAAATTTTTCTGTCGGGCAAGTTCCGAAAAATCAGACGCTTGTCAGACATTTTGACAAGGCGTGTGAAAATTTCCTCTTGCATCAAAAAAAATTTTGTTGTATGGTAGTATTCGAAACTCTAAAAATGAAGCGAGGGAACCAACATGTCAAAAAATCTGATCATCGTGGAGTCGCCTGCCAAATCAAAGACGATTCAGCGTTTTTTGGGCAAAAACTACGAAGTAATGGCGTCAAATGGCCATGTAAGAGATTTGCCGAAAAGTCAGATGGGTTTTGATCCGGAACATGATTTCGAACCCAAATATATCACTATCAGAGGTAAGGGAGAGCTACTGGCGGCGCTTAGGAAGGAAGTCAAAAAGGCTGACAAGATATTCCTGGCAACGGACCCTGACCGCGAGGGTGAAGCTATATCATGGCACCTGACCGCGGCACTCGATCTGGATCCGAAGAAAACCAGCAGGATCACCTTTAACGAGATAACAAAGAACGCAGTGAAGCAGTCTCTCAAGGAATCTCGTGATATCGACATGGGACTCGTGGATGCTCAGCAGGCCAGACGAGTTCTGGACCGTATGGTGGGATATTCGATCTCGCCGCTTCTCTGGGCAAAGGTTAAGAGAGGACTTTCAGCAGGACGAGTTCAGTCTGTGGCGCTTAGGATTATCGCGGACAGGGAAAAAGAGATAGATGAGTTCATTCCGAGGGAGTTTTGGAGTCTCGAGGCTGACTTTATGGTACCGGGTGTGAAGAAGCCTCTGACAGCCAAGTATTATGGGAAAAACGGTAAAGATGAGCTCGCTTCAAAGGAAGAAGTTGACAAAGTACTCAAGGAACTGAAAAATGCTACCTACAAGGTAGAGGAGATAAAGAACGGAGAGAGGATGAAAAAGCCGCCTCTGCCGTTTACCACGTCCACACTTCAGCAGGAGTGTGCAAAAGTTTTGAACTATCCGACCAGAAAAACGATGCAGGTCGCTCAGCAGTTATACGAGGGTGTAAATGTCAAAGGCCACGGAATCATAGGTCTTATCACATATCTGCGTACGGATTCGACGCGTATATCAGACGAAGCTGATAAAGCGTGCAAGGAATATGTCAGACAAATCCACGGTGACGAGTATGTCATTGAGAAGGAGCAGACAGCCAAGCAGGGCAAAAATGTCCAGGATGCACATGAGGCTATCCGTCCGACATATGTAGATCTGACTCCGGCTGAGGTCAAGGATTCGTTGACCAGGGACCAGTACAGACTCTATCAGCTTATCTGGAAAAGGTTTGTGGCGAGCCGTATGAGTTCTGCAAAGTATGAGACGATCTCAGTAAAGATCGCGGGAAAGGGTCATGTGTTTACATCGGCCGGCTCAAAGCTCGTTTTCCCGGGGTTTTTGTCGGTATATCAGAGCGATGAGGACAAGGTTGAAAACAATCCTGCTCTCTCAAAGCTTAAAGAGGATGCGAAGCTGACGTTAAAGGAGCTTCGTGATGAACAGCACTTTACTCAGCCGCCTGCGCACTATACCGAGGCTTCACTTGTGAAGGCATTGGAGGAATTGGGCATAGGCAGACCGAGTACATATGCACCTACGATAACAACACTTATCTCGAGAAGATATGTCACCAAGGAGAAAAAGAACATATTCCTTACCGAGCTCGGTGAGGTGGTAAACAAGATCATGGTTGAAGAGTTCCCGAGTATCGTGGATGTGAACTTTACCGCTACCATGGAGGCGTTGCTTGATGGAATCGCGGAAGGAAACGTGGAGTGGAAGACGGTCATCAGGAATTTCTATCCGGATCTGAAAGAAAGCGTGGACAGAGCAGAAGAAGCGCTTGAAAAGGTTGAGATTCACGACGAAGTGACCGATATAGTATGTGAGAACTGCGGACGTAATATGGTCATCAAATACGGACCGCATGGAAAGTTCCTCGCATGCCCCGGTTTTCCGGAGTGTCGCAACACAAAACCGTACTATGAAAAGATCGGAGTCAAGTGTCCGAAATGCGGTGGTGAGATCGTTATCAAGAGAACACGTAAGGGACGTCCGTACTACGGCTGTGAGAACAACCCTGAGTGTGAGGTTATGACGTGGCAGCGACCATCCGGCAAAACGTGTCCAAAGTGCCAAAATCTATTGGTCTACAAAGGTAGTAAATTATCCTGCTCCGATGAAAAATGCGGTTACGTTGAGCAGGTGAAGGATGAGGCTGACGAGTCTTAATTCATGAGATTATGTCTTGTCATTTTTGGAGATTTGTGATAAAATATCAGAGATACAGAAGGGGTATACGCTGAATGAGTATTGAGCTTTTGGATAGAACCCGAAAAGTTAATCATCTGCTTACCGAGACCGGAGGTCAGAAGGTGGCTTTTTCCGACATCTGTGAGATGGTCGGAGGGTTTTTGAATAGCAGTGTATATGTTATCAGCCGCAGGGGTAAGATCCTCGGTATGTATAAGAATCCTGAAGTCAGAGGTATAGATGGCTTTAAGGATGTTGATCTTGGCGCGTGCGCGGATGAGCGGCTTAACGACCGCTTTTTAAGCGTACTCTCGACCAAAGAAAATGTAAATCTTGAGACCTTGGGACTCGACGAGTACGAGGCAGAAGGACTTACGGCGCTCATAGCTCCGACTCTTGTGAATGGCGAGAGACTCGGAACATTTTTCGTGTATCGTGAGGACAAGACCTTCCGCATCGATGACATCATCCTGTGTGAGTACTGCAACATGGTCATCGGTCTCGTGATGACGACCTCACTTCTGGCTGAGACAGGCGAGGAGATGAACAAGAGAGAAGCTATATCATCAGCGATAAAGACCCTGTCCGATCTTGAGCAGAGGTCTGTTGCTGCTGTTATTCATTCGCTTGACGGTATGAGCGGCAGGGTTATCACATCACAGCTGGCAAGTGAGTATCATGTGACCAGATCCGTGATGGTAAATGCTCTTCGCAAGCTTGAGAGTGCCAGACTTATCCGTACACAGTCAGCGGGAGTCAAGGGTACTCGTATTGAGGTACTGAATGATATCGCTTATGATGAATTTGAGCGTATCTATAAAGAGAAATGGAATTCGTAACGCAAAGGGATTTGTGAGAGATCATGAAGGCCTTTGCGTTTTTGTGAGAAATGAGAAAGGAGGGACGGTATGATTCTTTCAGGAGCTTATAACTATGTGAATGTCCTGGACAAGGCAGCGGATGCCAGTTGGAAAAGGAACGACGTGCTCGCGAATAACATCGCAAATGCGGACACGCCGGGATATAAGCGCAAGGATGTGCAGTTCGAGACTTATCTCATAGGGGCGATCGGGGGTACGGATGATCTGAACAAGACTGTTTCGGAGATGGACTTATCCGATCTGAATGCGACTACCTACACGGAGCAGGCAGGGCTCAGCTACCGTATGGACGGCAACAACGTGGATATCACCACGGAGAATGTCGAGCTCGCAAAAAACCAGATCCGCTACAACACTCTGATGACTTCAATAAATCATGAGTTCCAGGATCTGAAGGCTGCCATAAGCGGCGGCGGAAAGTGATTTTTAACAGTTTGTTTTTGACATGACACGAACAGTAGTTTTGCAAAACGAAAGGAAGATGCCTATGTCAGTATTTGGAGCATTTGATGTCAGCGCTACCGGACTTACCGCGCAGCAGCTGCGTATGGATACGATATCCGAGAACCTTGCAAACATCAATACTACGAGAGATGGCAAGGGAAATGTATACAAAAGAAAAATGGTCGTGTTCGAGGAAAAAGCATACCCGACCTTTAAAGAGACACTGGGACTTGCAGGTCAGTATATCGGCAAGGGTGTCAAGGTTACAAGGATAGTTGAGGATCCGAGTGAGGGGGCGTTGGTTTATGATCCGTCACATCCGGATGCGAATGAGGATGGTTATGTTATGTATCCGAATGTCAACACCGTGACTGAGATGACCAACATGATCGATGCGACACGTGCTTATGAAGCAAATGTGACTATGCTCAATGCGTCAAAGAGCATGGCGACGAGAGCGCTTTCGATCGGCCAGTAATAGTTTTTAACTTAATGATATTTGAGACCACAGGTGTTAATTTACTCGAATACATGTAAAGGATGAGTGAATATGAATATTACTAATATTTCTGCGATCAAGGGACTTGAGAGTGTGAGCCGTTACGAGACGGCCAATCCTCTGGCACCTCAGACACGTGCCGAGAAATCCCAGGGCTTTCAGGCACTATTAGATGATGCCATGGGACTTATCACAGAGACAAACGACTACTCCAACAAGGCTGAGGAAGAGAAGATAAAGTGCGCCACGGGAGAGTCTGATAATCTTCATGACCTGATGATCGCACAGCAGAAGGCTACGGTATCACTGCAGTATACGGCAGCGGTAAAAAATACCGTGGTCGAAGCGTATAAGACTATTATGAATATGCAGTTTTAAGGTTAGTGCTTCGACGAAGGTACGCACAACACAGACGATACAAGCTTGCTTGTAATCGGATGTGTGTGACGTACCGCACGACGAAGTCGTCACCGCTCATACATGAGGCATCTGTTGCGTGGCAACAGTAGAGTCTCGTGTGCACAGATGTGCCGAGCTCGCTCGAGCACAGATGTGGGCACGAAGACGTAGATGCCGAATGAAAGAGCGGTGAGGAGAAGCCCGTTGATCCGGTGGTACCCGCCGGAACAAATACAGGCCCGGGAGTTTTGAAACAAATGGTAGTTGGAGGTTGCGCCTAAATGATGGATCGACTTATCGCGATCCGGGACAAGATAATCGCGTTCTGGAATCGCTATACGACCAAACAAAAGACGATAATCATTTGTGTGACGCTCGCGATATTTTTCGCGATCGTCCTTTTGGCGTATCTGCTTACAAGACCTGTTTATGTTGATCTCGTAACTTTGAACTCAGAGGCGGCATCCGGCTTCCGTGAGCAGCTCGATGCAGCGGGAGTCACCTATGAGGCAGAGGCTATATCCACCGACAGAGTTCGATTCAAGGTTGAGCAGAACGAGTACTCAGATGCGGTAGTCGTTATGGGTGCAAACCAGGTAACGGACGAAACGGGAATGTCATGGAAAGATGCCCTCCAAGAGGATATGACCACTACTTCCCAGGTACGTACCACCAAGATAAATCTGGCATTGCAGGCATCGATCCGTACCGGACTTCTCACCTTCGACGGGGTGGAGGATGCTACCGTATTTCTCGATAAACCCGAGGATGATACCACCATTTTCTCTGAGGGACTGGAGGCATCTGTCAGCGCCAGTCTGAAGCTCAAACAGGGCTACGAGATGGATGAAAACGTAGCGATGGGTATCGCTTATTACATCGCCAATGCGGTCGGAAACAAAACGACGGATAACATCGTCATAACCGATACAAAGGGTAACCTTCTCTACGGAAGTAAAGAGGATAACACGCTCGGTGGCGCTGTCACCGGAAATGCGGATTATCGACAGAAACTGCAGAATCAGTTCGCGAAAAATGTCGAGGAGATGCTCCGTAAAGCCGGATGGGATGATGTCGAGGTCAGCCGAAATGCGATCAAGTTCGATATGAACAAGGTCGATGAGTTGGTGAAGACATATACCGCGAACGAAGGAATGGAGCAGGGACTTTATTCACATTCCTACGAGTACAAGTCAACCGGACAGTCGGGTTCGGGCGGAATCCCGGGAACCGACTCGAATGGTGATCTGACTGATTATCCTTTGGTGGGATCGGGTCAGACAAATACGGAAACAACCCTTAACAAGTACGATTACCTGCCGAATGAGACCGTGAAAAATATCGCGTACGAGGTTGGTGCCGTCGTACCGGATGAGTCATCCATGGGTCTCATCCTCACACACTACAATGTGATCCACGAGGAAAGCCTGCAGGAGCAGGGGCTTCTCGATGAAATAAGTTTTGAGAACTATGTTGAGCAGAACTCTCAGCCTACGCGTATAGATCTCGAGAACCAGGATGAACTTGTCGAGCTGATCGCGGCCGCAACGGGAATCGCCACAGGAAACATCCAGGTGATCGCATATGACAAGCCTGTATATGAGGCGGCTGAGACCGGATCATTTTTCGACAATATCACGAATTATCTCATGGTGCTCCTCACGATCCTTATCGCGGCGCTGTTGATATTCGTGATCATCAGAGGTACGTCACCTGTTGAGGTTACCGAGACAGAGCCGGAGCTTTCGGTGGAGGATCTTTTGGAGACTACAAGAGACGATACAACTGCTCTTGAGGAGATCGAGCTTGAGGACAAATCCGAGACTCGAATCATGATAGAGAAATTCGTGGATGAGAATCCCGAGGCGGTTGCGCTTTTGCTGCGTAACTGGATAAATGAAGACTGGGGAGGTGTGTGATCATGGCAGCACAGTCATCATCGTCGGTGACCGATCTTGATGGTATACAAAAAGCGGCGATCCTTCTGATCACCATCGGCCCTGAGAAGGCTGCGACGGTGTTCAAACACCTGAAGGAGGATGAGATCGAGCAGCTCACGCTCGAGATCGCGAATACAAGAAGTGTATCACCCGCGCAAAAAGAAGCGGTACTTGAGGAATTCTATGAGGTCTGCCTCGCTCAGCAGTATATCGCAGAGGGTGGTATCGGATATGCGAAGGACCTTTTGCAGAAGGCACTCGGAGACGACAAGGCTGCTCAGGTGCTCGGAAAGCTGACTGCATCGTTGCAGGTTCGTCCGTTCGAGTTTATCAGAAAGACAGAGGCATCACAGATCCTCAACTTTATTCAGGACGAGCATCCGCAGACTATCGCCCTGATCCTTTCGTATCTGTCGAGCCAGCAGGCGGCGGCGATCATCTCGGCGCTGACTCCGGACAAGCAGACAGACGTAGCGAAGCGTATCGCCATGATGGACCGTACAAGCCCGGATGTCATCAAGGAGGTCGAGAATATATTGGAGCAGAAGTTGTCGTCTTTGGTCAGCCAGGATTACACCATCGTCGGTGGTGTCGATTCCGTTGTCGAAGTCCTCAATACAGTCGACCGTGGTACAGAGAAACACATCATGGAGAACTTGGAGATCGAGGAGCCGGAGCTTGCCGACGAGATCAGAAAAAAGATGTTCGTGTTCGAGGATATCCTCATGCTCGACGACCGTTCCATCCAGCGTGTGCTCAGGGAGGTCGAAAACTCAGAGCTTGCCGTTGCGCTTAAAAATGCCAATGAGGAAGTTCAGAACGTCATCTTCAACAACATGTCCTCACGTCTTGCTGATATGATCCGAGAGGATATGGAATACATGGGCCCTGTACGTCTGAAGGATGTTGAGGAGGCTCAGCAGAAGATCGTTAACGTTATCAGAAAACTTGAGGATAGCGCTGAGATTGTTATTTCCCGTGGTGGAGGTGACGAGATAATTGTCTAATATTGTTAAATACCCGTTTGTAAATTTGCAGGGAAAGGATGCCCGGAAGGTCTCTTATGAGAAGCCGGGCGCCTTTACGCCTATGGAGCATAAACAGAAGGTCGTTGTTCGTGACGCTGCCGAGGTTGAGGCAGAGCTTGCCAAAGGCCTTTCCATCGAGGAGATTTTTCAGGTTAATAAATCTGTCGTTAAGATTGGCGGTGATGAAGAGGAACCGGAGTTCGAGGAAGAGGATGACGGATTCGAGAAAGGTATACCCGCAGTAGACATCACCGCCGATCTTAAAGAAAAAATGGAAGCAGCTCAGGCTGAGGCCGATGAGATAATCGAGTCAGCAAGAGAGCAGGCAGATCAGATAGTGATCGACGCCAGAAGTCAGGCTGATGATGTGAGAGCTCAGGCTCATGAGGAAGGTTTTGAGGCCGGCAGGGAAGAAGGGATACAGGCCGGGAACGAAGAGGTGTCAAGGATCCGAGAGGAGATCGAGAGCCAGAGAACGCAGCTCGAGCAGGAGTACGAGGACCTGGTAGCTGAGCTGGAACCGAAGTTCGTTCGAGTGATGTGTGACCTTATGGAGAAGCTCACGGGAGTTGTCATTGAGGAACAGCAGGATCTGATCATGCATCTGATAAAAGCAGGCATGGAGGATGTAAGAAAGACCGCTGAGCGTATCATCGTTAGGATATCACCTGAGGATGCTCCGACAGTAGAGCAGCGAAAAAAAGAACTGCTTGAATTGGTACCCGAGAGCGTGACGATAGATATCATGCCTCAGGATGGGATGGAGAAAAATGACTGCATCATAGAGACGGATAATCAGATGCTCGATGCAGGGATACATACGCAACTTGAAGATATGCTTATGGCGATAAGAATGCTTACATAGTTACGGAATCGGATGGAGTATTTATGAAAGTACCGTTTTCCATGAATAAATATCAGGCGCTTGTTGAAAAAAGCTATGTGAGAGCGCTGGGAAAAGTAGCAAAGGTCGTGGGGCTGACGGTTGAGAGCATTGGACCGGAGGCGAAGCTTAATGACCTTTGTTTGATTTATTCTGCTGCAAGACCTGATCCTGTCAAGGCTGAGGTTGTAGGATTCCGTGATGACAGAGTACTTTTAATGCCCTACGATGACGTAGAGGGCGTGGGACTCGGGAGCTTTGTCGAGAACACGGGTGCACCTCTGATGGTGAAGGTTACTGATGATCTTTTGGGACAGTCTTTGGACGGAGTCGGAAATCCGATGAGCTTCGAGGGGCTTCCCGATGAGTCACCGAAGTATTCGGTTGAAGCTGATCCGCCGGATCCTCTGGCGCGTGAGATCATCACTGATGCACTTCCTTTGGGAGTGAAGGCTGTTGACGGCCTGATCACAGTCGGAAAAGGTCAGCGTATAGGTATTTTTGCAGGTTCCGGTGTCGGAAAGTCTACGCTGATGGGTATGTTTGCCCGAAACACTAAAGCGGATATAAACGTTATCGCTCTGATCGGAGAGCGTGGACGTGAGGTTAGGGAGTTTATCGAGAGGGATCTTGGCCCGGAGGGTATGAAGCGATCGGTTGTCGTGATCGCGACCTCTGACCGTCCTGCTCTTATTCGTAATAAGGCGGCGAAGACCGCCACGGCTATTGCCGAGTATTTCCGTGATCAGGGAAAGGATGTCCTTCTGATGATGGACAACCTGACACGTTTTTCCATGGCGCAGCGTGAGATCGGACTGGCATCGGGAGAGCCGCCCGTATCACGAGGCTATCCGCCAAGTGTTTACTCGGAGATGCCGAAGCTTTTGGAGCGCGCCGGAAACTCCGACAAGGGCTCCATCACCGGTCTTTATGCCGTTCTTGTCGATGGTGATGATTTCAACGAGCCTATCGCCGATACCGCCAGAGGTATCCTCGACGGTCATATCGTTTTATCACGTAATATGGCGCAGAAGAATCACTACCCCGCGATCGATGTACTTGCGAGTATCTCGCGTGTCATGTCCGCGGTTGCGACAAAAGAACACAAGGCAGTCGCAGGTCAGATGAAAGAAGTTCTTGCGACCTATCGCGACGCGGAGGATCTGATAAATATCGGTGCATATCGCGCCGGTTCCAATAAAAGCATCGACTACGCTATCTCTAAGATCGATGCATGTAACTCGTTCCTTAAGCAGGGGACGGATGAGAAGTTCGACTTTGACGATATCGTTGCTCAGATGAAAGCGATTTTTGATGACGGTTCTGATGATACGGATGAGACTACTGTCGAGGCCTAGTCGGATTGATCTGAGTTGTCCGCGGGGGCACGCTTTCGCTTTTTTCTTTAACGTCACGTTGTGCGCGCGGAAACTACCCGCGCTGCGCAACGACGTTAAAGATACATCCCCCGCGGTGACAATCTCAGACAATCCGACGGCGCTCTGAGAGGAGTTGCAATTAACTATATCAATCATAACCGTTCGGATAGAGTGCAATAAGTACGCTCACTATACGTGACATCAACAGCGATATAAGCAGAAAAAACCGTCGGAGGACAGCTTAAATATGTAACTGTGACGGATGTGTCTTGGACGTCGGTGCGTAGGCAGCGTATTTTGCTGCCATGCACCGCTACGTCCAAGAAAAAAGCGCAAGCGTGCCGTCACAGACATATAAAGCTGTCCGACCAGACGTTTTTTCGGAAAAAATGGTGATGACATATGGCTAGATTCATATTCCCTCTTCAGAACATCCTCAACATGAAGGAAAAGCTCGAAGAGCAGGCAAAAAACGAATACTCACAGGCCAATGCGAGACTTCATGAAGCAGAGGACGAAGAAGAAAGACTGCGTCAGAGAGAATCAGATGCGGAAGAGGATCTGAAGAACATACTCGCCGAGTCTCTCGACGTGATGGAGATAAAGAAAAAAGAGGACGCTGTGGAGATACTCAAGGTCTACGTAAAAGAGCAGCACCTCGTAGTCATTAAGTGCGCGAGAGATGTTGAGATCGCAAGAGAGAAGCTTAATGAGGCGATGAAAGAACGCAAAACCTTTGAGAAATTAAGAGAGCACGCATTCGAAGATTTTGTCAAGGAACAAAATCAGATCGAGCAGAAAGAAATTGATGAGTTAGTTAGTTATCGACACGGACGAGTATAAGGAGAATAGACATGGCTAAGAAAGATAAAAACAACGAAGCGGAAAACGAAGAGGATCTCGAAGCTACCGCCGATGCCGGAGAAGGTACAGGTTCGAAGATAGTGACCATGATCATCGTTTTGGTGATCGTGGCTATTTGGCTTGCTATATTCGGCCTTTTGGTCAAGCTTGATGTCGGAGGCTTTGGTAGCGGTGTGCTCTATCCGGTACTGAAAGACGTGCCGGTCCTGAACAAGATCCTTCCCGAGCCTGACAAGTCGACTACGGATACGACCTACTACGACAACCTTGCCGATGCAAATGCAAGGATAAAAGAGCTCGAGGCTCAGCTCGCGTCGACTACGAGTTCGGATACCGTAAACTCCGATGAGATCGAGAAGCTGAAGAAAGAAAACCAGAGACTGAAAAAGTTCGAGGAGGCTCAGGAGGCCTTCGCGAAACGCCAGCTCGACTTCGATAAAAATGTCGTGTACAACAAAAATGCTCCGAACATAGAGGAGTACAAAAAGTATTACGAAGCAATAAATCCCGACAACGCCGAGAAAATCTACAAGGCAGTTGCGAGGGATTATCAATACGATCAGGAAATACAGGATCAGGCAGATATGTATGCGAAGATGCAGCCGGCCAAAGCGGCGACTGCTCTTACAGAGTTGAGTGCCGACTTAACTTTGGTTGCAAAGATTCTCGACGCAATGCCGACCAATAAGCAGGCGCTCATCATGAATCAGATGGAAGACGGTGTCATCGCTCAGATCACTACAAAGATGGTCAACTACAAGAAGAACTAAAGCAAGCTCCGATCGCGTTTTGCGCGGGAAACTTTATACTAAAGTATATCCTCCCGTATGCCGATATATATGTCAGCTAAGTGTAGCACGTGTATGCACTTAGCAAAAAATCGCATAGAAAGGAGGCTTGTCTATGAAGACGCAGGGAATCACCCTGATGACTTCCCAGACAACGGAAGTCAAGGTTAAGAAAAAGACGAATGCCAGTGATTCCACCTTCGAAAACTTCATCGCGAATAACGCAGCGGGAGTGAGCCGGCAGAACACCGGACAGAATGCAAACATCGCGGATACGAAGCAGAGCATGGAATCCCGATCGTCGAAAGTAACACCTTCTAAAAAATCTGAGGACGGATCCTCTTCAAACATTTCCCAGAGCAAGGATGCTAAAGGACAAGTAAATAACACACAGCCTGACAAATCTGTTCAGACCGACAAGACCGATGTCACGAAAGAGACAACAGATGTTGTAAAGAGCGAGGGATCATTTTTAAAAGATGACGGCTCGGTAGACATCGAAAAGGTCAACGAAGAAGTGATGGCTATCCTTCAGGATATCCTAGGACTTCTCCCACAGGATCTGCAGGACATCTTCGA
Organism: uncultured Lachnospiraceae bacterium; assembly: GCA_947169235.1. Classification (GTDB taxonomy): domain Bacteria; phylum Bacillota; class Clostridia; order Lachnospirales; family Lachnospiraceae; genus Eubacterium_F. The sequence continues at coordinate 8,907 of CAMVOY010000026.1, read as the reverse complement.
TGGACTCGGGATGCAGCCGGCAGAGATATTCACCGGACTTAAGAGCGGAGAGATCGAAAGCTTCTCGATCGTGACAGTTCAGACCTTCGTGATGGAGGTACACGGAATCGAAGATCCGAGCGCATTCCTTACAAACGACCTTCTCACAACCGAGATGAACGACATCTTCGACAGACTGAAAAATCTCCTCTCGGAGCTGATGCGAATGGATATCACAAACATTGATGATATCGACGATGAGATCTTTAACACATTCGCAGGAAACCTTGTAAAAGCAGTAGCTGATACACAGGTGCCGACAGAGCAGATCGCAGGTCAGGACGTAACACCGGATGCTAAAGCAGACGCAGAAGACAGCACACCCGATATGAGCGTGATCATCGAGAATCACACATCAGATCAGGCGGGAAGCGGCACCGGACAGAATGCAGGACAGGGAACAGGCTTAGGTGCAGACGATGTGAGAGATGCAGCAGCTGATCTCGATGCACTCAGCAAAAATGCTCAGACCACAAACGCACAGGCATTTGCAGAGTCTTTGACGCAGGCCCTCGAACCTGAGGCGACTCAGGTTCAGGATGTACAGAGACAGATGACAGAGATGGTAGAGCAGGTCGTCAGACAGGTGAGGGTAAGAATGATGCCTGAGTCGACCAACATGGAAATACAGCTTCATCCGGCTTCACTCGGACGGGTAAACGTTCAGATAAACGCAACAGGTCAGGAGACCACGGCAAGACTGATCGTTGAAAATCAGGCAGCGAAGGAAGCACTCGAGGCCGGGATGATAAGACTGCAGGAGGCATTTGAAGAGAGAGGCATCAAGGTACAGGCTGTCGAGGTAACAGTCGGAAGCTTTGAGATGGGACTCGAGCAGAGTAACGCAGGAGAGGCGGACGGCGACGGCGATTCAAACGGAAGAAGCTCACAGGGAGGTTCATCCGAATCAGGATCGGCAGAAGCAGATGCTGCCGAAGGAAATCAGACAGCGGCATCACGAAGAGACGTTAACAGTACGGTAGATTATACTGCTTGACATTTTTCAAGAATTAAAGGAGGCGCATATGGGTATAACAAGTTCAGACCTTTCAACGGCGCTCGATGAACTGACATATAAGAATCTTGATTCTGAGAATATAAACAAGGTGAGAGGAAGTTCGGACCTCGGAAAAGACGAGTTTATGAAGCTCCTCACCACACAGATGCAGTATCAGGATCCTTTGAATCCTCAGTCGGACCAGGATTTCATCGCTCAGCTCGCACAGTTCTCATCACTTGAGCAGATGCAGAACTTGAACTCAACTTTCAACAACACATCGGCATATCAGCTGATCGACAAGTTTGTTGAGATCGAGCACAGCGAGGCGAACGGTGAGCACAAGTCGGCAGAGGGTATCGTAGACAGCGTCAAGATAAATAAAAATGGCGCGCAGGTCATCATCGACGGACAGAGCTTCGATATCGAAGATGTATATAAGGTTTCAGCTCCGACTGATGAGCAGTGGGCGGCAAAGCTCAAAGCTCAGGCGGACGCAAAGGCAGCTGAGGAAGCCATGAAAAACGGACAGCAAGCAGCTGCGACTCAGGCGGCCGGGGAGGAAGCTTCAAAAGAGTAAGGAACATGGAGGTGCCTATGAATATCGAGCAAATACGCGATCAATATCTTGGCACTGCGTTGAAGAACTCAGGCAAAAGCCAAGAAAGCGCACAGGATAAAGCCGGAAGGACGTTCGGCGATATCTTCGCTGATGTGAAGGCGGCAGACAATGTGAGATTCTCAAAGCATGCGAGCAGAAGGCTCGATTCCAGAGAGATCTCAATGTCGGACGAACAGTGGACAAGACTTAATGAGGCTACCGGCAAGGCGAGAGACAAAGGACTTAAGGAATCACTCGTGATGGTCGATAACCTGGCATTTATCGTAAATGTAAAAAGCAATACAGTAATCACAGCGCTGAACGATACGGAGAGATCAGTATTTACCAACATCGACGGCGCGATTATCGGATAACAATGGAGGGACCAAATTATGATGAGATCACTTTTCTCCGGTATTTCCGGACTTAAGGTACACCAGACAAAGATGGATGTTATCGGTAACAATATTTCAAACGTAAATACCGTAGGTTTCCGTGCATCAAGCGTAAACTTCACGGATGTGTTCTATCAGACAACACAGGGTGCATCAGGACCGAACGCTGAGACACAGGCTCCCGGTACCAACGCTACCCAGATCGGTCTGGGTGCCAACGTGGCAGCTATCGCAGTTGACCTTTCAGGTACAGGTGCTACACAGAGAACTGACCGTGGAATGGACGTCATGATCAATGGTGATGCATTCCTTATCGCTAAGCAGAACGGACAGACATTCTTCACCAAGTCAGGAGCACTTGATGTGGATGCAAACGGAACTCTTTACTGCACGACAAACGGTGCGGCTATCCTTGGTTGGAGAGCGGTAGACACAGGCGGCGGTAACCGTGAGATCCGTAAGGATACAGCAACTACACTTCAGCTGATGGGTGGTGAGAACTCATACTCCTCACCGAACCCGACAACGGATATCACACTGAAAGGAAATATCGACAGTAATGATGTGCAGCTCAACTATTCTTCCGATACTCAGCAGACAGGATATCCGCTTTCAGTGAGCTTTTATGATAAACTTGGCTCATTGAATACTGTTAAATATGTGGTACATAAGGCTAGTGCTACAGCAGATTCTACTTATACCATCAAGATGACTGATATCCTTGGATCTGACGGAAAGTCTCTCCTGAAGGAGCAGGATATGAATGGTGATTGGTATGCAGCAGGTACGGTGACACCGGGAACCGCAGGTGGTGCAGAAGCACCCGGAACAACCCATCCTGTTACGATCAATCTGAATGGACAGGCCATCACATATAAGGTAAGCAAAACAGGAGATCTGACTTTCAGCGGAACATGGCCGTCTCTTAAGTTCAATGGATCCACGGGTGAGTTTCAGTATGTCGGAACTGCACCTGCAACAGCAGGTCAGACCGGACAGCAATCACTTAAACTTGGTTTGACTATCGGTGCTGAAAGCCCGTATCTGCAGACAACCGGAACTGCACCGAACATCGAAGGCGGTGTTGAGCAGCATTTCGGTAACCTTACCATGTACGCTCAGGACGGTGTAAGTTCGGTTAAGCCGAACCGTGGTACCGATGACGGAAAAGGAACCGGTAACGCAGCCGGATCTCTTACCGGATTTACCGTACAGAATGACGGAAAGATCTTCGGTGTATATACAAACGGTGACAAGAACCTTCTCGGACAGATCGCGGTAGCGACATTCGCTAACCCGTCAGGTCTTGAGGCAGCGGGTAACTCACTGTTTTCAGCGACTAAGAACTCAGGAGACTTCGACGGTATCGGAATTGATATCTCAGAGGTTGGTAAGTTCAGTATCGGAGCACTCGAGATGTCCGATGTAGACCTCGCAAACGAGTTTACCAACATGATCACCACACAGCGTGGCTTCCAGGCAAACTCACGAGTTATCACAACATCAGACTCGATGCTTGAGGAGCTCGTAAACCTGAAACGATAAGTTGATCATAGATAGCTAAGGAGGGTGTGCGCCTGCAAAGGTGCACGCTCTCGTTTTCGTTTTACAAGGAGGGCGGAAGCTTACGCCTTCGCCCTTGAATAGATTCCGCTTCGCGAAAGGAAAACCAGACATGTGTAAGTGTGAAATGGGCGGAAGCAGGCTTGGTTCCGACTAAATGAAGAAAAAGTGTGATTTGGTCGGAAATCGAAAGATTCGTCGAACGATGGAAACAGGATGAGTTCCGACTATATGTGAAAAATGGGAAAAAAGTCGGAATATTTGAGTGAATTTGGTGTGGCATGTATATATCATTTTTCTATGTGTGTAATTAAATATATAAAAACTTCCGACTAAAACCTAAAAAAATGAATTTGGTCGGAACGGGTGCTGTTTCCATTACGAAAAAAATGCGATCAATTCCGACTTAAATTAAAAAAAAAGAAGAAAAGTCGGAACGAGGGTTGTTTCCGGCAGGTATGAGAGCGCAGAGTGCGCCTTTGATCTGCGTGGATGCAACGAATCTGTGGACGACGGCCTTACCCACTCCACTCAAAACATGTGACAAAACATAAAAATATGAAGATTTTTGCTTGAAAAGTATTGATTTCTGTGATAGAATAGGATAGTTATCAGACTTATGCCATCAGGGGAGGTGCGCCATGATTGACGTAACCCGCATGAACGGGACTATCGTGAGCATAAATGACGATCTTATCGAGAGCGTCGAGGAGACTCCTGACACGGTGATATCGCTCACCACAGGTAAAAAAGTCGTGGTAAAAGAAAGCAGACAACAGATCAAAGAACTCGTGAAGAATGCGAGGAGAGAGATCTATATTCCATAAAAAGGTAGGTGCAGTGTAGTGGATATAGCTACAGTCGGTGGTCTTGGTGGATGTGCGGCCGCCGTTATATACGGTATCGTATCCGGTGATCAGGGATTCGCGGCGCTCGGGAACTTCTGGGATATGCCGTCGTTCCTTATCGTGGTCGTCGGGGCGCTCATGTGTATGTTGATCCAGTCAGACGGAATCGCAGGATGGATCGGCTCGCTGAAAACGTTCCTGATAGCCATCAAGTCACCACATTACGATATTACAGAGATAATCAATAAAGTCATCGAACTCGCCAACGTTGCCCGTAAAGAGGGACTTTTGCAGCTCGAGGAGGCAGCAGGCGATATTGATAATGAGTTCATGAAAAAGGGCATCATGCTGATCGTCGACGGTACGGATCAGGAGCTGGTCAGCTCGATCCTGGAAACCGAGATCGGAGCCATAAACGGACGACATTCCGCTAAGGCTGCTTTCTGGGAGGCGTTCGCCGGCATGGGACCTGCTTGGGGAATGATCGGTACCCTGATCGGACTGATCAACATGCTGAAGCTCCTCGACGATCCGAGCTCCATCGGACCGAACATGGCGGTCGCCCTTATCACGACACTTTATGGTTCACTGATCGCCAACTGGCTGTGTATTCCGGTCTCAGTCAAACTCAGAGCGATCAACTCATCAGAGATTCAGATGATGAGCGTTATCAGCGAAGGAATCCTCTCGATCCAGGCAGGTGAGAACCCGCGTGTCATCGAAGAGAAGTTAAAATCCTTCCTGTCACCTGAGAACCGTTCCGGTATGGGTGAAGAGGAAGGCGGGTCAGGTGGTGAGGCTTAATGGCGAAGATCGAAGAAGATGAACCCGCCGACACCGGTGGTTGGATAAACACCTTCGCCGATCTGATGAACCTGTTGCTCTGTTTCTTCGTGCTTTTGTTCTCGATGTCAACAGTCGATGCGCAGAAGTATGAGGCAGTCGTTAAGTCAATGAGTGAGAGTATAAACATTTTTGACGGCGGCGGAGAGTCGATCGGACAGGGACCTTTCATAGACAGTGGTACCGACCAGGTTGTGGCGATATCACAGTATTTCAATGAGTTTGAAAGCTCGGGTGAGGACGCGGATGCGACCGAAGACCAGAGTCAGTATAACCCCGGCGAGAGTGCTTCACAAAAGGGTGAGCACGACGACCAGGGTGGTATGAAAAGTGACGACGGACAAAACAAGTCCGACGATACTGCAAACAAGGATAATTCCGAAAACCAGGATCAGAACCAGGGTCAGACTGAACAGAACAAGCCCGGCACCACTCCGGAGCCCGGACAGAATCAGAATCAAAACCAGGATCAGGATGACCAGCAGGGTGGCAAACAGCAGGACGACCAAACCGGCAACCAAGGTCAGAATACCGACCAGAATCCGCACAGTCAGAATGATGACAACAAACCCGGCGACAACATAGACAAGGCAACTGTAGCTGCTGTCGAAGCACAGCAGGCTGAGGAGCAGAAAAAGGCAAATACAGAGGTCTACGAAGAGATCATGAAGGCTGCCGAGGATAAAAATGTCGAGGACGACATTACCGTGCAGATGGACAAAAACAATCAATACGTCCAGATAACCATGAGCGGAGGACTCCTGTTTGACTCAGGAAAGGCAACGATCAAACGATCGGTAAGGCCGATCCTTTCAAAGGTTGGAAATATCCTCAGAGTTTATAAGGGAAACAGAATACAGATACTCGGACACACGGATAATGTGCCGATGCATTCATACGAGTTCCCGGATAATATGTGGTTATCTATGGCCAGAGCAACATCAGTATTTGATTACATGGTCAAGGTGAAAAAGCTTGAGCCGCATAACTTAGAGACGACAGGCAGAGGAGAGTATGATCCTGTCGCACCGAATGCGACCGAAAAGGGACGCGCGAAGAACCGAAGGGTTGAGTTCCGCATCTATACCAACAAGTGATAGGAGAAATAACGATGAAGAAGAACATATTAACAGTGGTCATCATGGCAGCGACGGTTATAAACCTGGTGCTGACGATCGTTTTGGTATTCTCCGTGATGCCTGCGATGAACAAGACCTCAAACCTTATCGATAAGGTCGCATCAGTGATCGATCTTGAGATCGAGGACAAGAATAAAGATGAGGAATACACGATGGCCGACCTTGAACCGTTGTCGATGACATACGAGACTAAGCAGACATGGAACCTCGCTATGGCGGAAGGAAGTGATGAGAAGCATTACATCCAGTTGGATGGAATCACCATCTCACTGAACACAAAGGCTGAGGATTTTGAGGACATAAAGACACAGCTTTCGACCAACGATGTATATGCGAAGGATCTCGTTAAAAAGACCATAACATCATACACGATCGATGATTTCGATCAGGTCAAGGCATGTAAGGAATGTGCTAAGAAGCTTTCGGAGATGTATGACACGAAGGCTATCGTCGAAGTTATCCTCGTGGGAACACTTCTTAACTAAAAGTCATTATGAAGTGGTCCGGGAGCATCGAAACACATGATGTAGGTGTGTCGCAGTATTTTTCAAAAAATCCTTTATATATCAGAAAAAATGTGATATGATATAGGTTGACTGATATTTCAGAGACTAAACTTGGTAGTTGTGAGGTGAGGCGTTATGAGTGATGTGCTGTCGCAGAGCGAGATAGATAACCTGTTATCTGCTCTTAACAGCGGAGAATTTGACCCGAACGCCGCCGAAGTAGAAGACGAAAGGCCTGTTAAAGACTACAACTTTGCGAGACCGAGTAAGTTTTCAAAGGAGCACTTAAGGACGCTGGTCTTTATATATGAGCACTACGCGAGACTGCTGTCCACGACGCTTCCTGTATATCTACGTAAAAATGTCCAGGTCGAGGTGATGCATTCCGAGGCCGCAACATATCAGGAGTTCTCGAACTCGCTGTCAAACCCGGTACTGTTGGGAGTTGTAAACTTCGCACCGCTGGATGGCAACATCATCATGGAGATGGCGACGGGACTCGGGTACGCTATCGTCGACCGAATGCTGGGAGGCGACGGGCAACCACTCGAAAAAACGCGAGAGTTTACCGAGATAGAGCTTACGATCATAGAGAGGATCATGGTCGTCTGTGTAAACCTTTTAGTCGAGCCGTGGCAGACGGTGGCTCAGCTGGAACCGATACTTGACCGTATCGAGACGAACTCACAGTTTGCTCAGTTTGTAACGCCGAACGAAATGACATCGATCATCACGATGAACATCAGGATCGGTAACGCGGAAGGTCTTATGAACATCTGTATCCCATACGATGTTATCGAGCCGGTCATCGATAAGTTGAATACGAAAAACTGGTATTCATCTAATGAGACCACTGAGATCGGTACGTACAAGGAGGTTATCGAGGAGTCACTGCAAAAGGCTTCCATACCTGTACGGGCGATCATGGGACGATCGGCAATATCCGTCAACGATTTTATGCATCTGTTGCCGGGTGATATAATCAAGATCGATACCCACCTCGAGGATGAGCTCGATGTATATGTGGGAAATATAAAGAAATTCTCTGCTATTCCGGGTGCTTATAATGACTCGTACGCAGTGAAGATAAAATCAATCTACAGAGAGGAGTAGCGCGATGGACGGAATGCTTTCGCAAGAAGAGATTAACGCCCTTCTTGGCAGCATGGAAGAAGATTCAGGCAGCGATGATGCGGAAGTCGCTACTGCTGCTCCTGATGGAGGGGGAGCAACTTCAGCCGCCGGTGAAGCCCTTTCCGCCGATGAGGCAGATGCACTTGGCGAGATCGCCAATATAAGCATGGGCACGGCAGCGACAACACTGTCAATCCTTGTTAACAATCGCGTGGATATCACAACACCACAGGTCACAACGATATCCATAGACGATCTTTCAAGAGAACAACCAACACCTTGTGTGTTTATTCACATATCATATGTCAAAGGTCTGGAAGGAAAGAATATCCTGATCCTGAAAGAGGATGATGTTAAGGTCATAACCGATCTTATGATGGGTGGTGACGGAACGAACACGGATCAGGAGCTTTCGGAATTGCACTTGAGTGCGATCTGTGAGGCGATGAACCAGATGATGGGATCGGCGGCAACGTCGATGTCTTCTATGATCAATGACACGGTGGATATCTCGCCACCGACAGCGACCCGAGTTGATCTCGCTGAGAACATCAAGGGAGAGCTTGAGGGTTTGGTTGAAAGCTCATTTGTACAGGTGTCATTTAGGATGGAGATCGGTGATCTGGTTGATTCACAGATCATGCAGTTGTATCCTACTGACTTTGCCAAGAGGGTTTACAAACAGTTCGCCGGAATATCCGATGAACCTGCCTCAGAACCGGCACCTGCAGCAGCACCTGAACCGGCACCGGCTCCTGCAGCAGCTCCGGAGGCGGCACCACAACCTGTACCGCAAGCTGCACCGGGAGAAGCTGCCAAAGCCTTAGCAACCGGCTCCTGAG
>CAMVOY010000025.1 GCA_947169235.1 uncultured Lachnospiraceae bacterium | reverse complement strand
ATTTCTACAGAGATATGCCTTGCCATCAATTCATCATAAAGATATCCTAGATTCACTCCATTAGTTTCTTCAAGATAATAAGTATTGTAGTGGGCAACTCCCATATTATTAAGAAAATAGATATCATAAAAGGATTGTCCATAAATAAAGGAACATACCAACATTTGCCCAATAAGAAATATGAGAAGAAATTTTTTCATATAAATGACCATTCCTAATAAATTAGGTAAGAGTTACAAATCCTAATTAACATTTATAGTAATCATAATGTGATGTTTCATTTGTATACCAATGTCTACTATGTTGAACGTATGCCTGGTCATTTTTCCAACCACTTGTATACTTTTCACCACCAACTTTAACAATGGCTAATACCTTATATTTATTTGCATTTGAAGGCTTTGCATCACGAATGTCTGAATAGACAACTTTCGATGTTTGCCCCCAGTAAAAATAAGTTCTCCCTTTGCGACATTAGCTGCATATGCTGTCACAGGTATTACAAGCATTCCAACTGTTAATATGCTTATTGAGATTTTCTTAATAACTTTATTCAATCTTACGTGCTTCTTATTTCTATTAACTCTTACCTGGCATAATCATATCAGCCTTATCTCACAAAATAATAACTTCAACATCACTTTAACCTAACTTTTTTGGTAATGTCATATTGACTTCCATACCATTATTATTTCTAAACTCAGTTGTTCCGACGCCGGTAGGTCCCAGGAATAAAAATGAACCGATGGGCTTTTTGGGATCCTTTATGCCTGCGCGTGAACGGATGATGGCTTCGGTAACCTTCGTAACGCCATCGTCCTGACCTATCACTCTTTTATGAAGCTCGTCATCCAGATGAAGTGTCTTGTTGCGTTCGCTCTCTGTCAGCTTGGCGACAGGGATGCCGGTCCATCTCGATATGATACGCGCGATCTCTTCATCTGTCACGGACTCGGATACCATGCGGTCCTCGCCCTGAGCTTTTGCGGCTTCTTCGGCTTTATTCAGTTCATCATTGAGTTGTGGGAGAGTGCCGTATTGCAGCTCCGCAGCCTTGTCCAGATCGTAGTGGCTTTGTGCCATCTCGATCTGTGAATGTACATCATCTATCTGAGCCTTTATCTCCTGGATACGATCAAGTCCGACTTTCTCTTCATCCCACTTTGCCATCTGTGCGGTGAAGGTCTCTCTGTCCTCGGCGAGCTCTTTTTGCAATTCCAAAAGTCGGTCGTGGCTGAGTGAGTCGGTTTCTTTTTTCAGAGCTGCTTCCTCGATTTCCAGCTGCATTATGTGACGTCTCAGTTCGTCAAGCTCGGTTGGCATGGAGTCGAGCTCCGTCTTTATCAGGGCACAGGCCTCATCGACAAGGTCAATGGCCTTGTCAGGAAGAAATCTGTCGGATATGTATCGGTCTGAGAGGACCGCGGCTGAGACGAGCGCTCCGTCGGTTATCTTTACTCCATGGAATATCTCATATCTGTCCTTCAGGCCTCGAAGGATGGAGATCGTGTCCTCGACATCAGGCTCGTCGACTCTGACCGGCTGGAATCTGCGCTCGAGTGCCGCATCCTCCTCGATGTATTCGCGGTACTCGTCAAGGGTCGTCGCGCCTATGCAGTGAAGTTCGCCCCTCGCAAGCATGGGCTTTAACAGGTTTCCGGCGTCCATCGCGCCGTCGGTCTTTCCTGCACCTACTATGGTATGAAGCTCATCTATGAACAGGATGATACGACCTTCAGAGTCGCGCACTTCCTCGAGGACTGCTTTCAAGCGTTCCTCGAACTCGCCTCTGTACTTGGCTCCTGCGATGAGAGCGCCCATATCGAGAGCGAAAACCTGCTTATCCTTCAGAGCCTGCGGCACGTCGCCTCTGACGATACGCTGTGCGAGTCCCTCGACGACCGCCGTTTTTCCGACACCGGGCTCGCCGATGAGAACGGGGTTATTTTTGGTCTTGCGCGACAGGATCTGTATCATGTTCCTGATCTCGGAATCACGACCGATCACCGGATCGAGCTTCTGCTCTCTGGCTCTGGTGACAAGGTCGTAGCCGTATTTTTCAAGGCTGTCATAGACCGCCTCCGGATTGTCCGAGGTTACCTTCTGATTGCCTCTGACCTCAGCCAGAGCTGCCAGGAATCTGTCGCGGTCGAGATTGAACTCCTTTAACAGTTCCTTTACTTCCTTTGAGGGACGTTTTAACAGACTTAAGAAAAGATGCTCGACCGAGACGTACTCGTCACCCATTCTTTTTGCTTCGTCCTCCGAATATATGAGGACTTTATTCAATGCGTCTCCCATGTAGACCTGGCCGCCCTCGACACGGGGTCTCTTTCGGATGAGCCCTTCGACCTGAGCGGTAAAGACTTTTGGATCGATCTCCATTTTTTCAAAAAGTCGTGCGATCAGGCTTTCGTCGATGGTCAGCATGCTGTAGAGCAGATGCTCCTGCACCAGCTCCTGGTTTCCAAAATCATAAGCGATCTTTTCGATGTTGTTCACAACTTCGATGCTTTTTTGAGTAAACTTTGAAATGTTCATGATACCCCTCCTTTCCGAGCACCCTGTGAGGTGGTGTGTGCATGCGGTATGCGCGTGCCGGCCTCGGTTTTTCTTCTTTATGAGAGCATTATAACACATGAATTAGCACTCGTCAAGCGAGAGTGCTAATAAAAATTGTTTAGGTTGCATTTTTTTTCTTCTTATTGTAAAATAGATACGTTATCGTTTTACTAGGAATTGAAGGTGGCGTTTTATGGAAGATATTCAAAAGAAAAGGGCGACGATATTGCTTGCGTTGATCGCATGCGGAGTATTTTTGTTTGTCGTCCTGATCGTGCTCGTCACCAGATCGGACAACAGGGAAAAGGCCGAAAGAGCTGAGATGACGGCGCGTGTGGAGGAGCACAGGGATCTGTGTTTCGCGAACAAATGGCTGATGGATGAGGAGCTCGCTGACAAGGATGAGCACTACATCAGGGAGCGTCTCGGTGAGATCATCAGAGCTTATGAAGAGCGCCGTGTTTCCATACGAATAAATAAGAAGTTTAATGACAGCTACAGTATGGATGAGCTGAAGGAGAGCATCGGATTCGTCTGCAACGAGGGCGGCGAGGAATCGTTCTATCCGTCCGGGCGCGAGTCGGCTTTGGCCAAGCATATCATCGACATCGACAAGGATCTGCCGGTGGAAGAGCAGAACGATATCCTGCTCGGGAAAAGGCAGACGAAGAAGGTAAATATAGTCGTGAGATGCCAGGCGGATCGAGATAATATTACGAGAATAGTAAAAAAATATTCCGAAAAGTTTGACAAGGCTCCGAAAAATGCTACGATCAAAACAAATATGAAGATCACCAAGGAGCGAAACGGCAGAGTGCTCGATACGACCAGGATCGCCAGGGAACTGACAGAGTATCTGGACAGTAACTCCACCGACAATTTTGAGAGAAGCTATCAGACGGATGTTGTCAATGCTGAGGTGAAGGCTTCATATCTCAAGCCGATCAACACCATCATAGGTTCATTTGCTACTTCGTTCATCCCCAGTAATGTCCGCGGAAAGAATATAAAACTCGCTTCAACGAGGATCAACGGGACTCTCCTGAAACCGGGAGATGAGGTCTCCTATCTCGAGAAGCTATACGATGATTCAGACGGGAAGAAGTATGGCAAGGCCGGTGGATTTTTGAAAAACAGGATCGTCCAGGTCGAGGGCGGAGGTATCTGTCAGGTTTCGACGACGAGCTATCTGGCTTTTTTGTCGGCGGGGATCATACCGAAGGAACGTCATCCGCACACGTGCAAGGTGAGCTATGCGCAGTCGGGGCTGGATGCGGCGCTGGCAGTCGGGACGAAGGATCTGGTGATCGCGAACACTCTCGAGCGGCCTGTACTGATACGGTCAAGTGTGAAAGGCGGCAGGCTGATCGTGGAGGTTTTGTCGTACAAGGATGCGAAGAACGGGTATACTTACAAGGCGAGGACGAAGTCGGAGAGGGGAAGTCTCACGGTGAAGAGTTATCTTGATGTTTATAAGGGTGGCAAAAAGGTAGAGACGAAGCAGCTCGCGACGGATACCTATAAGAAGCTGAGGTGACAAGTTGTCGGTTGCATAGGTGGACAGCCCTATCTCGGATGTTTTGATTGTCCGCGATGTGGACGGCTGCATAGGCGGTCGGTTATGATTTATCTGTGAAGGGGCAGCCCTATCTCGGATGTTTTGATTGTCCGCGATGGCACGCTTTCGCTTTTTTCTCGACCGTCACGTTGCACGCACGGAAAAGACCCGTGCTGCGCAACGACGCTCGAGACACATCCATCGCGGTGACAATTCAAAGCCATCCTCGAAGGGCGTTGTCCAGCTTATGCAGCTAATCAAACCTGCCCTATTGTGGCCTGTTACTTGGGATGCTATTCAAACAAAACATCCTCGAAGGGCTTTGTCCAGCTTATGCAGCGAATCAAACCTGCCCTAGTGCAGCCTGTTACTTGGGATGCTATTCAAACAAAGCCATCCCCGAAGGGCGTTGCCTGCATTTGCTGCAAATCAAAGCAACACTATGGTGGCCTGCATGCTACTATTTCACTTGACTATATTAGTGTTATAAGGTATACTTGCGAGAGAAAAAATGAAATAAAGTAAATGAAAAAAAAGTAAAAGTGAGAATATTGGAACTAATAATTATAGAAGGAGAAGAGTGATGGCTACGATTTTGGAAATAAAGAATCTGTCTGTGGAGATCGAGGGTGGCGCAGGCGATGAGCCTGTAAAGATCCTTGATGGCGTTAACATGACCATCGGGGCGGGTGAGACGCACGTACTGATGGGACCGAACGGTGCGGGCAAATCCACCCTAGGCTATACGCTGATGGGTAATGAGAAATACACAGTCACCGGCGGCGAGATCATATACAAGGGGCAGGATCTGCTTTCATTAAATGTACATGAGCGCGCGAGAGCCGGGATATTTTTATCATTCCAGAATCCTTTGGAGGTGCCGGGCGTGACGCTTTCAAACTTCATCCGCAGCGCAAAGGAGCAGAGATCGGATGAGCGTATCAAGCTTTGGGATTTCCGCAAGGAGCTGAAAAGCAAGATGGAGCTTCTGTCGATGGATGAGTCTTATATGGACCGTGATCTGAATGTCGGATTCTCCGGCGGTGAGAAGAAAAAATCAGAGATACTGCAGCTTTTGATGCTCGCACCTGAGTTTGCGATACTTGATGAGACGGATTCAGGACTTGATGTCGATGCGGTACGTACTGTGTCGAAGGGCGTTGAGACTTTCCAGAAAGAGCAGGACGGTGCGCTCCTTATCATCACACATTCGACGAGGATACTCGAGTCGCTCAAGGTCGATCACACGCATGTGATGGTGAACGGATCTATCGTGGCTGAGGGCGATGCGTCGCTCGTGGATGAGATCAATGAAAATGGATTTGAGCGATACTGCGCGAGTCCGTATGAAGGATAAGTGCATCGCATGCTTGCATGCGGATGCGCTTATCCAAATACGGAAGAGCCTAACGTACAACGAGGATTCCGAAAGAATCCGAGTTTGTACGTTAGGACTCGCGCAGACTAAGCTTAGGAGATGAATAATGGAAGAAAAGACATATGTCGAGGATATAGACAGGAATCTCTACGATTTCAAAAATGAAGAGACGGCCGAGAACTCGGTCCGTTTTGACGAGGGTCTGACGCCTGAGATCGTTGAGAAGATTTCTTCGGAAAAGGGTGACCCGGAGTGGATGAGAGATTTCCGCCTGGAGTCATTGCGTATTTATAATGAGATAGACGTTCCGGAGTGGGGGCCGCCGATAGACGGGCTGAACATGGATAACATAGCTACTTATGTAAAGCCGAAGACGAAGATGCATGCAGAGTGGGACGAGGTGCCGGATGAGATCAAAGACACGTTCGAACGTCTGGGCATCCCGAAGGCTGAGAGAGAGAGTCTCGCCGGAGTCGGTGCGCAGTATGATTCGGAGCTTGTCTATCACAATGTAAAGGAAGAAGTTTCGGCGCTCGGAGTCGTTTACACGGATCTCGAGAGTGCCATGCATACGGAGGAGCACGCCGAGAGGATCAGGTCGCACTTTATGAAACTCGTGCCGCCGACCGACCACAAGTTTGCGGCGCTGCACGGCGCGGTTTGGTCCGGCGGATCATATGTTTACGTGCCGCCGGGAGTCTCTGTTGAGATCCCGTTGCAGTCGTACTTCAGACTGAACGCACCGGGGGCGGGCCAGTTCGAGCATACGCTGATCATCGTCGATGAGGGTGCGGACCTGCATTTCATCGAGGGCTGCTCGGCGCCGAAGTACAATATAGCAAACCTGCACGCCGGGTGTGTGGAGCTTTTTGTCGGGAAAAATGCCAAGCTTCGCTACTCGACCATAGAAAACTGGTCAAAAAACATGTACAATCTGAACACCAAACGCGCGACTGTCGAGGAGGGCGGCGTGATGGAGTGGGTCTCGGGATCGTTTGGTTCGCACGTCTCCTATCTCTATCCGATGACCATCTTAAAGGGCGACAATTCACGCATGGAGTTCACGGGAATCACCTTCGCCGGCAAAGGCCAGAATCTCGACACCGGAATGAAGGTCACACATATAGGTAAGTCTACGTCATCAGCGGTTAACACGAAGTCGATATCGAAAGACGGCGGTATCTCGACGTTTCGCTCAGCGGTGGTTGTAGGTAAAAATGCCAAGAAGGCGAAGTCGACCGTTTCATGTGCTTCGCTAATGCTCGATCGTATATCGAGATCGGATACGATCCCGGCGATCGATGTGAGAACCGATGATGCGGATATAGGACATGAGGCGAGGATAGGAAAGATCAGCGATGATGCCATCTTCTACCTGATGAGCAGAGGGATCAAGGAAGAGGAAGCCAGATCGATGATCGTCAGTGGATTCGCCGACAGTGTATCGAAGGAGCTGCCGCTCGAATATGCGCTCGAGATGAATAACCTCATCAGGCTCGAGATGAAGGGCAGTATAGGTTAGGTTTTACGACGCGAAGCATACGCAACTTGTTTCACTCTATGCCGAATGCTGCGCATCTGCCGAAGCTGTTCGACTGTGTGTGCGTATTTATCGTTGTGAGATGTTATCGGAATAGGAGTTTTATCATATGACTGAAAAAGCTATCAATGAGATGCCGGTTAAGACTTGGAACTGGCTGAAGATGAACGGGGCGATTATTGATGTGCCGGATGGGATATCACCTGCTGAGCCTATAGTTATTCATGCGGCTGGGGATAATGAGCAAAGTCGTCTGCCGTTTGAGTTTGAAAACGGGGCAAATACCGAAGGGACAGTTGATATATCGGTAGATGAGAATATAAATCATACTGTTGTGATGGATTTCAAGAACGGGAGCGGTGAAAAAGGCGATGGTTTTGCATCTGTCGGAGTGAAAATATCACTCAAAAAGAAGGCAAAGCTGACGTTGGTTCAGGTTCACAGACTGGGTGATGAGTTTACCTTTACCGGAAGGATCGATGCCGACTTAGATGATAAGGCTGAGTTCCATCTGATCCACGCATTTATCTGCGGAGGCAAGATTTATCAGGATGTTCACACGAACCTGAAGGGCAGAAAGAGTGCTCTGGTCATAGATACAGGCTATCTGACAAAAAGAAAAGAAGTTCTGGATCTGAACTATGAAGCATCGCATTTAGGCGAGTCTTCCCTGTCTGACATCTCGGTGAGAGGTGCTCTTTGCGACGAAGCTGTAAAGAGATTCAGAGGTACCATCGATTTCAAGCTTGGCGCCATCGGTGCGAAGGGAAATGAGATAGAAGAGGTGCTGATGCTGGATGAGGGAGTCGTAAATCAGACCATCCCGATAATTCTTTGTGAGGAAGAGGATGTCGAGGGTAATCACGGAGCATCCATCGGTCGCCTCGACGACGATATGCTCTACTATATGATGAGCCGCGGTATGGATGAGGCTTCCATCCGCGAGATGATGAAGACGGCTTACTACGAGGCTGTCCTTCGCAAGGTGCCTGAAATTGCAACAGAATACTGCTAAAAAGTGTTTGACAAATGTATATAAAGCGGTTATAATGTCTTTAGTAAGGGCGTTACCGATAGACGGTTGTCCGATAAGCTAGTTATTATGAAAATAACCGCCAGTTTCTCGAGACGTGGCGGTTATTTTTTTGACTTGCTACTCCGACCTATCGCATAGCCGAGGCTGATACATGAGATGCATAAGCTAAATATAGCTACGAAATCTGATAGTGTCAACATGTCAATGTCCTCCATACGAAGATTCCTCAAAACGTATGTGTTGTCAATGAAAAATCGAACAAGTGTTCGAAAATATAGGAGATAAGAATGATATCAGAGGTTCGCAAGGATTTTGCGTTTTTCAAGAATAACCCCGATGTGGCGTACTTAGATAACGCCGCGACGACTCAGCGTCCGGACTGTGTGCTGGAGGCGGTTTCGGAGTTTTATAAGGCGGTAAACTCAAATCCTTTGAGAGGTCTGTATCAGATCAGTCTGGCTGCGACCGAGGCCTACGAGCAGGCCAGAGCCGGGGTCGCCGGATTTATCGGAGCAAAAAGGCCGGAAGAGATCATTTTTACGAAGAATGCATCGGAGTCTCTGAATCTGGTTGCATTCAGCCTGTGCGAGGCGGTGCTGAAGGAGGACGACGAGATCCTCGTGGGCATCATGGAGCATCACTCAAATATGCTTCCGTGGAGGGCGGCAGCCGAGAGAAAGGGCGCGAAGGTCAGATATCTGAAGCCGATAAAACGCGCGGATATGGCAGGCTCAGATGATGCGAACTACTCGGATGACCCTTCTGATGAGGGGCTGATCACGCCTGAGGTTTTCGAGGCGGCTCTCACTGAAAAAACGAAGATAGTCGCGATCACTCATGTTTCAAACGTGTTCGGTCGCGAGAATGATATAAAGACATTTGCGAAGATCTGTCATGATCGAGGTATCGTGATCGTTGTAGACGGGTCACAGTCCGTGCCGCACACCCGTGTGGATGTGCAGGATATGGATGCTGATTTCCTCGCGTTTTCCGGGCACAAGATGTGCGGACCGATGGGGATCGGAGTCCTGTACGGAAAGTATGAATGGCTTGAAAAGATCCCGCCATTTTTAACAGGTGGAGAGATGATAGAGCTGGTAACTTTAGACCGTATAACCTACGCTGAGATACCGCACAAATTCGAGGCCGGAACGGTCAACGCAGGTGGAGCGATAGGTCTTAAAGCGGCAATCGATTATTATGAAAAGGTCGGTTTCGACAACATCATATCACGTGAAAATGAACTTACTGAGTACGCATATAAAAAGCTTACGGAGGTCGAGGGCATCCGCATCATCGGTAGTACGGATCCCACGGAGCATCACGGTATCCTCACGTTTACTTTGAAGGATGTGCATCCGCACGATATCGCCTACATCCTTGACGAGCAGGCAAACGTAGCGATCCGCGCCGGACACCACTGTGCGCAGCCGTTGCTTAAGTACCTCGGTACCCCATCAACAGCCCGCGCCTCTCTCGCTTTCTACAACACAGAGGCGGAGATTGACAGGTTAGTTGAGTGTTTAAAAAATATGAGAAGCCAGCTGGGCTTCCGCTAGAAGATATGGTTTCGACGGACAGGCCGCATTATTAAGGGTGGTTTCGAATTGTCACCGCGAGGGATGTGTCGAGCACGTCGGTGCGTAGCGTGCGTTTTTTGCACGCATGCACCGCTACGTGCTCGAAAAAAGCGCAAGCGGGCCCTCGCGGACAATCGAAACACCCTACTATAGCGGCCGTCCCTGTCAAACTAAACCTACCGGTATGGCCGATTGGAGGAATAGATGGAAAATCGCAGTTTTTATAATGAAATCCTGACCGAGCACAACCTGCGCCCGGCAAATAAACATGAAATAGAAGGCGCCACCGTAACCCTCGAGGGCATCAATCCCTCCTGCGGTGATGACATCATCCTAAGCCTCAAAGTCGAGGACGGTGTGATAGTTGACGGCGGTTTCACAGGTGACGGATGCGCGATATCACAGGCGTCCGCGGATATGATGCTCGATCTGATCATAGGCAAGACAGAAGAGGAAGCAAGACGCCTCGGGGATATTTTTATGAGGATGATAAGGGGCGAGGTCGATGACAGTGAGCTCGATGAGCTCGAGGAAAGTCAGGCGCTCCGAGATATCTCGCATATGCCGGCAAGAGTCAAATGTGCGGTGCTCGGGTGGCACACAATGGACGAGATGCTGAAGGTCTCCGGCGTCGCAGCCCGGACATCCGTGTCCGGGCAGGACGTGCTCGCCGGAGCCCATGACGACGTCCTGTCTAAGGTCTCCAGCGTCGCAGCCCGGACATCCGTGTCCGGGCAGGACGTGCTCGCCGGAGCCCATGACGACGTCCTGTCTAAGAATAGTGGAATTGACAGCGTTACAACTGAAGATATGTAAAAATGAAGCGGGACGTTTGGTGATGAGCGTCCCGCCTTTTTTGAATATCCTGCGTGTTATTTTTCGAAACAATCTTTTATCTGAGCTGCGCGCTCCTCGCGTAGTCCTACCGATGTGGCTATATCTGTCCATTTTTCAATGGCGCTCTCAATCCTTTCAATATCATTCCTCATGTCCGAAGCGGAGATCCCGATGTTTTTGCCGGATGCGATCAAATCGTTATCATCTATGCCTGCCATTTTTCCGTTTACAGTCATCTGATGACGCGAGGTCCAGGCTCCTGCCGGGTTGTATGAGAAGGTGATATCGTAAGCGGGTGCGAGAGACCATGTTCCGTCTCGTTGCATTAAAAATGATATGTTTTTTACGTGGTCATCGTAGTTTTTTGCTTTGTGATTGAATACCATCCTGCGATACAGCTGCCGTATGTCATGATAATCACACCCTATTCTCCGAATGATATCAGCGATTTCTTCGTAGCTGCGTTCACCTGCTATATTATAGTCATAGTGCGCCATGCCTGCCAGCGAAAGCATGTGCAGTTTGCCGCCGTCAGCTGTTCGATCAAATCTTCTGGTCAAAAAATGCTCGCCACTTTGAGACAGAATCTTGCACTCGCTCATATCTATACCTGCCAGGATCGCCATTTGGTAGTATGCATATTCCGTGACGGTATGTTGGTGATCGTCGACATCTTCTTTGTCACGGTTATTTTTGATGCGATCAAACTTGATAAGCCAGTGTTCGTAATCCTTGCCGGCATCTATCTGTCCGGATCGAACTTCACCGGTTTTTTTGTTGATGGCTATAACGGCTTTGGCGCGTGCTCCTCCCGCTGATGTTCCTACGGAAATCAAATGTTCAAAAGAGCTTGAGTGTATACTTGTACGTAAACCCTCTTTTTGATTAAGAATATCTGAAGCAAGTTTAGAGAGTTCGTCGACTTTTAGTGCTTCGTCTGCAGCCGGATCTATACCGGTTTCCGGGAAAAACTCAAGTGCACCCATCCCTCTGGTGCCGGTATAACAAAGTCTTTCTACTGCGTTCAGGGAACCGGGTGTGCGTCCATTTTTGCTTAACCAGGCATCTATCAATGTGTTTCCGAAACGGTCCGGTAGAGAATCGGCAAGCATGCCGGGAAGTCCATGAAAGCTTTCTTCCGAGAGTGCAGGGAAAGAGTATGGTACGTTAGACAGAGGCATCATCAGTGGGCATACTTCGATCCCTGATGACAGGAAATCCTGACTGTACTCAAATATAGCGGATCCGTCCTTTCCGATCGAAACCGTTCCGATGTCTGTGCCCCATAACACAACTCGCGCTGTTGTCATTTTTCATCCCCCCATTTGAATCGTCCCTCCGGCTTTTTGCGATAGATTGGTGATGTGGCCCGCACGCGGTTTCGCCCGAGTTTATGAAGCTCTGCCGGGTGATCCATAACCTTGGGGACCAATATATCCATATTTTGCTGCAAGCCCAAAGCGCGAAGGACCCTGATCAGATTTACCATCTGGACAGAGCGTCCCGCCTCGATATTTGTGATAGTATGCACTGATAATCCTGTTTTTTGGGCAAGCTCTGTTTGTGTTAATGGAATCCGAATGCGATAGTCCGCCAATCGTTTACCGAGCTCGCTAAGAACGGCCGTGTCTGATTCAAAACTTCCGATTGTCATATATCCTCACTCCCATCTTGAAATTAACATTCATATTTATGAATGTAGTATATCAAATATGAAGCTAACTGTCAAGTATATGAAGATTAATATCGCCAAAAATGAACCGCTGTTCCGGTTGACTTTTTCCGTGAAATGCGTTATCATTAGTCTAATACTTTTGTACGTAAAATACTAATGAAAGTGAGGTATTGATTATGGCTAAATGGGTATGTAGCGTATGTGGCTATGTTCATGAAGGGGACGAGCCGCCTGAGAAGTGTCCGGTATGCAAGGCTCCTGCTGAGAAGTTCAACAAGCAGGAAGGTGAGATGACCTGGGCTGCTGAGCATGTAGTAGGCGTAGCAAAGGGAGCTCCGGAGGATATCCTGAAGGATCTCAGGAGCAACTTTGAGGGCGAGTGCTCAGAGGTTGGTATGTATCTTGCGATGGCCAGAGTGGCTTTCCGCGAGGGCTACCCGGAGGTTGGTCTTTATTATGAGAAGGCTGCTTTCGAGGAGGCTGAGCATGCGGCTAAGTTCGCAGAGCTTCTCGGCGAGGTGGTGACCGACTCAACAAAGAAAAATCTTCAGATGCGCGTTGATGCCGAGAATGGCGCAACGGCAGGAAAAGCAGATCTTGCCAAACGTGCCAAAGAACTCAATCTGGACGCTATCCATGATACTGTTCACGAGATGGCCAGAGACGAGGCACGTCACGGAAAGGCGTTCAAGGGACTTTTGGACCGCTACTTTAGCTGAGAATAAGCAACAAATACGCATATCCCCGGACATCGCGCCGGGGATATTTTTTTGAAAAAATGCTTGTTTTCTGTAGACTTATATGCTATACTATGTGCTTAGGTGTGTGAAGATGTACTTCGGCACATTTTTATAGGAAGAAAAAGATAAGTAGAAGCAAAGGAGAGTAAGTAAGATGAACAGTAAGTTGAGAGGCGCACTGCAGATTCTGCTGGTGCTGATCATGATCGCGGCATTCGCTTTCGTGGCATTTGTCGGTGTCGGAAAGTGGCATAAGGGAAGTGCCGAGAACATCCGCCTGGGTCTGGACCTGAAGGGTGGTGTCAGTGTTACCTATCAGGCAACCAAGGATAACCCGACGAAGCAGGAGATGGAGGATACCATCTACAAGATGCAGAAGCGTGTCGAGAGTTATTCTACTGAGGCAGCCGTATATCAGGAAGGTGAGAACCGTATTACCATCGATATCCCGGGTGCTACAAACTCACAGGAGATCCTCAAGCAGTTAGGTAAGGCGGGTGCGCTTTATTTCGTAATGCTTGATAAGCTTTCAGCAAAGGCTGATGCTGCTGATGCAGCCAGTGGTGCTGCAGTATCCACGACTCCGGATGAGGGTGAGGCAGTTACATTCTCAAAGGATGATGTCCTTATGGATGGTTCGACCATCAAGGAGGCTGTCGCTACAACCCGTACCGAGACAAGTGGTAAGTCAGAGAATATCGTAAATATCAAGTTCACCGGAAAGGGTGCAAAGAAGTTCGGTGATATCACATCCGATCATGTTGGCGAGAATATGGCTATCGTTTATGATGATAAGCTTGTCAGCGCTCCGAACATCCGTGAGGCGATCACCGGTGGTGAGTGCCAGATCTCAGGTGGTTTCGAGGAGTTCCAGGAGGCTGAGCACCTCGCATCAACACTTCGTATCGGTGCACTTCCGCTCGAGCTTGAGAACATACATGACAACGTCGTTGGAGCTACGCTTGGTAGCACGGCGCTTGATACATCACTTTGGGCAGGTCTTATCGGATTCATCCTCGTGATCCTGTTCATGATCGTTATGTACAGACTTCCGGGTCTGGCAGCATCTATCGCGTTGGCATTCTATATCCTTATGATGCTCGTTGTACTGAACGTACTTAATGTAACACTTACATTGCCGGGTATCGCAGGTATCATCCTGAGTGTAGGTATGGCGGTCGATGCAAACTGTATCATATTCACACGTATCCGTGAGGAGTTGGCAAAGGGACAGACTATCAACTCTGCCATTAAGAACGGATTTAAAAATGCACTCTCCGCGATCATCGATGGTAACGTGACAACCTTGATCGCTGCTTTCGTATTATATTTGAGAGGATCAGGTACCGTAAAGGGATTCGCTCAGACTCTTGCAATCGGTATTATCCTTTCCATGATCACTGCAATCTTCGTGACCAGATGGCTCATGTATGCGTTCGCAGGATTCGGTGCTGAGAATGTAAAACTCTACGGAGTTCAGAAGCAGAGAAAGACATTCGACTTCATCGGAAAGTGGAAGATATTCACCGGAGTATTCGGTGTGATCGTAGTAGCTTTGGTTGCAGGTCTTATCATCAACGTGAACTCACGCGGCAGCATCCTTGACTACTCACTCGACTTCGTCGGCGGTACTTCAACAGCAGTTTCCATCGACAAGGGTACAGAGATCACGGATGAGCTCAAGGACGACGTGGTTGATGTCGTTAAGCAGGTTACAGGCCTGAACGGTGAGGTTTCCTCATCAGATGATCAGGGCGTGAAAAAGATCACTATCCGCACCACAGCTCTTACAGAGAAGCAGGCAGGTGACGTAAGAACAGAGCTTGCAAAGAAGTTTAACACCAGTGAGGATCAGGTTGAGTCAGAGACGATATCTGCTTCCGTATCTGATGAGATGAAGGTAGATGCGATCATCGCGACCATCATCGCCATCGCATGTATGCTTTTGTATATCTGGATCCGTTTCCGTCATATCGCGACAGCCGGTGCGGCAGTTCTTGCACTGTGCCACGACGTGCTCGTAGTATTTACGGTATATGTTATCGGAAGCGCATTCATCCAGGTTGGTTCAACATTTATCGCGGTTATGCTGACCATCGTCGGTTACTCCATAAACGATACCATCGTCGTGTTCGACCGTATCAGAGAGAACCGCAACAAGGCGAACTCACGTGATGATCTGAAAGAGATCATCAACCGTTCGATCTCTGAGACATTGTCACGTTCGTTGAATACATCCATCACGACGTTCATCATGGTATTCATGCTTGCAATACTCGGTGTGTCGAGCGTAAGACAGTTCGCTATCCCGCTTATCGTCGGTGTAATCGCAGGTACATATTCATCAATCTGTGTAGCTTCACCGCTGTGGTATCTGTTTGCAGGTCGTGGAAAGGCTACTGCAAAGAAGGCTGAGACCTATGCTAAGCACGACTCTAAAAAGGGAGTTGAGGGCGGAAGCAGAAACCGCAAAAGAGAAGCCGGAAAGAAGCAGTGATTCGGGCCCCCTTATATGGGTCTAAACTATAAAACGCAGGCGGGCCCTGTACGGACAGCTTTTGATTGTCCGTTCGGGCACGCTTGCGCTTTTTTCTCTGACATCACGTTGCACGACACCAAAGTACGGTGTCTGCGCAACGATGTCAGAGAGACATCCCTCACAGGACATATCAAAACTGTCCTATGAGGGCCCGTTATCATATTGGAGTGGAGTAAAAATGGATAAGATTTGTTACATATTTGGGGCGGGGGACCGCTCATCACATACGATAGAGCTTGCACCTGACGATCTGGTGATCGCTGCTGACGGTGGATTTGATTATCTTGAGGAGATAGGTCTGCGGGCAGATGTCGTGCTCGGAGATTTTGACTCGGTGATCTCATATGATCTGCCTTCTGATGCCATCAGATATCCGAAGGATAAGGATGATACGGATATGATGATCGCGGTTAAGCTCGGCCTCGAAAAGGGGTATGAGGAGTTCGCCATATACGGTGGGCTCGGAGGACGACTCGATCACACTCTCGGTAACATCCAACTACTCACTTACATATCAAAAAAGGGCGCCAGGGGCACCCTTTACTGTGATGACTATGCAATTCAGGTTGTAAACTCGGGAAGCATCGTCCTCGGAAAAGATACGACCTACAATGTTGCAGGTAATCTCTGTTCCGTATTTGCTCTCGATCGTCACTGTCATAACGTGACCATCCAGGGACTCAAATACGAGGTGACAGGTGCTGATTGGTACAACCACCTGCCTATCGGTGTCTCGAACGAGTTCACGGGCAAAAGAGCAGTTGTTTCCTGTACGAAAGGCTCGATCGCCGTTTTATATCATATGGCATGATGTTTCTTAACCGATAGTCTTTATCGCTTTGTCTATTTCTACCGTGACAATCTCATTTGTGTAGGACTCGATTGCGCCTACGTCTACGGCTGCAGTCAGGTTCGGATCTATAGGCAGACGTGCAAGAACCGGTACGCCGTACTCCTCTGCGACCTGGTCAAGTTTGCTCTCGCCGAATATCTCTATCTTTTTACCGCAGTCAGGACATGCTACATAGCTCATGTTCTCGATGAGACCGAGTACCGGGATATCCATGAGTCCGGCCATTTTTATCGCTTTTCCCACTATCATAGATACGAGATCCTGAGGTGTGGTGACAACCACGATGCCGTCAAGAGGTATACTCTGGAACACGGTCAGTGCGACGTCTCCTGTTCCCGGAGGCATGTCTACGAGGAGATAATCGATGTCCTTCCAAAGTACGTCGGTGTAGAACTGACGGACCGTGCCGCCGATCAGCGCGCCTCGCCATACAACGGGATCTGAGGGGTTGTCTAAAAGCAGGTTTATACTCATCACATCGATGTCAAGTTTTTTCGTTGTTACCGGGAAGATGGTGTTCTCGTCACCTACGGCTCTCTCCGTAAGTCCGAATGCTTTCGGGATCGAAGGACCTGTGATATCGGCATCGAGTATGCCTACCTTTTTCCCTGCTCTTGCAAGCTGTACAGCCAAAAGCTCGGTGATGGCACTCTTGCCGACACCACCTTTACCGGAGATGACTCCGATGACATTTTTTATCAGACTTCCCTCGTGAGGAGTTGCTATCAGGTCGGCAGGGTTCTGCCTTGATGAGCAGCTCGCTCCGCAGGAGGAACAGTCGTGTGTGCACCCTTCGGGTGTCTGATTTTCATTCTCGCTCATGTTGAGATCTCCCTTCGAGTCATTTTCTCACAGTATTATAATAGTAAGCGGGCGCTTTGTCAAATGGAATAATGTGCCGCAGGTCAGTATTGACGAGCATGTTCTGTTTATGATATAATACCGTGTATGTGTAATCCTTGATATGGAGGGATATGGATGGATACCGTTTCAATAAGAAAACTCGTTGAACAACAGCAGTTAAAAGTTCTGACTTGCGAAAACGACCTCGACAGCGTGCAGATCACTCAGTCGGATATAAATCGTCCGGCATTGCAGCTGGCAGGTTTTTTTGACTATTTCGATCATCATCGTGTACAGATCATAGGACAGGTCGAGTACACGTTCATGGAAAAACAGGGCATAGAAAAAAGTGCCGAGATGATGGAACAGATCATGAGTTACCGTGTACCATGTATCGTGTTCTGTCGAGATCTGCCGGTAGCTGATGAGTTCATGAAGCTGTCGGAGAAGTTCACGGTGCCGATCCTTCAGACGCCGGTGGAGACATCGACATTCTCCGCGGAGGTCACCAGATGGCTGCATGTACAGCTGGCACCGATGATAAGTATCCATGGAGTCCTCGTTGATATTTTTGGTGAGGGAGTGCTCATCACAGGTGAGAGCGGCATAGGAAAATCAGAGGTTGCGCTCGAGCTGATCCACAGAGGACATCGTCTGGTATCTGATGATGTGGTCGAGATCAGGAAGGTTTCTGATGAGACACTGATCGGTCAGGCGCCGGATATAACGAGACATTTTATTGAGCTTAGGGGAATCGGTATCATCGATGCGAAGACACTTTTCGGTGTCGAGAGCGTGAAGGATACCATGACGATAGATCTGGTACTGCAGCTCGAGGAGTGGAACAGAGAAAAAGAATACGACCGCATGGGGCTTGAGGATGACTTTATCGAGTATCTCGGGAACAAGGTTCCGATACATCACATCCCGATCAGGCCCGGACGAAACGGGGCGATCATCTGCGAGAGTGCTGCGGTCAACTTCAGACAGAAGAAGATGGGTTATAATGCAGCCGAGGAACTTTACAGGAGACTGTCAAACCATGTTGGAAATGAGTTTTTCAGTGATTGATTAGGAGGAATATATGGCAAACTATTATATCGGTGTAGATGTCGGAGGGACGACAGTAAAAATGGGACTCTTTTCAGAGGAGGGAGAGCTTCTGGAAAAATGGGAGATCCCGACCAGAACTGAGGATGCCGGGGTAAATATTCTTCCGGATATCGTAAAGAGTATCACGAATAAAAAAGAAGCGCTCGGCGGACAGATCAAGGGAATCGGTATGGGAGTACCGGGGCCTGTTACTGACGACGGTGTCGTACTTAAGTGCGCAAACCTCGGTTGGGGTGTTTTTTCCGCGAAAAATGATCTCGCGTCCCTCACCGGAGTTGAAAATGTCCATGTGGCCAATGATGCAAATATAGCCGCACTCGGTGAGATGTGGAAGGGCGGCGGAAGAGGCTTTGATTCGATAGTTATGGTAACTCTTGGTACCGGAGTCGGCGGAGGTATCATCGTCCGCGGCAAGATCCTTACCGGAGCAATGGGGGCCGGCGGCGAGATCGGTCATCTGAAGGTGCGTTCCGAGGATGAGGAGGATCTGTGTAATTGTGGCGGCAGAGGCTGTCTTGAGCAGTATGCTTCAGCAACGGGTATCGTGCGCATGGCGACAAACAAACTCCATCCGGGAGCAGCAAAGCTCGAGGATTCATGTCTTAATGATCTGCAGGAGATAACTGCAAAAGCCATCTTTGACGGTGCGAAGGAAAAGGATGAGTACTGCATGGAGGTTGTCGAGGAGTTCGGAAGAGTTCTCGGACTCGGACTTGCAAATGTGGCTCAGGTTGTGGATCCTGAGGCATTCGTCATCGGCGGAGGAGTTTCGAAGGCCGGAGATATCATTCTTGAAGTGATAAAGAGATATTACAGTGACCATGTTATGTTTGCTCTTCAGAACAAAGAGTTCAGGCTTGCTGAGCTCGGAAACGACGCCGGTATATACGGCGCGGCAAGATTGGTAATTGAACAGTGAGCGAATAGCGTGAGATCGTCGCGGATGCATGTATCGCATGTATTTGGTCTCATGCGTAAAGGAGCAGGGTAAATGATAACGAAAGAGCAGGAGCTGTTAAGTCGTCATACGACTTTCCGTGTGGGAGGTCCCGCCAGATACTACCTGATCCCCGAGAATACGGGGGAGGTACGTGCGGCGCTGGATTTCGCCGATGCGAGACAGCTCCCTTTTATGATAGTGGGAAACGGCAGCAACCTTCTTTTTGCTGACAGAGAGTTCCACGGAGTGGTTATAGAGATCGGAGAGAGCTTTTCCGAGATGTCGGTCCATATGGGAAACAGGATCACCGTTAAGGCCGGCATGAAGCTTTCGTCGATGGCATCGCGTCTTGCCAGACTCGGGCTTGACGGCTTCGCTTTTGCCGGAGGGATACCGGGCACTGTCGGAGGTGCGATCGTTATGAACGCCGGTGCATATGACGGAGAGATCAAAGACTGCCTGAGAGAGATCACTGTGATGACCGAAAAAGGTGAACTGAAGACGGTCACTGCAGATGAACTACAGCTGTCTTACAGACATAGTATCCTTATGGAAAAGAAGTGGGTCGTCCTCTCGGGGACGTTTGAGTTCAGGCCGGGATCTACTGAGGAGATCATGGCTCATATGAAGGAGCTTAATGAGAGACGCCGTGAGAAGCAGCCATTGGAGTTTGCTTCGGCGGGGTCGACGTTCAAGAGGCCTGAGGGATATTTCGCCGGGAAGCTCATCGAGGATGCAGGGTTGAGAGGCTATAGGATCGGTGATGCTCAGGTGAGTGAGAAGCATTGTGGGTTTATCATTAACAGAGGGAATGCTACAGCGAGTGAGATACACTCGTTGATCCAGCATGTGAAGCGGATAGTGAAGGAGAAGTTCGGAGTCGAGCTGGAGACGGAGGTTCGCATGATAGGGGACTTTTCCTGGGATTTAGATATTTTCTAGAGCCCAATAGGCGGTAGGTTCTGATCTGTCTGCTCGGGGCTCCGTTTGCACCATTCCCGAACGCAGCGGTGCATGGTCTGAAAAGACCAGACCTACGCACCGGCGTTCGCGACAGGCCCCTCGCATGACAGATCAAACCTGCCCTATATGGGCTCAGAAACTGTGCTACATGCCATGTGGAAAAGTATTAAAGATAGGAGAAACTCATGCGCTGTGTGATTGTTAGCGGACTTAGCGGGGCCGGGAAAAGCTCCGTGATGAAAATACTTGAGGACGACGGGTATTACTGCGTGGACAACCTGCCGGCGGAGTTGATCTCGACTTTTCTACAGCTTGCGAATGATTCAAATGAGCTGGAGGGAAAGATCGCTGTCGGGCTTGATATCAGAGGGATTGAGTTCAGAGGTAAGTCCAGAGGAAAGGAAAAGCTTAAGGAGACTCTTGAAAAGGTAGATGAGTTCAGACAGCTGGGATATGCGATTGAGATCATTTTTTTGGAGGCTTCTACTGCTGTCTTAATAAAAAGATACAAGGAGACCAGAAGGATCCATCCGCTGTCGAGACTGAGTCTCGACGCCGAGGGTCAGAGTGAAAGGGTCGGAGATGCCATAGAGGATGAGAGGACCATGCTCATGCCGCTGAGGAAAAAAGCGGATGTGGTGCTCGATACATCTTCCCTTCTTGTCAGGGATCTGAAACAGGAGATAGACAGGAAGTTCGCAGGAGACGAGAGATACTGTAACTTCTACCTGACGTTCGTTTCTTTCGGATACAAATACGGGATCCCGACGGATGCCGATTTAGTCTTTGACGTGAGATTTTTGCCGAATCCATACTATGTTGACGAGCTGAAGCCGTTGACGGGAAATGATGCAGAGGTATCAAATTTCGTAATGGATTCTGAAGTCGCAAAGGAGTTTCTTGAGAAGCTGACGGGGCTCATAGACTTTTTGATCCCGAACTACAGGATCGAGGGCAAAACGGGTCTGGTAGTGGCTGTGGGATGTACCGGAGGCAAGCACAGATCGGTGACATTTGCCAACGAATTATATAAATACTACAAGAGTAGTGAATTTGGATGCAAGAAGGATCACAGAGATATCGACAGAGATAGAATCAGGAAACAGGGTGATCTGATGAGATAAAGGAGCCATGATGCCGAGCCGTGTGATGTATGCGAGCCGGCATGGAGGATGGTATGGAAGAAAGCAGATCGTTTGCAAGCAAGGTCAGAAGCGAGCTGGCTGAGCATATCAGTAAAGGGCGCCATTGCCGAAAAGCGGAGCTGAGGGCGCTGTATGAGGGCTGTTATCACAAAAAACAGGATGAGAACGTTTTTTCCGTTTTATCTGAAGGCTTGACAATTCCTGAAAAATGTTATAGTCTTCTAAGCAAAGCTTATAATGCGAATCCGGTCATCGATCGCATCGAGCATGAAAACAGAGTGAGTGTTGAGACCGGAGGATCCCGAATCCTTACTGATCTTATGAAGGATGAGATCCTTGAAAGAGAATGCTGCAAGAGAGCATATTTAAGAGGATGGTTTCTGGCAGCGGGGACGGTTACCGATCCCGAGGGGCATTATCAGCTCGAGATAGTGACCAGAACTCATGAGAAGGCATTATTCATAAATGAGATCTTAAAATCTTTTGATATAGAAGGAAAGATAACAGAGCGCAAAGGCAATTACGTTCTTTATTTAAAGGAAGGTCAGAAGGTAGTAGATTTTCTGGGGCTCGTCGGAGCGACAGTCGCTCTTATGGAGTTCGAGAACGCGCGTATCGTCAAGGAAGTCAGAGGTCGCATAAACAGGCAGGTAAACTGTGAGGCCGCCAACATAAAAAAGACGATAAACGCTTCTTCAAGACAGGTAGAGGAGATCGAATACATCCGTGAGACCATAGGCTTTGATCAGCTTTCGGAGTCTTTGGCAGGGATCGCCGAAACCAGGCTTGAGTATCCGGACGTAAGTTTGAAGGAGCTCGGAGAGATGATGGATCCGCCGCTTGGTAAGTCGGCTGTTAATCACAGATTGAGAAGACTGAGTGAGATGGCAGCTGAGCTTCGGGCAGGCGAAATGAAAGATAAAGGAGAGAGAAAGTGAAGGATAAGAGTATTACATTTGTACAGAAAAAGGAAGCGGAACGCGCGGTCCCCATGCTGGTTCAGATAGCCAGTCAGTTTAAAAGCCATATCAGCTTTACCAAAAATGAAAAGACTGCAAATGCAAAGAGTATCATGGGAATGCTGAACTTCGGTCTCGTCCCCGGAGAGCCGATCGGTGTTCATATCGACGGTGAGGATGAAGATGAAGCGCTCGCTCGTTTGGAGGAGTTTTTGACGTCGAATTAAACTACTTTATATAAAAGATCGGTATCAGATATTTTGGAAAGGGGTCGGGTCAGTCGGCCCTTTTTTTGCCATCGCAACCAACACAGGTGTTCTGTCTTAAGGTATCTGCCATCGCGGTCGATACCCGGTCTGTTTATGAAAGGATAAAAAATGGATTTCGTACATCTCCACGTGCATACGGGATACAGTCTGCTCGACGGCGCATGTCGCGTCTCCGAGCTTGTTTCGCGTACGGCTGAACTGGGGATGAAGCATCTCGCGATAACCGATCACGGTAACATGTTCGGTGTGATCCATTTTTACAGAGAGTGCCTGAATCAGGGAATCCATCCGATCATCGGTTGTGAGGTATACGTGGCGCCGACGTCACGTTTTGACAAGGAAAAAAGTGAGGAGCACGGTCGTTACAACCACCTTATCCTCCTCGCTGAAAATAATACCGGATATAAAAATCTCATGAAGCTCGTAACGCTCGGTTACACGGAGGGCTTTTATTCCAAGCCGCGTATCGACTATGAGCTGATGGAGCGTTACCACGAAGGACTGATCTGTTGCAGCGCCTGTCTCGCAGGAATCATACCCATGTATCTGAAGAGAGATCTGTATGAGGAGGCACGGACTGAGGCGAACAGGTTTGTTGAGATTTTTGGAAAAGAAAACTTCTTTCTGGAGCTGCAGGATCACGGGATGCCTGATCAGAAGATGGTCAATCAGGGACTTATGCGCCTGCATAATGAGCTCGGGATCGATCTGGTGGCGACGAACGACGTTCACTATATCTACGAAGAAGATGCCGAGGCGCATGATGTGCTGATCTGCGTGCAGACGAGAAAGCAGGTGACCGACGCTGACAGGATGAGGTATGAGCCCAGGCAGTTCTTTTTGAAAAGTCCTGAGCAGATGGCTGAAGCATTTCCTTATGCTCCCGAGGCTATCGAAAACACTGTAAAGATCGCCGAACGCTGCAATGTAGAGATCGAGTTCGGCAAATACAAGCTGCCCAGATTCGACGTGCCCGATGGCAAGACAGCTTCGGAGTACTTAAGAGAACTCTGTCACGACGGTCTGAAAAAAAGATATGGTGACGAGGCATTTTTATATGAAGAAAAGCTCGAGGGCGAGTTAAAGATAATAGAGGAGATGGGATTTGTCGACTACTTCCTCATCGTGTGGGATTTCATCAGGTATGCAAGGGAGAATGGCATTCCGGTGGGGCCGGGACGTGGATCGGCAGCGGGATCTCTGGTCGCATATACGTTGTGGATCACGGATCTGGTGGATCCGATAAAGTATCAGCTGATCTTCGAGCGTTTCCTCAATCCGGAGCGAGTCACGATGCCGGATATCGATGTGGATTTCGAGCCTGAGGGGCGTGAGGAGGTTATTAATTACGTTCGTGAAAAATACGGGCATGACCATGTGGCACAGATCATCGCCATCGGAACGCTGAAGAGCCGTGCGGTCGTAAGTGATGTCGGGCGCGTGTTCGGTCTGTCGCCGCAGTATGTGAAGCAGGTGACGAAGACGATACCTCAGTTCTCACCGCTCGCGGATGGATTGAAGGAGAGCCCGGACTTCAGGGAGTTCTATGAGAATGATCCCATGATAAAAAAGGTCGTCGATCTGTCAATGCGACTTGAGGGACTGCCCAGACATACAACGAAGCATGCGGCGGGGGTTCTGATCGCACCGGAGGCAGTGCTTAACTATGTGCCTTTGGCTGTCTCACAGGACAAGGACGAAGACGTTATTGTTACGCAGTACGAGGCGCCGCTTCTCGAGGAGCAGGGACTATTAAAGATGGACTTTCTGGGGCTGCGGAACCTGACCGTGATCCGTGACGCAGCGGAGGGCAATGTCTCCGATATGCGCGCCATAGATTATGACGACCCGAAGGTCTTCGAGCTGATCGCATCGGGGCGGACCGGGGGTATTTTTCAGCTTGAGAGTGAAGGCATGACGAACTTCATGAAGAGGCTGAAGCCGGATTGCATAGAGGACCTGATCGCGGGTATCTCGTTGTACCGCCCGGGACCGATGGATTTCATCCCGCAGTATATCGAAGGCAAACAGAACCAGGACAAGATAACATATATGACACCGGAGCTCGAGCCGATACTAAAGCCAACCTACGGATGTATAGTTTATCAGGAGCAGGTCATGCAGATCGTGCGTGATCTCGCCGGGTACTCATATGGTGGGAGCGACAACGTGCGTCGCGCCATGTCAAAGAAAAAAGTTTCCGTCATGCAGGCTGAGCGTGAAAAATTTGTGCATGGATGTGAGGCCGAGGGAATAAAAGGATGTGTTGCAAACGGGATCTCGGAGGAAGTCGCAAACCGCCTCTGGGATCAGATGATGAGCTTCGCCGCTTACGCGTTTAACAAGTCGCACGCAGCGGCATATGCGATGGTCGCGTATCAGACGGCTTATCTGAAGTGCCACTTCCCGTTCCATTTCATGGCAGCGATGATGACTTCCTACATGGAGTCGAAGGACAAGTTTCTGCGCTATCTCACTGAGTGCAAAAAGCAGGGGATAAAGATCCTCCCGCCGGACGTAAATCTGAGCGGATACAGATTTATGGCGGACAAGTACACGGATCCTGAGACCGGGGATGAGGAGGATGTGATCCGCTACGGATTAGTTGCGATCAAGGGTATCGGCGGAACCGTAGTCGATGAGATCGTTAATGAACGAGAGAAAAATGGTCCGTACAAATCATTAAAGGATCTGTGCGTGAGGCTTCCCGGTTCGGTGGTAAACAAAAAAACTATTGAAGCTCTCATACAAAGCGGAGCCCTGGACTCGCTTCCGGGTACGCGCCTGCAAAAGATGCATGTTCATATGCAGGTCATCGATGCGGCAAATGCCGAAAAGAAAACAAGGATGAGCGGACAGCTGTCTCTTTTTGATATGATGGAACCCGAGGAACAGGAAGTATTGGATATATCGTTCCCGAATGTGGGTGAGTATCCCAAGAGTGAGCTGTTGGCTTTCGAAAAGGATATCATCGGATTTTATATCAGCGGACATCCGCTCGATGATGACATGGATTATCTGAAAAAGCACGTGACACGGTATGCGGTTGATTTTTCAATCTCCGAGGAGGACTCGGAGGGCGAGTCCGAGCCGGTGGCAAAGGACGATGAGCAGGCCGTGATCGCCGGGGTCGTAAATAAGGTCACAGTGAAAAATACCAAGAGCAATCAGATCATGGCATTTTTAACATTGGAAGACATGACCGGTGACGTAGAGGTGATCGTGTTCCCGAAGCAATATGAGCAGTACAGAATGCTTCTCGCCGAAGGGAAAAAACTCATGATCCGAGGAAGGGTTTCTCATGAGCTGAACCGCGATGCGAAGCTGATATCCTCGGTTATCACGGACTTTACGGAGCGGCCGAAGATGATCTGGGTGAAGTTCGATACCATCGATAGCTACAAGGAGCGCGAGAGCGAGCTGATAAAGACGATAGATGCGTATGACGGGCAGGATCTGGTGACCGTTTATATCGCGGACGGACAGAGAATGAAGCAGCTTTCGGCGGCACATGCGACAAGTGCTTGTGACGGGCTGATCGCGAAGCTTAGGGATATTTTTGGTAAGGACTCGGTGATGGTAAAGGATGCGTGAGATAGTTTACCGAAAATAATCAAATTTGTACTTGTCAAGATGTGTAAAATGTAGTATAATCTCTTAGGTTTATGCGTAATAAGCCGAGATGGGATATAAGGTAAGAAGTAAATGGAGGTAAAAAATGAGTGATATCAAAACAATCGGTGTGTTGACAAGTGGTGGTGATGCACCGGGTATGAATGCGGCGATACGTGCTGTTGTAAGAGCCGGTTTGAACAATGGATTGAAGGTTAAGGGAATCCACAAAGGATATCTCGGACTTATCGAGGAAGAGATCACGGATATGGATACGATGAGCGTGTCTGATATCGTGCATCGCGGTGGTACCATCCTCAATTCATCACGATGCAAGGAGATGATGACTCCTGAGGGACAGAAACTCGCAGCTGATAATGCGAGAAAAGCAGGTATCGACGGAATCGTAGTTATCGGGGGTGACGGATCATTTAAGGGAGCACAGAGGCTTTCAGAGAACGGCATCAACACGATCGCTCTGCCGGGAACCATCGATCTTGATATAGCTTGTACCGAGTATACCATCGGATTTGATACGGCAGTGAACACTGCTATGGAAGCTATCGACAAGATCCGTGATACATCTGCTTCTCATGAGAGATGCTCCATCATCGAGGTTATGGGACGTACTGCAGGTCATATCGCACTTTGGTGCGGTATCGCGAGCGGTGCAGACTATGTTCTTATCCCGGAGAGATATGATGGTGATGAGTCAAAGATCATCGACAAGATCCTCAGTCGTCGTGCTGTTGGAAAGATGCATCATATCGTCATCAATGCTGAGGGTTGCGGAGATTCTGACGGAATCGCAAAGCGTATCGAGGCTGCAACAGGTATTGAGACTCGTGCTACCGTTATCGGACATATGCAGCGAGGAGGAAACCCGACCTGTCATGATCGTGTTTATGCTTCGGCATTTGGAGCAAAGGCGGTTGACCTGCTCATCGAGGGAAAGACAAATCGAGTTGTAGCTTACAAGGACGGCGAGTTTATTGACTATGATATCGATGAGGCTCTCGCCATGAAGAAAGACATCGACGAGTTACTCTATGACCTGGTACGTCGTTTGTCACGCTGATCAATTCATACATACAGACATCAAGAAAGAAAGGCTATCATGAAAAAAAGAGTATTATCAATTATTTTTGCACTGGCAATGATCATTACATCGCTCAGAGTAGCAGGGATCACACCGGAAATCAGTTCGTATGCAGCAGGTTATAGAATAACACTTAAGTCCGGAGCGAAGGTGCCTTCGGAGATGTATTGTGGTAAGAAATACAATTTAAAATTTAACGGTAATAAAGCGGTTACATTTGGATCAACATGCTCATTAGTAGCTAAAGTAGGGAAAACCTCAGGGCAAGTGACTCCCGTTGCTCCGGGAAAGGTTACTATACGTGCCAGAAACAGGAAAACCAGAGAGCTTTTAGGCAGTGTAACTATTCGCGTACTTAAACGGTCAACTAAGGTAAGTGCTGATGAGCAGATCATTCTGTCAAAACCCGGAGATACGGCTGTGATCAATACATGGCTTACCCCGGACGATTCGTCGGATGTTGTAAGATTTTCCTCAAAAGACAAAAAAATAGCGACAGTTGAAAGTACGACAGGAGAAGTTAAGGCTGTTGGTTACGGTACCACAACCATTGACGTTATCGCAAAAGCAAAAAAATCAGTTGGAAACACCAGTAAAACAAACAAAAGAACTACCGTTAAAGTGATAGTTGGCACAGTACTTGGTGTGCCGCATCTTGATAATATGACGTATTATAAAGGACAGACGGATGTAAAGCCTCTCGATGTGTCAGGTACTACGATTGCTCCGCCTGAAGCCTTGAAAGTAGGTAAGATTACATATCAGTGGTATAAAACTTTTCCGAATCACATGATTGAACAGGAGATTCCGGGTGCCACTGAAAGCAAGTACATACCTCCGACAGATGAAACAGCTGATTACAGATGTGAGATAACATATACTTCGAATGCCGGCCAGTATAGCAAAGCGACCGAATATTCCAACTATGCGACTATCACTATCATTGATAAGGTACCGGTTGAATTTGATGCGAACGGTGGAAAGATCAATGGTGAAACATCTGTTACAAAAGAGGTTGAATGGGGTAAAAGTGTTCAGTTTCCGGATGCTGCTTCTTTGGTGCCGCCAAGTGAGGAATATGTTTTCCTTGGATGGGCCGATTTATCATCAGATACGGAACCGAAATATGGAAAGGATATTCTTTTTACACCAACGATAAAGCATAAAGACATGTTCTACGCAATATGGGGGATAAAACCGGCACCGACACCGACTCCTTACGAGCCGCCGGTGGAACCGGGACCGTCAGTGGCGCCGCCTGCTCAGTCACAGACACCGTCTGCTCAGCCAACGGATACGCCGACAACTTCGCCAACAAGTACCTGAGATTAAGATACTGTTCAGGCCGTCTCATTTGAGACGGCCTGTTTTTTTGATATTGATCATGTTCCTTATCGATTGATACATGCAGATGTGACAGTTGACGATGAGGTTGACGAGAGACTTTGGTAGAAATTTTTTTGAAAAAAGCCTTTACAATCGGCTCACTTTTCGATAAAATAGAGTTTAGCTGGTGGAGCGAGCGGATTTTTCGGCGCTCCGGATTGGAGGACATGATGAAAAAGTTTTTTAAGTTTATTTTCAGCCTCGCCATCGTTTCGGCGATCGTTGCGGGAGTTTTGTATTTCGTGAAGAACGTCCTTATGAAGGACTATCTCGACGACTATGATGATGATTTTGATAACGACCTCTATGATGAGAACTCGGACGAGGATCGCGATTATGTGACTATCCGTCCTGATGGTAAGAC
This sequence comes from uncultured Lachnospiraceae bacterium, assembly GCA_947169235.1. Taxonomy (GTDB): domain Bacteria; phylum Bacillota; class Clostridia; order Lachnospirales; family Lachnospiraceae; genus Eubacterium_F. The sequence goes on along the minus strand of CAMVOY010000025.1, from coordinate 6,426 downwards.
TGACAAGAAGGATGAGGAGCCTGCCACGGATGCTGCAAGCGAGACAAAGGTTGAAGCTGACAAGAAAGCTGAAGAGACTAAAACAGAAGTTCCTGAAAAAAAGGAGGAGCCGAAGGCAGAGGTTAAGACCGATCGTGCCGAGAAAGTCAAAGAGACACTTGACGAAGTCAAGGAAAAGGTTGATGCTGCCAAGGAAAAAGCCAAGGAAGTTAAAGAAGACATAAAGCTTAAGGCTGAGGATGTCAAGAATGACGTCAATGACAAGATCACTACTTTTTCAGGATACAGCAAGGATGCTTGATCATTCCATATAAGGATACCAAACAACCGGTCAGAGATGACCGGTTGTTTTTTTGAGCCGTATGCTCTGCTTGTCCTGAAAAAAATCTTGCTATACAAACGCACATGTGCTATAATTACTCGTCGAAAAAGTAACAATGAAGGGGGAATAAAAATGTTTAAGATAAACGATAACTTTTTGAAACTGCCGGGAAGCTATCTTTTTTCAACGATAGCAAAAAAGGTAAGCGAATACAAGGCGCAGAACCCCGACCGCGAGGTGATCAGTCTCGGGATCGGTGATGTGACGAAGCCGTTGGTGCCCGCGGTGATCGATGCCATGCACAAGGCTGTTGACGAGATGGGGAGCGCAGAGGGCTTTCACGGGTATTCTCCGGATCTTGGCTATGAGTTTTTGCGTAAAGCGATAGCTAAACATGATTATGAGAAGAGAGGCGTGAAAATCGCTCTCGATGAGATCTTCATCAGCGACGGTGCGAAGAGTGACTGCGGAAACATCGTTGACATTTTTGCAACTGATAACCGTATCGCCGTGACGGATCCGGTATACCCTGTTTATGTTGACTCGAACGCGATGGCCGGTAAGACCGGTGAATATGACAAGGACAAAGAGGCGTGGACGGATGTGATCTACATGCCATGCACCGCCGAGAATAATTTTGTTCCGGCGTTCCCTGAAGAAACACCGGATATCATCTATATCTGTTGCCCGAACAACCCGACGGGAACGACTCTTACAAAGGATCAGCTTCAGGCGTGGGTTGATTATGCGATAGAGAAGGACGCAGTGATCCTTTATGACGCCGCTTATGAGGCCTACATCCACGAGGATGATGTGCCACACACGATATATGAGTGCGAGGGAGCGAAGACCTGCGCTATCGAGATGAGGAGCTTTTCTAAAAATGCGGGCTTCACCGGTACGAGACTTGGTTTTACGGTAATCCCAAAAGAGCTTACGGCACCCGGCTCTGATGTGATGCTTAACAGCCTTTGGGCACGCCGCCACGGGACCAAGTTTAACGGTGCCCCGTATATCATCCAGCGTGCAGGCGAGGCTGTGTACTCACCGGAGGGTCAGGCACAGACCCGTGAGCAGATCGAGTCTTACATGAAAAATGCCAAGACGATCCGTGACGGACTGAGTGGAGCAGGTTACACGGTTTACGGAGGCGTGAATGCACCGTATATCTGGATGCAGACACCGGACGGTATGAGCTCATGGGATTTCTTTGACAAGCTTCTCACTGAGGCGAATGTAGTCGGTACTCCGGGATCGGGCTTTGGTCCGAGCGGAGAGGGATACTTCAGACTGACAGCTTTCGGTACTGCGGAAAACACTCTGAAGGCAGTTGAGAGGATATGTAAACTCTGACAGGTATTCATCCTGCAGACGTGCAGGTTCATGATACATTTGTAGAAAACAGTAAATGTTTGATTGGCGGATATGATCATCCGCAGAGATTGGAGGAAGAAAATGAAACTGATAAAGAAGATCATGGCTACGGGGCTTGCCCTGGTGATGGCCATGTCAGCAGTTGCTGTAACGGCACCGGCTACGACAGCACGGGCGTCTACTGATGTAGTTCCGTATGTCTCATTTGGCGCAAATCTAAAGGATTCCGAGAAAAAGACTGTCATGGAGCTTTTGGATGTATCTGAGGATGAGCTTGAGGATTACAAGGTTATCGAGATATCAAATGAAGAGGAGCACAAATACCTCGACAAATATATCGATTCTTCAGTGATCGGCTCTCGCGCACTCTCATCGGTAAAGATCGAGGAGAACGCTGATAATGACGGTATCAACGTGACTACGAAGAATATCAATTTCTGTACGGAGGCCATGTATGTAAATGCGCTCTCCACGGCAGGTATATCTGATGCTGAGGTCACGGTCGCAGGACCGTTCCCGCTGTCCGGTACTGCAGCTTTGGTTGGTGCCATCAAGGCTTACTCGGCTATGAATGATGAGTCCGTGGATGATGAAAAGATGGATGCAGCCATAGACGAGCTTGTCACGACGGGTGATATGGTAGACAGCCTTGGCAGTGAGAAGGCTGCTCAGCTTATGGCGATAATCAAGGATGCCGTTGTAAAGGGCGAGCTTGATTCGGATGAGGAAATATTAAAGGCGATAGATGATGGAGCAAAGAAGCTCGATATCAAGCTTAGCGATGATGAGAAACAGAAGATCCTTTCTGTTATGAAAAAGATCGGGAATCTTGATCTCGATATATCTGATCTGGAGAAGAGTGCACAGAAGGTGTATGATGCTATCGCAAGCTCGGGGATAGATCTCGAGGATGCGAAAAACTGGTTCGAAAAGATCTTTGGTGGGATCGGTGATTTCTTTGGCAACATCTTTTCGAGTATCGGTGATTTCTTTAAGGGATTGTTTTGATACTTGAAGACGTACGGGATGTGTGAAGACGTACGGGGATGCGTATGTGGGTGGATACATGAAGACGTACGGGATGCGTATGTGTTTTCCGTGAGGGCACGCTTTCGCTTTTTTATCATACGTCACGTTGCACGCATGCAAAAAACGCATGCTGCGCAACGACGTATGATATACATCCCTCACGGTGAAAACACATATCGCATCCCTGCATTTCTGCTTGTTATTTTTCTTCTAATCTTACATTTCTAATGTGAATTGTAGCGGTGGAGTCAACTTTACCCATGTTGAACTCGACGCGGCCGTTGTCTCACATCTCCCCCAAAAACGGCATCTCGGATTGACGTCATCTCGGATTGACGTCATCGCGGATTGACAGCCTGCCCCAATAGGGGGTGGAAACAAGAGCTGTTCCGACCAAATGAAAGATTTCTATTAAATAGTCGGAATTCTTCTCGGAGTGGCAGTTTTCAAATCAGGTGGAAGCAGAGGATGTTCCGACCAAACCGGAGAAATCATCAAAAAGGTCGGAAGTTTTTGGCATGAGTTGAATCCTTGTTTTTTCCTATACATGAAAAACAGCAAATTTGTTCCGACTTAACAAGGTAAAACTTCAGTTTAGTCGGAACAGGTGTTGTTTCCGCTCTTTGGAGATCAGTATGTTTCAAGAATAGTTCCGACCAAACGGGCGTTTCTAAAAGAAAAGTCGGAAAGGCGTCTGCTTCCACGCCCGCCGATCCGCAACTTTTTTAAGTTTTTTTCAAAAAAAGCTTGCAATATAGGAAATGATGTGTTAGAATAGCGATTGCTGTGACATGATAGCGAAGAAGCGGAGGTTGCCGCCCAGGCAGTTTGACACATACTGTGTTGTGTCAGGAACACCGTAGACAGGATGGAAGATTCCTTAGAAAGGCGGGTTTTTCGTGGAGCGAATGTCAAGGGGCTGAGAAAAATCAGCATCGCAGATCAGCAATCGCGATGTGAGGCCCGGCAATCATGACGACAAGTCACTGTACAGATGCATAGTTTCTGCCACCGAGCAGATAAACGTGTGGGATCCCGAGGTAGGCTCGGGCATAATTTTTGAAAAGGTTATGGACACACACGGATGAGTGTACAGTCACCGCTTGTCGTACTACATTATCCATAGTACGAAAAGGAGGCGACTATTTTTATGGCAAGTAAAAAAAGTCAAAAAATGAGAATCATTCTGAAGGCGTATGATCACCAGATCATCGACATGGCAGCGTCCAAGCTTGTTGACACTGTAAACAAGACAGGCGCAAAGGTATCAGGACCGGTACCGATGCCGACCAAGCGCGAGGTTGTAACAATCCTTCGTGCGGTACACAAGTACAAGGACTCACGTGAGCAGTTCGAGCAGAGAACACATAAGCGTCTTATCGACGTGCTCAGCCCGACACAGAAGACGGTAGATGCTCTTTCAAAAGTAGATCTGCCGGCAGGAGTTGCCATCGACATTCAGATGAAGAAGTAATTCCATAAGGAAGGAAAACTTCGCTCCGTACATAGCGCCTCAGTGAAAACGGTATGTTTTCCGCCTGGGGAATAGGAACGAAGATGAGTATTATCATTATTATAGGAGGAAACAAAGATGAAAAAGGCTATCGTAGCAACAAAGATTGGAATGACACAGGTTTATGACGAGAACGGAGTAATGACACCGGTTACGGTCCTTAAGGCAGGTCCGGTATATGTTACTCAGGTAAAGACTGAGGAGAACGACGGTTACTCAGCAGTTCAGGTCGCTTACGGCGATACGAGAGAGAAGCTTCTCACCAAGCCGGTTAAGGGACACCTCGCTAAGGCCGGTGTAGAGAATAAGAGATTCCTGACAGAGTTCAAGTTTGAGAATGCAGAGGAGTTCACTCCGGGTCAGGAGATCAAAGCAGACATTTTTGAAGCAGGCGACATGGTTGATGTTTCTGCAAAGACAAAGGGTAAGGGCTTCCAGGGTGCCATCAAGCGTCACGGACAGAGCCGCGGACCTATGGGACATGGTTCAAAGTTCCATCGTCATGCAGGATCAAACGGCTCAGCTTCCGATCCGAGTAAGGTATTCAAAGGCAAGAAGATGCCGGGTCAGATGGGTGCGGTAAACGTAACCATCCAGAATCTCCAGATCGTCCGTGTGGACGCTGAGGAGGGACTGCTTCTGATCAAGGGTGCCGTACCGGGACCGAAGAAGTCAACAGTCATCGTAAAAGAGGCTGTCAAAGCCAACGCATAATATCATATAAGAATAAGACGAAAAGAAAAAGGAGGAAAGACAGATGGCAAGCGTATCTGTTTACAATATGGACGGCAAAGAAGTCGAGAAGATGGATGTAAACGACTCGGTATTCGCCGCTCCGATCAATGAGCATCTGCTTCATAAAGCAGTGGTTCTGCAGCTGGCCAACAAGCGCCAGGGTACACAGAAGGCAAAGACCCGCTCAGAAGTACGTGGCGGTGGTCGTAAGCCTTGGAGACAGAAGGGAACCGGTCATGCAAGACAGGGTTCAATCCGTTCACCACAGTGGACAGGAGGTGGTGTGGTATTCGCACCGACTCCGCGTGACTACAGCTTCAAGATGAACAAGAAGGAGAAAGAGGCAGCCCTCAAGGCAGCGCTTTCTGCAAAGGTTAAGGATTCACAGCTGTATGTCGTTGACGAGTTCAAGTTTGACGAGCCGAAGACAAAGACAATGAACGAGCTGCTCACAAAGATGGGTGCAGGAAAAGCGTTCATCGTACTTGGCGGTGAGGGTGCAGCACCTTCTGATGCTCAGAAGAATGCAGCTCTTTCAGCCAGAAATATTCAGGGTGTGAGAAGCACTTACTTCCTTCGTGAGGAGAACAAGGAAGCAGGAAACGCAACAGTCACAAGCGGACTTAACGTATACGACATTCTCAAGTATGACGCGCTCGTGATCGAGAAGAATGCAATCAAAGCGATCGAGGAGGTGTATGCATAATGGCTGATATCAAGTATTATGACGTAATCTTAAAGCCGGTCATCACCGAGAGCTCGATGGAAGGAATGGATTACAAGAAATATACATTCTATGTACATACAGATGCAACAAAGACGATGATCAAGGATGCAGTTGAAAAAATGTTCCCGGGCACAGAGGTTGCCAAGGTAAACACAATGAACGTATCCGGAAAAAACAAGCGCCGCGGTCGTACACAGGGCCAGACAGCAAAACGCAAAAAGGCAATCGTATGGCTTACAGAGGAAAGCGCTGACATCGAGATTTTTGAAGGTTTATGATAGTAAGGAAAGGAGATCATCATGGGAATCAAAAGCTATAACCCATATACCCCTTCGAGGAGAAATATGACAGGTTATGATTTCGCTGAGATCACAACCGATACACCGGAGAAAAGCCTCCTTGCTCCTTTGAAGAAGCATGCAGGCCGAAACGCACAGGGAAAGATCACTGTACGTCATCGCGGTGGTGGTAGTCGAAGGAAATACAGAATTATCGATTTCAAGAGAAATAAAGACGGGATCCCTGCTACAGTAAAGAGCATCGAGTATGATCCTAACCGTACAGCAAACATCGCGCTTCTTTCATACGCAGACGGTGAGAAGAGATACATTATCGCACCGGCAGGCCTGAAGGTGGGCGACGTGCTGATGAACGGAGAGGGCGCAGAGATCCGTGTAGGTAACTGCATGGAGATGAAGGATATGCCGGTTGGTACACAGGTACACA
>CAMVOY010000024.1 GCA_947169235.1 uncultured Lachnospiraceae bacterium | reverse complement strand
CCGAACACCTTCGCGCACTCTGCACAATCCTCGGCGATCTCAACCAGATCATCCTCAGACGGCATGATATTGATCGCACAGTCGCCCATAGCGAGCACGGAGTTTCCGCCTGTCGCGCCCTCTCTTACGAGGATGAAGCAGGAAGCAACCATCGTCTTTCCGGGCTTCGTCTTGATGATCTGCAGTGCCGGACGCACGGTATCAGCGGTAGAATAAGTCGCACCACCGAGCAGTGCATCAGCCTCACCCATCTTTACGAGCATCGTTCCAAAATAGTTACCCTGATGGCAAAGCTTCTCAGCCTGCTCCTTGGTCAAACCTTTCGCACGACGGAGCTCATAGAGCTGGTCTACCATCTCGTCCATCTTATCATAGTTTTCAGGATCGATTATCTTTGCGCCGCGGATATTGAATCCGACCTCCGCTGCCACATCGAAAATCTCCTTCTCATTTCCAACAAGGATCGGCTCAAGGAATGTCGACGCCAGAAGACGCGATGACGCCTCCAGGATACGCGGGTCCTTTCCCTCCGTAAAAACGATCTTCTTCGGATCCTTTTTCAGGATCTCAATCAGCTGTCCAAATCCAAATGCCATGTCTGTTACCTCCTGTATATTTTTATGTATTTACTGTAAAATTGATCACAACCCATAACTCTCTGCGAGTTTCTCAAACGCAGGCAGACTGTTTTTGATCATCTCTGTCGATACGCAGTACGAGATCCTCACGTACCCCGGCACGCCGAAGCTGTCCGATGGCACGAGCAAAAGCTCGAACTCCTTCGCCTTCTCGGCGAACTTCTCTGCATCAGGCTCGGGAGCCTTCACAAAGAGATAAAAAGCTCCATCAGGCTGTACCACCGTAAATCCGTACTCTCTGAGCGCATTCGCTAAGATATCGCGATTCTCCTTGTAGACAGACACATCCGACGTCATCCCCTGACACTGTGCAACGACCCTCTGCATCAGGCTCGGCGCACATACGTATCCCAGACTTCTGCCGGCGCCGCACACCGCGAGAAAGACATCTTTCGAATCAGTCATCTTGTCACTCACCGCAATATAACCGATACGCTCTCCCGGCAGGCTCAAGCTTTTTGAATACGAGTAGCACACGATGGTATCGTTGTAATAGTTCATCAAAAACGGAACTTTCACATCATCGTAAACCAGCTCCCTGTACGGCTCGTCCGCGATCAGGATGATCGGATGACCGTACTCGGCCGACTTCTCTCTCAGAACATCACAAAGCTTAACAACATTCTCCTCGCTGATCACCGCCCCCGATGGGTTGTTCGGTGAGTTCACGATGATCGCCTTGGTATTTTTGCTGAGTTTGTTCCTCAGATCCTCTATATCAGGCTGAAAACTCTCCGGGTCGCACAAAACGGTATCAAAACTACCGCCGGCCGCCTCGGCAAAAACTCTGTATTCTGGGAAAAATGGCGCGAACGTCAGAAACTCATCGCCCTCCTCGCACAGAGCGCGTAACGATATCTCCAGCGAAGCCGCTGCCCCGCATGTCATGTAAAAATTGTCCTTCGTAAGAGACGTCCCATGCGTCCTGTTCACATAGTTGCAGATCGCCTCTCTCACTGCCGGATCTCCCGGCGCCGAAGTATATCCGTGAAGGCTCACCGCATTCGTATTTGCCAAAAGGTCCTCGATGACCTCTCTCACCTTCACCGGCGGCTCCACGCTCGGATTCCCGATCGAGAAATCATAAACCTTGTCAGCCCCGATCTCAGCCTTCCTCCGGTTCCCGTACTCAAACAGGTCCCTGATCTTCGATGGACTCGCGCCCAATTGATACATCTTCTGATTGATCATTTTGTAAGTCATCCTTTCTTGCACCAGGTCTGCTATGCTCACTTGATCCTTCGAGGATCTCATCCCCGTCGTAGAGCCCTAGGCATGTATCTTCTCTCAGGTCACGCGAGGGAAGTTTAAACATGTCCGGTGAGGGATGTCTCTCTAGCGTCGTTGCGCAGCACGGGTCTTTTCCGTGCGTGCAACGTGACGCTAGAGAAAAAAGCGAAAGCGTGCCCGAACGGACTGTTTAAAGCTTCCCGGGAGTGACCGACCGACCGATTCTTATGGCCTACCCATAATATCCTCGCACGGATCGTAGTAATCATCAGGCCTGTTTGCCCAGCACATCGCCAGCACCGGCTCTCCATCCTCATCAAACCCGGTAACCCTGTACCCCGCGAACATCTCCACATGATATATTCCCAGATATCTGTCATTATCTGCGCCAACCCTGAACAGAAGATCTCCCGGTCTGTAGACCATCTTCTGCACCTGGTATCTGTCCCACTTGCCGAGGATCTTGTCCTGCTCAGCGAGCCACTGACACTCGGACGCTGCCGTCGGCGCATACTCGGCTATACCGAAATCGACCCCGATAAGCCCGTAAGCCATCCAGACGAGCGAGCTGCAGTCATAGAATCCCGGATTCATTCTCATCGGCTGCGAATACATGCGTGTCTTGCCGATCATGGCGGCCTCTCTGACCACTGCCGTATGCCCCTTCTCAACTACGGAGACTGCGCATCCCACCAGCTGGTCACCATGCAGTCCGTCCAAAGATGCATAGACTACGGCATTGCCGACCTTCTTGCCGATGATATTTCCCTTCTTATCCACGGAAACGACCTTTTTGTTCGTCGACTTCCATGTGACCTTACCTTGGTATTTTTCTATGTTAAGCTGCGACACATCGCCCTCATCCATGATTAAATGTGTCCTGTCTATCTTCGTCTGCCTGTTCTCAAGCCTCAGCGAAAGCTTTTTGCCATTCAGCCACAGAGTGATATCCGACTCACCCTCGACATAGGACTCAAGATGAACCTTCTTGGTTATCGTATCAAGCTCAGCCTTCACGCACATCGCACTGTTCGACGATGCGTAGTCAAAGCTGTAATATCTCAGATCCGGACAGTCTTTAAGAGCTACATCTACCTCTCCCACGGAATCATTCACGACATAGCTGACGAGCTTTTTCTTTGCAAGCTTCGTGGCCCCGGCATCGCCCATCACGATAAACGTGAACTTCGCAAGCCATCTCTCCTTGCGATATCCGGACTTCTTCGTCGCATCCGGCACATCCACCTTCGCACTGATGATGACCGTCGCCTCACCGCCCTTCAGGATCCTGTACAGATGCTTCTCCTTGTCGATGGTCAGCACCTCAGGCCTGTCGACCGAATAATCGATCTGCGCTCCCGCGAACTCATCCACGGTGATCAGATTCGCCATGTTCTGACGCACATACGACGGCGCTCCGTTCATATCGGACATCGCATGCACACTCGCAAAAGTGATGAACCCGTGATCACCCACATGGAAAAACTCCCTGTCATACTCGGCCGGGATGATATTGTCTTTGTTGTGAAGTCGCACGTCACGTTTGATCTGGTGAACCTCAACACGCTCAGGTTTCTGTGTTTTTTTCTTCGCCTCAGCCACATTCTGAGAGCACACAAAAATACCCCCGACCAGACATACCATAAAGAAAAATGTCAGGACGGCGATCTTTTTACGTATTTTTACCTGATAACTGCGGTTCATCTTCTACTCCTTTTGTCACTCTTAGCGACAGCTTTCAGTATTATAACACAAAAAATCACTCTAGGCAATGCTTTCGGAGTATTTTTCAGATAAAATTCTTTACAAATCCTACATATTTTATTATACTAGTGAAGTAGTTTTATTTTTACACATGATAACGAGAGGTAGCCAATGGCTGAAAGACGCTATGTCAGAATGAATATGCTCAAAGCCGGGATGATAAGTGATCAGGCGATCACCGACCGTCTCGATCGTGTTTTGGTGCACCGTGGCGCAAAGCTCGACACATACGTGATCGAGGGTCTCTCCAAGCATGGAATACCGGGTCTGTATATCCGAATCGGCGAGGATACTCCCGAGGACGAGGATCCGATGAAAAAGATAGAGGAGTCGATAACTCCCGTTGTAAAGAACAAGATAGCCAAAGCCCGCGAGGACGACCCTGCGAAGGTTCAGCTCACGGAGACCGTCAGAAAGCGCATCTCCACGGGCATGCAGTATCTGTACAACAACACCGACTCCGAGAGCTTCACAAAAACATCTAACAGCATAACGAACGACCTTTTGACGGCGCTCGATGAGAACGACGCTCTGGCCGTGGATATCAGCCAGCTCCGCACCTCCGACGAGTACACCTTCCGTCACAGTGTGGACGTGGCGACCATCGCCATGGTCATCGCGAAGAACCTGGGATACAAGCACTCCGAGCTCCACGATATCGGCATCGCAGGTCTGCTTCACGACATGGGCAAGGCCAAGGTCCCGCCCGAGATCCTGAATAAACCCGCAAAGCTTACCGATGAGGAGTTCGAGGTCATGAAAAAGCACCCGGTGCTCGGCTACCGCATCCTCCAGGAAAAGAAGGATTTCAAGGAGATCATCTCCATGGCGGTCCTGCAGCACCACGAAAAGATGAACGGCCGTGGCTATCCGATGGGTGTGACCCGGGACAAGATAATCCCCTACGCCCGCATCCTCTCCGTGGCGGACGTCTACGACGCGCTGGTCACCAACCGCCCGTACAAAAAATCCTACTCACAGCGAACCGCCGTGGACATCCTGATGTCGATGACCGACGACCTGGATGTGGATGTCATGAGGACATTTTTGAAATGCGTGATCCTCTACCCCGTGGACACGATCGTGCATCTGTCAAACGGCGAGTACGCCAAGGTCGTAAAGAACAACGAAGAGTCCGCTCTCAGACCCACCGTCATTGGTGTCGAGACCGGAAACACTTACGACCTCGCGAACGACGTCGCTTGCTCGAATCTGGTAATCGAATAGGGGCGGCCCTATACGGACCTGCCTGACGAAATCCGGGATTTGTAACCCGGAAGCAGACGCCTTTCCGACTTTTTCATGTTTTTTTGCGATTTAGTCGGAATTTTTTAGCTCTATAACTTTTTCTTACACATGTGAAAACAAGGTGACTTCCGACTAAACGTGTGTTTTATGCAATAAAGTCGGAATTTTCTATTGATTTTCAGTCAGATAGAATTTTCAGATTCTAGAATCAATTAAAAAGAGGTCGGATTATTCCGACTTTTTCATGTTTTTTTGTGATTTAGTCGGAATCGGTCCTGCTTCCGCGCATATCATCAAAGAACGGAAACCGGGTTTCTCTCAACGAAGATTTGACAGTAACATTGCCGGGACGCGGAGATTTCCCTCGCCCCAACCGATCTCGAGATCAGGTTTGTTTCGGCCGTGATAGTCGGTACCACCTGTTATGAATAAGTTAAACTCACCGGCGAGCTTTCGTATATACGACTCGTCGGTTCCTTTATTTCTGGAGTAAATAGCCTCAATCCCCGTGAGTCCGAAACCTGTAAGAGTCTCGAGCAGCCTGTGGATCTCTGAGACGGACATCTTATACATCATCGGATGAGCAAGAACAGCTTTTCCGCCTGCTCCCGTGATTGCCTTTATCCCCTGTTCAGGTGTCAGATAAGTACGAAAAACATATAGAGGGCTGTCATTCGCAAGGAGTCCCCCGTGTTCGAAGGCAGACTCTATCGACGGGATCACTCCTGCCTCCATCAAAAGGCGCGCAAAATGAGGCCTTGCGATGGTGACATTACCAAATCGTTCTTTTAGTTTTTCGTAGGAAATCATATCGTAGCCCGCCTGTTGAAAGTTGGCGGCCATCTTTTTGTTCCGATTATCACGCTCGTCGCAAGCAAACTTCAGGTTTTCAAGCAACTCTGCGTTTGTTATGTCCATACCGTATCCGAGGATATGGATCTCTTTTTTTCTTGAGGGCTTCCCTGCCTGTGGCGGGATCACGTATTCGCAGGAGATCTCAACGCCGGAGATCACCTCTATAGGGCGACCTTCAGCTGCGGCTACCGCCTCGTCTACTCCGTCGACCGTGTCGTGATCGGTAAGAGCCATGGCTATCAGACCTTTTTCGAGTGCGAGCTCAACCAACTCCGCCGGGGTATCAGTCCCGTCCGAGTGGATTGAGTGCATATGAAGATCGATAAACTGCATCCCGACACCTCCAAGATTGATTTGAACTATATAGTATCAGAATACACCGACGTATGCAAGCAGTTTTTAAGATAATCAGACTTTCACATATCGCCATAATGAGCGGGCGGTCGCATCAGCGACCGCCCGGTTTCCGTTCCTTGATGATATGCGCGGAAGCAGGACCGATTCCGACTAAATCGCAAAAATAACCAGTTTTGTCGGAATCTAAACAAAAATTACAAAACGAAAAACAGGCGGAAGCAGGACAGATTCCGACTAAATCGAAAAAAAACAAGAAAAAGTCGGAATAATCCGACCTCTTTTTAATTGATTCTAGAATCTGAAAACTCTATCCGACTGAAAATCAATAGAAAATTCCGACTTTATTGCATAAAACACACGTTTAGTCGGAAGTCACCTTATTTTCACATGTGTAAGAAAAAGTTATAGAGCTAAAAAATTCCGACTTAATCGCAAAAAAACATGAAAAAGTCGGAAAGGCGTCTGCTTCCGGGCTGCAAATCCCGGATTTCGTCAGGCAGGACCGACAGGCGCCACCATAGGCGGGCGACTTTTGTTTTGTGCCAATCAGGCCGCCTAAAGGAGGGCGGTTTTGAATTGTCACCGTGAGGGATGTGTCTCGAGCGTCGTTGCGCAGCACGGGTATTTTCCGTGCGTGCAACGTGGCGGTCGATAAAAGAAGCGAAGAAAACTCGTAGAGTTTTCTACGTGTCCTCACGGACAATCAAAACCCCCGACCTCAGCGGCCGTCCCTACTTCAGTTCCCCGACCTGCGCGAGGATCCTCTCAACATCCGCCTCGTACTCGGGCTTTTTCTGCCTGATCTTATCCATCTCATTCAGACACTCCGTCATCACTCCGGTATTGTAATCCAGCTGTTCCCTCAGCTTCTGACGCCTCTGGTTTAACTCATGTCTGACCTCGACCATCTCAGACGGATCGATGAGAGCCTTCGCCTGTGTAAACCATATCTCGCGGTCCCTGACACCGATCCTCTTAAGCGCATGGATCAGTATCTCATGGTTCTCCTCGATCTGAATCGTACCCTCACGCTGACGGGCCCACTCGCGTTTCGCATCACGATACTGCGAATAAACGAAATCAAGCTCTGTAGCGTTTCTGACCGCGTATTTGCCGGTCAGGTACTCCAGAGCTCTTACATTATTAACGTACTTTATCTTTACACGGTTAGTCAAAAATACCGCGCGGTTCTCCTTTTTCTCGGTAACAGCCATCTCCATGCGGTTTTTGCGCGCCTCCCACATGATGATAGCGGCGATGAGAAATGCAAACGATGCCGTAGCGACAAAAGGCACCGTGATATCGACCTGCCAGTAAGCCAAAAGGCACCCCAATGCTATCGCTGCCAAAGACAGGATCACTGCCAACACCTTGCTTATACGCCTCAGCGACGACTGTCTGCGGTTGATCTCTTTCTTTTCGGAAACGAGAAAAGCCTTCTCTCCGCTCAGTTTTCTGAGATCTCCCCTTATCTTTACCTGCAGATCTTCGAACTCCAAAAGCTTTTCCACGTCGTGAGGCACGTCCTCCTCGAAGCGGTCCATAGCCTTTCTCTGGGGGTCCGAGATCTGATATCTTTTGTGGCGTATGGCCTTGCGCATCTCGGTCAGCTCGACTATCCTCTTTGCGCAGTCATATATCTCTTTTCTGTCCTCTTCCTGAGCCTGATCGATGAGCTGGATGTCCTTAAGGTAGGATGTAACGCGGCCGTATTCAAACTTGACCTCCTCACACTGATGCTTTCCCTCCATGATAGTGTCTCTGAGACGCTCGAGGTAAGCGATGCGAGCAGGCGCATTTTTCAAATCTACATTTTCTTTTTCGAAGTAGGGGTGATTCTTGATGATCTTCTCTACTTCGGCTGATTCGGCACTTCTCTCCTCTCTGAGGCTTCCGTACTCCTCTTCAGGGATCTGTTCATCCTTCTTCTTTTTCCGGCCGAATCCGAACAGTTTAAATCGCACTACCGGCCGCCTTTCTCAAATCCTCTTTAAATCTTTCTATCTCTTCATCATCGATGGTCCGTTTCTGAACCTTCATCTTTTCCTCGTTAAATCTGTTTCTGATAGCCTCGAGCTGAGCATTGTTCATGCCATGCTCTATACACTCGCGCTCGAACTCTTCATTTCTGTTTCTCATTAAAAGCAGATAGAGATAATGATGGAGCGACTCCGCCCTGTGATTCCTGGCGTAAGCCTCCTTGAAATCCCTCTCGGCAGCCTCAAAAGAAGCCGTGTAGAACTGCGCTATACCGAGATTGTGAAGGATATCTCCGTAAGCCTCCGGCGTAAAGTTCACCGCATAGGCACCCGTGAGCAGCTTTCTGTAGGCTGCGGCACTCTTTGCATAGAGTCCGGCACGCATATAGTTGTCGGCGCGGATCTTGCTCTTCTCATGGAGCGGGAGATTCACGATATCGTCGATAACACGCATCAGCTCGCGGATCTCGAACTCCTTGTAGTAGTCGCAGGCACATAGGATGGTCACGACCAGATCCTTCAGCTTATTTTTGTTGGTTATCATCGTGTCGAGCTTGTTGGCGAGGACCTTCTGATCCGCCTCTTTGTCAAGCCACTCAACCAAAGACTTCGTAAAAAAGTCCTCGGTGATCGTATATATGTTATTTCCGATGTAGTAGCACAGCTCCTCCAAAGAGTACACCCTCGCTCCGGTATACGGCATGGTATAGGGCTCTGTCGCCACCTTTCCATAGCATCTTATGAACATACTATAGTCTCCTCCCAAACACGATTGCTTCCGGGCATCGTATCGCCGAAGCCCTTATCCCTTATGGTAAATATCGCTGTTTTCGAATCCTCGAACCTCACGCGCAACCCGATCCTGGTCATACGGTTGTTCTTCGCGAGGATAGGCGAGATGTCAAGCTTGTACTGGTGTACCTCTCCCTCAAACACAGGCCTTGCATTCACCACGATCTCCGTATCCCCGTCAGGGATCAGATCCACCTCGGTATCCACCTCGAACCACGGATAACCGGCCGGTGCGAGCACGACCTCGTTCTGCTTTCCGTTCTCGTACACATCCATCGACAGACGTGCCGGCACCATATCAGGCGCAAAAACAACGTAATCCTCGAGTCTCTTTTTCTCACCGAACTCCTTCGATGCATATGTCGCCCCACTGACATAGAGGTTCCTGCCGCGGAACAGACGTCTGCCGACCGCCAGCCTTGGGAACACCTCATCAGCCCACTTTGTCTCGAATCCCTCACCCGTCATAAACAGTGATGATACGAACTGATTCTTCAGCGCGGTCTTTACTATATTCTCAAAAATAGTCCCTTTCGGGGTCGCAGCCTTGATCTCTTCCGAGTTCTCGTCGATCTCGTCGATAAACTCGATCGAATCAGGGAGCTTCTCAGGGAGTTTCTCAGGCCTGTCAGCCACCTTAAAGGCCTCCGTAAAATCCTTCTCCGTAACGCCCACCAAAGCCGGCAGGTGCGAACGGTCTATTTTTAACTGTTCGTATAACAGTCTCTCGCCGTCATAGTCAAAAAGCCCCACGTCATTGGTCCACAGCTCCTTTTTCTGATAGAGCACGTAGTACATGTAGCTTCTTTTGTGATCTATGATCCTCACTCTGTCGTTCTCGAGTCCGATCAAAGACAGCGCCTCATACAGCCTGTCCACAAAATCCTTGTCCATCGACGGAACCGAGATCGTGAGCATTTTTATCTTTTCTCCGGGGTAACGAACTCTGGTCATCGCCAGGGTCTTTCTGAAAAAGTACGCGAGCACTCTCTCGATCCCGACCATTTTTCCGTCGTTCATAACGTCATCACCGGACCTCGCCTTCTCAAGGAGTCCCGTGATCGACTCGCGCTCGGCGAAGTTGACCGCCGTTTCTATAAGCGCGTCCGGATTATCCTCGGACTGACCTATAAGGACAGGCTCCATCAGCTCACGATCATAGACCGCCAGCTGCGTAGTCTCGTCGCACAGATCCATGCCGACTATCAATGTTCTGTCATCACTCATTTATGTTCCTCCGAATGGTTATAAGATCGTAAACAACGCCTTCGATACTTCCAGCTCCTCAACGAAAGTCTCACTCAGATGTTTGTACTCCTCTTCGTCTCCGTCGCGTCTGGCCTCGAGCATCGCATTTACCTGCTCAAACAGACTCGCGCCGCCGCTCTTGATCTCCTTTTTGCGGAGCTCGAACTGTTTTGAACGCTTGCCCGTCTCCTCTTCGTAGATGTATCCGACGGTCTCCTCGCCCGCAAAAAGAAGTATCGACGAGATAAATATTCCGTCAAACACTTTTTCCATGGGCTTGGACTCGTACTCGCTGTTTTTGTTCTTGACGAACAAAAATACCCCGTCCGGCGTCCCGCTGTAATACTGCACGAGTACCGGCGTCCTGATCTCGAACGGCACTGTGATGCGCGGTGCGAAATCCTTCATGAACGGGAGTATGCAGCCGCGTCCTGCCATATCCTCGAGACTGCTCATGATAAAGCCTGTCTCGTTCTCATCGTATTCTTCTTTCGTTACCAGCTTTTTCAGCGCCGCGAGCACCATCACGGGCTCCTTCTCATACATCGCCTGCTGGTAGATTTTTTCAAAAATAGCATCAGTCAGCTCGATACGTCCGACCACATACTCATAAGCAACCTGTGACAGATACGCCTTTACGAGCATCCTGTTCTCGCCGTCCTCATAGTAGTCAAGGAATATGTCCTCAGTATCCTCAGTATTCCTGCAGGCAAAGAGCACCTGGCCTAAAAGCCTCTCCCTGACGCTCTCGTAGAACTCCGGGTTATTTTTGATATAACCCTCGACACTCTCGACCTGCGAGGAGCCCGTGCCCGATGTGACCTTTTTCGGCATGGATGCCCTGTACAGAGAGATAAGCGTGTCCGTCTCGCCCATGTAGTACTGGAGCAGATAATTCAGTATCGGACGCTCGTGGTGACCCTTTTCATAGAGCGCGTACGCCCATTTTACGAGGCAGTCGTCGAACTCGTACTCGACCTGTCTGATGCGCTCGACAACGAGCTTGGCCATCTCATCGTCCTTGCAGCCGTTCCTGCCGTATCTCTTGAGCATCTGGGCTGCCTTCTCCATCTCGCCGCAGCGGATGCAGTCGCTCGCGACCTCACCGATACGGTTTCTCTTTATCGTATTCGGATTCAGATATTTCATCAGCAGGCGAAGGTAATTGTTTTTGTCCTTTTCCCTGACCTGTTCTCTGATATAGTCATAGACTCGTAAGAATATCCGCCCGTGGAACATATCCCTGAGCTTCTCCGTCGCCAGGGCGTGGAACAGCACATCGGCCTCAGTAGCGTCGAGTCGCGGTTTCTTCTCGATGCGCGCAGCCAGGTGGAATATCAGACTGTCAGGCACATCGATCGGGTAGAGCTCGTACATCTCCACGGCCTTTCTCCTGGCCTCTTTTTCCTTCTGCTCCTGCTCCTCCATCTTCGGAGTCTTGCCTGTCCTTCTTATCTCCTCAAGGATCTCTAACGCTGTCTTCGGCGCCGGCGGTTCCTCCTCAGGCTCGTCCACCGAAAGCCCGCCCATGACCAGCTGCTCGCCCGGTTCCGGATCCTCATCCGATGCACCGGCGAGATCATCCTCGTCCTCAGGCATATCGATCGCCGGGTAGCAGAGTGGCGCGAACTCGCCTCCGTCATAAAAATATTCAAGCGTATAGTCGATGCTGTCGACATACTGATTTCCCTCTTTGTCCGAGAAAAACAGTCTGAACTCCGGCGTATAGATATCCATGAGCGCCTTGCCGCGATCGAGCGGATAGGTGCGCTCATCGGTCGTATTCAGGTATACCAACGTCACACTCTCTATGTCAGGCGTCATGCATGTGAGGAGGTGTCTGAACATGATATGCGGCAGATGCGTCGTCAGAGTAGACGCCATAGCCTCGGCTTCCTCCCTGTCGCCATCCTCGGTGACACCCATCACATCCTCAGCCGTCAGCATTTCCGTATACAGATATCCCAGATCCGTGGAGATTCTCTCCTTCTCGATCTGGTCTTTGACGAATTCCCTGATCTGCTCCTCATAGGTCGAGTAAGCCACAGGGTTTGTCTGTCTGTTTTTAACTATATTGGCGTACAGATACGCCTTTCTCGCGTCATTTAAGTGGTTCTCATACTGGAAGTATGACAGGATGTTCGTCGGCAGAGGATCGTATGACGCCGGATCTATGGTGTACACATAGTACTCAAAAAGATCCGTGATCCTGAGCATTTTTGAAACACCCTTTTCGTACCACGGGAAAAATCTCCTGTCGCGCTTCTCATAGCGTATCAGGAGTGAACAGATATTTTTCAGGGTATCATCGTTCGGGTAGAGTTCGTAGATCCCGAAAAGAACGTGCATGAGCAAAGCCCCCGTGCCCTTGCCCAGGGGGTCGTTTTCTCTCGTATAGCCGTAGCCCTGCCCGCTGTCGATGAGCGGCAGACCTCTTCCCTCCGAGAGCACCGTGATCACGTCGGCCATCTGCTCCGTGATCAGCCCCTGACGGAGGCCGTAAAGCAGCGCCTTTAAGGTCATCGCATCAAGCTCGGTGAGAAGCTCAGGCTCCTTCCTGTAGCATCTGATGAGCTCGGAATACATGATGGGACTGGCTGAGCCCTTTATCAAAAATTTCCTGATCCTCTCCGCACGGTTCTGTGCCGAGGAATAATTCTCTCTGTCGCAGCGCAGCCCGATCACGAGCAGCACCTCGCTGAGATACCCGTTCTCGGCATATGTCGTCACGAGGTTCGACAGCTCCGCGAGATCCTCATCACGCTCCGAATACAGGCACTTCACATATTTTGTCAAAAGATAGTTCTCGACCACCGACTGGTCATCGCCGAAACTCGGTGCATCGTCTCTTTCGGTGTCCCGGTAGAACTCAAGCTTCGACGCCTCACTCGAGAGGATCCACGCCATGTAACCTTTGAGCGGGACGCTGAACTTGAACACCAGTTTCTCGAGCACGGATCTGTGCTTCTGCAAAAATATCTTGAACTCGTCCTTGGTCACCCTTCCCTCTTCGTAAGCCAAAAGGGATCTGAGTAACAGTACCTCCACAGCCTGCTTCGCACGGGTGATCTTTCTCTCCTTGGCACCCACGGGACTGTGCACGATTATCTCAACCTCGTAGCTCTCGTAAGGTGAGGTGAATCGGATCTTGCCGACATGATTACCCGCAGGAACCCTGCCTGCGACTATACGATAGTCAAGTCTTCCCCTCATGTCGACGAACTCATCCGTCCAGAGGATCCGCTTCTCGACCTCGATGAAATCTCCGGTCACGTCAACCCTTATCGCCGTGGAGCCCCAGGCGTTTAAGTTCACCATTATCACATCTTCTATATCGTTTCCGGAAAGCTCGTACTCGATGTCATCGGCATGCTCGAGCATAAAGCGGACCGGCTCTTTTTTTTCAAAAGCTACCAGAAACTCTTCCATGCCGGAGAGCCCGGTATTCCCCTTCATCAGGCGATCATAGACCAGTCTGCCTTCGGGGTCACGATACAAAAATGTCTCCTTGAACCTCGGGTCCTTGAAAAGCTTAAGACCCGCCTTCGGATCTTTTTCCGTACGCTTGATCAAAGTGAAATAGTCACTGACCTTCCTGCCCTCATCATCCGTGAGAACGGGCGCAGTGACTTTGATATCGTACGGGACTCTCAGCTCTCCGCAGTCGGTCACAAGTAACAGATCACCGGTCAGATTGGTCCCGGCGATCAGCTCCGTAGCATCGACCTCGACGGTAAGCTCACTCTGCTCACCCTCGAATATCGGCAAAAATGTGATCTCCTGCACATCGCAGAATCCAAAGCCCTTCATCTTGGTATGCCTTGAGTTCTCGATGGTAAAGGTAGCCTCGGCCTTCATTCCGGCCACAACCTCGATCTCAACCTTTTCAGGCTCTACGATGAGCTTCGGTGCCTCGTATGTGAAGTTTCCTTTTGCCAGGAAGTATATCTTTTCCCTCATTGTCTCCCTCTATCCTCTTTCAGTCAAAAATGTATCTCCGGCTCGACACCGAAGGGTCATAAGATCAGGATCCTGCATTATCTGTAGATGATATCGTGGCGTCCCGGACCGTTTGAAACCATCTTGATCGGGACCTCGAGCTCCTTTTCTATGAACTCTATATACTTTCTGCAATTCTCTGGGAGCTTGTCATATTCCCTTATTCCGTCTATATCGCATTTCCAACCCGGCAGAGTCTCGTAAACCGGCTTGGCTTTTTTCAGAAGATTCGTCGTCGGGAAGTCGCGTGTCACCTTTCCGTCGATCTCATAACCCACGCATATCGGCAGCTCGTCGAGATATCCGAGCACGTCGAGCACCGTGAGAGCGACCTCCGTCGCACCCTGCACCCTACATCCGTAACGGCTCGCCACCGCATCAAACCAGCCCATACGTCTCGGGCGTCCCGTCGTGGCACCATACTCACCGCCGTCTCCGCCGCGGCGTCTGAGCTCATCTGCCTCAGCCTCATCCTCGATCTCGCTGACGAACTCGCCCGCTCCGACCGCCGATGAATAAGCCTTCACGACCGTCACGATCCTTCCGATCTCGTACGGCGGTACGCCGGCCCCGATAGCTCCGTACCCTGCAAGCGTCGATGAAGAAGTGACCATCGGGTAGATACCGTGATCGGGATCCTTGAGACTTCCGAGCTGTCCCTCCAAAAGGATCCTCTTTCCTTCTTTTCTAGCATTGAACAAAAATGTTCCGACGTCGCATACATACGGCTCGATCATCTTTTTGTATTCGCTCATCGTCTGCATCAGCTCGTCCACATCAAGTGCAGGCTTGTGATACAGATGCTCGAGCAGGATATTTTTCTTTACGGCGATACCCTCAAGCTTCTCTCTGAGCTCAGCCTCATCGAAAAGCTCGCTGACCTGGATACCGATCTTTGCGTATTTATCTGAGTAAAAAGGCGCGATACCCGACTTCGTCGATCCGAACGACTTGCCGGCCAGGCGCTCCTCCTCGTATTCGTCGAACAGGATGTGATACGGCATCACGATCTGCGCACGGTCAGACACCTTTATCTTCGGCATCGGCACGCCTTTATCCGTGATCTCACGTATCTCCTTTACGAGCTCGGGGATGTTCAGTGCGACACCGTTCCCGATGATGCTCGTCGTATGGTCATAAAAAACGCCGGAAGGCAGGATATGAAGCGCGAACTTTCCGTAGTCGTTCACGATCGTATGTCCGGCATTCGCTCCGCCCTGGAAGCGAACGATGATATCGGACTCCTCTCCCAGCATGTCTGTGATCTTTCCTTTTCCTTCATCGCCCCAGTTGGCGCCTACTACTGCAGTTATCATTTGTATCCTCCTGGATCAATATTTTCATAAACCAACTTTCTTATTATATATTAATACGCCCCTTGATGTCAAGGGTTTACGCATGAATTCCGCACAAATTCGATTTTTTGAAGCGAGTCGGGCGGGCGGTGACGAATGTGCTCCGGATTTCATTTCTTGAAGCGAGTCGGACGGGCGGTGAAGAATGTGCTCCCTGATCTGCCTGGGCGTGATCTTATCTGTGCGTCGTCCCGGTTGTCAACCCCGCAGCCGCTTCGCGGTGCGCGTAGCGCAGGGTTGACAACCGGACGAGCACAGATATAATGCATCCACGCAGATCAAGGGGGTACTGCGCGCGGAAGCGCCATGAGCTTGATGTTTGATGCGTTTGCCTTCAAGCCTTATTTCCGGTGCCGGCCTGCGGGGCGGAAGCAGGAGCTGAAACATGGGCGGTTCCGACTTTTAGGGCAAAAGTGGCGTTCGGACGGAATCTTTATCAGTTCCGCAGAGCGGAAGCAGAGGCCATTCCGACTTTTTAGGATAAAAGTGGCATTTGGTAGGAATCTTGACTAGTTCCGGCAGAGCGGAAGCAGAGGCCATTCCGACTTTTTAGATAAAAGCGGCATTTGGTAGGAACAATTTTTTGATTTTTTGAAATGTGGAGTTGAGCCGTAAGGGCAAGAGAAGAATTATTTCCGACTTTTTCCCGAAAATTAGGGATTTGGTAGGAATGGGTGTTGTTTCCACTCGAACCGAAAAATTAAAAATTCCGACCAAACAGGGAAAAACCGAGTTTAGTCGGAATGGTGGCTGCTTCCACCTCATCGCCGAAGCCCTATTCTTTGATCTCGTGCATTTAATTTCGAGCTCGCACTCTATACTTCGAGCCAACACTCTATGCTTCGAGGCCGAACTTTATATTCCGAGCCAACGCTCTATGCTTCGACCCCGCACTCTACACTTCGAGCTAACGCTCTATGCTTCGAGACCAAGCTCTACACTTCCAGTCCGAGCTTCTCCGCGCACATCCTGTAACCCTTTTCGGGCCATTCCTTTGCGGCCTGAATCGTGAGTATCGGCTCGGTCTCATTCATGGCGTTGTAGAACCACATCGCGGCCTCCCGGTAGTCACCCCTGTCATAGAACCAACGACCGAGTTCACAACACATCTCAGCAGAGCCCTCCGTGAGCAGATCCTTTAAGCTCATCTTCAGCATGGTGTCCGCATCACCGCGAAGTCTCGCTGCATGGCAGACTACGCACACAGCTTCCTTCACCTCGTCAAGGCTCCTCGTCTCATCACATGCGCTCTGCACAAAGGCAGGCTCGGCTGCGAGAAAATCATCATCGGATCCCGAGATAAAAAGCTCCATGGCGTACATATGATGCAGATGTTTTGACAGGCGCCTGCCTTCGTTAAACTCCTTCAGGAAAATCCTATAATCTCTGCCACTGTGCAGTCCTTCGGGCTTATGCGTGATCACGATATCCGAATCATAGACCACGGGATCCAGTCTCATCTGCTCATGCACAGGCTCGATCCATGTGAAAGTGCGGAGTCTCTTAAAGAGTTTCGGTCTCAACTCCTCATCAAAGTTATATGCAGTACCATTGTCGAGCTGGTTTCCGTAGATGAACTGGACGATTTCTATGTCATTTATTAAGTTGCGTTTTAAGATATCAAACTTTGCCCAATTTTCGGCGTCTAGCACCTCATCGGCGTCGGCCGAATAGATGTAATCTTTGGTCGCTTTTGAGAAGGCGAAGTTCCTCGCGGCGGAGAAATCGTCGACCCATGTGAAGTCATAGACCTTGTCCGTGTAGCGGGCTGCGATCTCCTTGGTCGCATCGGTCGAGCCGGTGTCGACGATGATGATCTCGTCCATCAGGCCGTGGAGAGAGTCGAGGCAGCGCGCCAACGTCTTCTCCTCGTTTTTTACGATCATGCATAGTGAAAACTCCATGAGTAATTACCTCCTTATATTCGGGATATGCATTCTATGCGGTTTCCGAGATGGATATGCATATGCGCGAGGACACGCTTGCGCTTCTTTATCATACGTCACGTTGCATGCGTGTAAAAAACACACGCTACGCAACGACGTATGATAATATTCCTCGCTTGCATATTGCATATTCCATCTCTGCATTTATTCTGATATCAGAATGACCACTCGACGATTTTTAGCTGGACTTGGCGGAAGCCATTGAATTCGTTGATCTCCGGCTGGTAGGCGAGCGTTAGGAGTTTATCCGAGCAGCCGCGTCTGATCGCATCCAACTCGTCGCTATTATATTTAGCGATTATCTCATCATCGAACTCCGCTGCCCTGAAGAAGGCAACCGCCTCCAATACTGTGCCCGAATCTTCTTTTACGTACAGTTTCAGGTGCTGTTTTTCTTTACCCATATACTGCACACGATCTATGTGCAGATTTCGCACTGCGAAGACGGGACGCGGGTTAGCTACGCCGAAAGGCCCCATCTTGTCTATCTCATCAATCAGTCTCTCACTAACGTCAGATAACGGTACCTCCAGGTCTATGGCCAGTTCCGGCACGAAATCATCCTCATTTAGTCCCGAATTCGCGTTCAGTTTCTCCCTAAGAGTATCAAGATTGGCCTCCGGGATGGTCAGACCCGCTGCCATCTCGTGTCCACCGAAGGCTGATGTGAGGTCTTTGACGTCCATCAGGCGGTCAAACATGTGATATCCTTTGATAGATCTGCCCGATCCTTTGAGGTTTTTGGCACCCGTCGATCCGTCGCAAAGCCCGTCAGTAAACGTGATTACGGGATGATTAAATCGCTCTTTAATTCTTCCTGCTATAAGCCCTACTATCGACTCATGTACGCCGGGCACGTATACGACCAGGACATCGTCCAACAAACCCTTATCAGCATCGGGGAAGTCCTTATAAAGCATGTCCAGAGCTGTATTTGTGCCGTCTTCCATCATCTGTTTTCGTTCATCGTTAAGACTTACCAGTTTCTCGGCGAGTTTTTTTGCCTTCGTCTCGTCCGTTTCGGAGAGGAGTAAAAACGCATCCTCCACATCTGCGATCCTTCCTGTCGCATTCAGGGTAGGACCCAGTCGGAATGATATATCACTGGCCTTTATCGGTACATCGTCAAGGCGCAGTAACTTTAACAGATTCCTGAGGCCTTTATTCTCAGTACGCCTCAGAGCCTGAAGTCCGTACTTTACAATGATCCTGTTTTCATCGACCAGCTCCATCACATCGGTGATGGTAGCGATGGCAGCTAGCTCGAGTAAGTCGGTGCCGATAGCAAGCCCTCGCTTATCATACAGAGCCTCGATCAGCTTGTACGCCACACCCGCACCACACAGGCCGGGATAGGGGTACGGAGATATCACGGACGTCGTTCCTGTGGACGCTTCTGCCGTCGTCCCGGCGGACCCGGCTTCTGCCCCCATGGACGTCCCGGCGGACCCGGCAGCACCCGCAGCACCCACCGCAGCCAGCACCATCTCATCCGCTTTCGGGTCGATGATCACGTCCGCACAAGGCAGCTCCTCCTGAGGCTCATGATGATCCGTCACTATGACGGTGAGCCCTTTTTCCTTTGCATAGGATACAGCATCATTTGCAGCTATCCCGTTATCGCAGGTGATTAGCAGCTCGCAGCCATCTCTGACCGCATCATCAACTATCCTTCTGTTAAGACCGTAGCCTTCCCTGACACGGTCCGGTGTATATATATTTGTTTCGAAACCCAGAGCCTCCAGTCCATTTTTCAGGATCATGCCCGAGCATATACCGTCGCAGTCGTAGTCGGACGCGATGGCGATACGGTGAAATCCCATCACCATTCCATCCTCCGACGTGTTCCCATGTGGAACTCCGGCTCCAGTCGCCTGCGTCTGCGCAGATCCCGCTGCCATACCGTCCTCCAACGTGTTCCCATGCGGAACTCCGACTCCAGTCGCGCTGTCCTCCGAGGCTCCTGCCGGCTGCATCTCCGCAGTTTGTGCCAGGCCACCCGCGAGCAGCTCCACCGCCTCAGCCACTCCCGGCATGATCATCGGATCGTACAGCTCGTCCATACCCGCGTACAGATACGAACGCATCTCATCCTCAGTCTCAGGACCTCTGTTCCTGATGCATCTCACCACGACCGGCGAGACTCCGAGTTTCGCGGCCAGGCCTTTGAAGTCAGCCGGCTCCTGCCTCAGCACCCATCGTTTCTTCATTCTGTCATCTTCCTTCCCACTCCCTATAGTCACTCCGGATCACGGCTTGTCTTCAGGCCTCTCACATATCCCGCATATATCCATCTTCCATCCCACGGCCTGTCCTCGGGCCCCGATCATACTCCTCAATATGTTCACGTTAATCCTCTCATATCGTACCACATACGGGCATTATTGTAAAGAATTGAATAAAAATGACCAAACGTCAATTTTTCCTCTTGCATTTTGTTTTTCTCTGTGGTATTATATGTATCAGGGCAAATAATGACCGTCGGTCATAACCGACGAAAAGCACAGAAAATAGGCAACTTTCGCCCAAACATAACAAACCATATAAGAATGGAGGAATGAATTATGAATCGTTTCAAAAAGGTTTGCGGCTCAGTCATACTCGCCGCATCACTCGTGATCGGACTGGCATCAGCTAATCCGGTTCCCGCAAAGGCAGCTGCCAGCGACTCTGATCTCGCGGAGCTTCTTACTCTGATCGAGACAGCCAAGGCCGCTACAGCCAAAGTTGCAACAGAAAACACCACCAAATCAGACTCCGAGCTGAACGTATCAGTCTCACTCGGCGGACTCCCGGTGGCTAGCATCCCGGTTAAACTTACAACTACCGTAGATCCTGTATCCAAGTGTGCTTCCATGATCGGATCTGCAGAGCTTCCTGACCTCAGCGCAGTAGCTCTTCTGTCAGCCGATCTCGGCGCAGCGCTCAAGAAACTTAATTTACAGGCAGGAACCACCGAGATCAAGGCATACGGTGATCTCGCAAAGAAATGTGTCTATCTTTACAACAGCAAAGCCGGCAGAAGCGAGGTTGCAGACCTCCCGGCAGGCATTGCAGGCGGAACTATCCTTGACAACATAGATGCCACAGCATTCGCAAAGCTCGCTCCTTACCTCACCATCACCAAGGATAAGGCAAATGTCACACTGAATCTCAAGGCAGACGAGGCAGGAGTAAAGGATGCAAAGAAAGATATCAACGCCCTGTTAAAAGCCTTCACATCAAGCATAGGCGATAACGCGACAGTGAAAAACGCCATGGACAAGGTCATGAAGAAGCTTGAGATCAAAGGCGTAGACTTCACGATAAAGTTCGGCGTTGATCCGACCACAGGCGTTCTCGTTAGTCACAACATCGACGCTACCATCGACGTTTCGGTAGACGGAGCAGCACTCGCCCTCGTGATCAAGAACTCCACCGCAAGCTCAGTCACATCTGACACCGTAGCTATTCCGGAGGCCTTTTCTAAGGACGCACAGCTCATCGCCAACTACCCTGTCGCACAGGGCGGCCTCACCTTCACATCCACTCTCAGCGGAAAGAAGACAATATTTACGGTGACAGGCGTTAAAAATGCCAAGACAATCACCATCCCGGCTACCATATCAAAGCTCGGAGCCAAGTACAATGTCTCGGCCGCTGCAAAGAACGTCTTCAAAAAGGCAACCAAGCTGAAGACTCTGGTAATCAAGAATGGAGCCCTCAAAAAGGCAGTGAAGAAGAGCCCGGCTAAATACGGTCTTTCAAAGAAAGTCAAGATCAAGTAAAAAAGCAATATTATATCGCATTCAGTAGACTAACTGAAACAATATCTGTCTCCGGCTTTTCCCGGAGCTATCGAGAGGTGCTGACGACAGAATTGTTGAGGGGACTGTCTGAAACGTCATCTGCTAAGGAAACTCAAAGAGTTTCCGGCACTGCTACGTCTCAGAATGACGCAAGTGGATCCCCGAAACGATTCTGTCGGTCAGTACCTCTCTTTGTATCATAAAACTATCGAAAACACTTGATTTTTAGTAACACTTCATGTATAATAGGGCGGAATGTATTTTTATAAGGAGAGAAAGCAATCATGAAATACTTTGGTACCGACGGTTTTCGCGGGGAGGCAGGAGTATCTCTCACCGTGGAACATGCGTACAAAGTAGGGCGATTTCTCGGTGCTTATTACAGAACGGATGAGCACAGGCCAAGGATCGTGATCGGAAAGGACACCCGTATCTCAGGCTACATGCTTGAGAACGCTCTCGTCGCAGGACTCACATCCAGCGGCGCGGACGCATACGAGATGTATGTTACGACCACACCGAGTATATCCTACATGGTCAGGCGCAAAGGCTTCGACTGCGGGATCATGATCTCGGCCAGCCACAACCCCTACTTTGACAATGGCATCAAGATCATCGACGGCAAGGGTTTCAAACTCTCACCCGACATCGAGGAGAAGATCGAAACCTACATAGACACGGGTGAGCCTGAGCTTCCGTTCGCCGTCAGAGACAAGATCGGAAAATGCTACGATTATTCCAGAGGAAAGGAAACCTACACCGATTACCTCGAGGCGCTCGTCAGAGAGGCAGTCGCAGAGGACGGTGACGGGTTCAAGGAAAAAACGCCGTTCGACGGAAAGACCATAGCCTTGGACCTCTCGAACGGATCGGCCTACAAACTGGCCGTGCAGGTATTCGAGGATCTGGGCGCTCAGGTCATCGCCAGGAACCGCGAGCCCAGCGGCACGAACATCAACCGCGACTGTGGCTCGACACATATCGAGACTCTGCAGGAGCTCGTATACGACACCGGCGCACAGGTCGGCTTTGCATACGACGGTGACGCGGACAGATGTCTCGCCGTGGACGACGAGGGCAAGGTCATTGATGGCGACCACATCCTTTACCTCTGTGCCAACTACATGCGCAAGCACAACAAACTGAAGGACGATACCGTCGTCACGACCGTGATGAGCAACATCGGCCTTTACCGTGCGTTCGACGAGAAGAACATCCGCTACGAGCAGACGCCGGTCGGTGACAAATACGTCAGCGAGAACATGATGAAGAACAACTTCTCCATCGGCGGCGAGCAGTCAGGCCACATCATCTTCGGTGACCACGCAGTGACCGGAGACGGTATACTCACCTCGCTCATGATCATGCTCGCATGGATCGACGCCGAAGTGCCGTTATCAGAGCTTACCGAGGATCTGCACATTTATCCGCAGCTACTTAAAAATGTCAAGGTCGCCGACAAACAGGCAGCCTTAAACGATGCAGACGTTATCGAGGCCGCGGACAAAGTAAGCGAAGATCTGGGTAACCACGGCAGACTCCTGCTCCGAGAGAGCGGAACGGAGCCTCTCATAAGGGTAATGGTCGAGGCTGAGACCGACGAGATGTGCCGAGAGTACGTCGACAGGATAGTCGATGTGCTAAAGAAAAAGGGGCACGCCGTAGAATAAAAGAAAAAATAAAAAACAAACGATAGGAGTTAAACAAAATGAGTTACACCGTAGAAAAAATCGAAGGAAGCAAAGCAAAATTCACAATCACAGTCGAGAGCGAGGCATTCAGCGCCGCTCGCGACAAAGCATTTAAAAAGAATCAGAAAAAGATCAGCGTTCCGGGATTCCGCAAAGGAAAGGTGCCGCGCAAGATGATCGAGAAGATGTACGGAAAGGAAGTCTTCGACGATGACGCCATCAACATGGCAGCACCGGACGCTTATGAAGAGGCCATGAAGGACTGCGACCTCGAGATCATCTCCAGACCGAGTTATGATATGGTAGACGTGAACGACGATGACACCTTCACATTCACCGCGACCGTAGCCATCCGTCCCGAGGTTAAGCTCGGCGACTACAAAGGCATCGAGGTCACAAAGCAGAACGTAAAGGTTCTCGCAGCAGACGTAAACGCAGAGCTCGACCGCATTCGCGAGCAGAACAGCCGCAAGGTTGAGGTTACTGACAGAGCCGTAAAGAAGGACGACATCGTAAAGATCGACTTCGACGGCTATGTTGACGATAAGGCATTCGCCGGCGGCAAGGGCGAGGACTACGACCTCGTGATCGGCAGCCACTCTTTCATCGATACATTCGAGGATCAGCTGATTGGCAAAAATATCGGCGACGACGTCGATGTCAACGTCACATTCCCTGAGGAGTACCATGAAAAAAGCCTCGCAGGTAAGCCTGCACTCTTCAAGGTAAAGATCAAAGGAATCACTGAGAAGGAGCTTCCGAAGCTTGACGACGAGTTCGCTGAGGAGGTTTCCGAGTTCGAGACTCTCAAGGAGTATAAGGACGACATCAAAAAGACCCTCACCGAGCGCCGCAAAAAGGAGGCATCCGAGGCAAAGGAGGCCGAGGCACTCGCAAAGCTTGTTGAGAGTACAGAGATCGACATCCCTGAGGAAGCCATCGAGGATCAGACCGAGGAACTTATCAGAGAGTTCGGTTATCGCCTTCAGATGCAGGGCATGAATCCTGAGACCTACATGAAGATGACAGGCATGACCCCGCAGATGCTGATGGAGCAGATGAAACCTGAAGCTGAGCGCCGCTTGAAGACACGTTTCATCCTCGAGGCGATCGTGGACGCAGAAAAGATCAAGGCAGACGATGCAGAGGTAGACGAGGAGATCGAGGAGATCGCAAAGATGTATCGTCAGAAGCCTGATGAGTATAAAAAGAACCTGACAGACAAAGAGCTTGACTCAATCAAAAAGGAAATCGCCGTAAAGGCTGCAGCAAAGCTTGTAGCTGGCAAGGCTAAAGAGGTTGAGCGTGAAAGCGCGAGTGCATCTGAAGAGTAAACACATAAGGAGGAAACAACCATGCCATTAGTACCCTACGTCATCGAGCAGACGAGCCGCGGAGGCGAGCGCTCATATGACATTTACTCAAGACTTTTGAAAGAACGTATCATTTTTCTCGGAGA
This sequence comes from uncultured Lachnospiraceae bacterium, assembly GCA_947169235.1. Classification (GTDB taxonomy): domain Bacteria; phylum Bacillota; class Clostridia; order Lachnospirales; family Lachnospiraceae; genus Eubacterium_F. Next base: position 11,319 of record CAMVOY010000024.1, on the reverse strand, counting down.
CGAGGTCACAGATCAGACTGCAAGCCTCGTAGTAGCTCAGATGCTTTTCCTCGAGAGTGAGGATCCGAAAAAGGACATCCAGTTTTATATCAACAGCCCGGGCGGCTCAGTCACCGCGGGCATGGCCATCTACGACACGATGAACTACGTCAAGTGCGACGTTTCGACCATCTGTATCGGACTGGCAGCGAGTATGGGAGCATTTTTGCTCTCGAGCGGAGCCAAGGGAAAACGCTACGCTCTGCCGAACGCAGAGGTCATGATCCATCAGCCTTCAGGCGGTGCCAGAGGTCAGGCTACCGAGATCAAGATCGTCGCCGAGAACATCCTCAAAACTAAAGACAGACTTAACAAAATCCTGTCACAGAACACCGGCCAGCCGGTCGAGAAAGTCGCTGAGGATACGGAACGCGACAACTTTATGGATGCAAAAGAAGCACTTGAATACGGTCTTATCGATGAGATCATCACATCCCGCGCGGATGCGGATGCAGACAAGGAGAATAAAGACTGATGAACAAAGACAATTCACACGGATCACTCTTCCACTGCACGTTCTGCGGTAAAAATGAACGCCAGGTCACCAAGCTTATCGCCGGACCGAACGGGATTTTTATCTGCGACGAGTGCGTGGATCTGTGCAACGAGATACTCGAGGAGGAGGAAGAGAACTTAACTCTCGCCGATGACGATGAGAGAAACGAGATCAACCTCCTAAAGCCCATCGAGATCAAGCAGTTCCTCGATGAGTACGTGATCGGCCAGGAGGCAGCGAAAAAGGCTCTCTCCGTCGCCGTATACAATCACTACAAAAGGATCCTCTCCGGTCATCGTCTGGATGTCGAGCTGCAGAAGTCAAACATCCTCATGGTCGGGCCTACGGGCTCCGGAAAAACGTATCTCGCACAGACACTGGCCAAAATCCTTAACGTGCCATTTGCGATCGCGGATGCGACCACGCTTACCGAGGCCGGCTACGTCGGCGAGGACGTGGAGAACATCCTTTTGAAGATAATACAGGCCGCCGACTACAATATCGAACGTGCCGAGCACGGTATCATCTACCTCGACGAGATCGACAAGATCACCAAAAAGGCAGAGAACGTCTCCATCACGCGCGATGTTTCGGGCGAGGGCGTACAGCAGGCTCTACTCAAGATCCTTGAGGGTACTGAGGCCAGCGTGCCGCCGCAGGGCGGACGCAAACACCCGCAGCAGGAGTTCTTCCATATCAATACGGAGAATATCCTGTTCATCTGCGGAGGAGCATTTGACGGCCTTGACAAGATAATCAGCCACCGTATCGACCGCAAATCCATCGGTTTCGGCGCTGAGATCGCTGATCCGACAGAGCAGAACGTCGGGGAGCTTTTTGCACAGGTGATGCCCGAGGATTTCGTCAAATTCGGCCTGATCCCCGAGTTTATCGGTCGTGTACCGGTGACGGTATCACTCGATCTGCTTGACGAGGACGCACTTATGGAGATCCTCACCAAGCCGAAGAACGCCATCACCAAGCAGTACCAGACGCTCATGGATCTCGACGACGTGGGACTGCGCTTCGATGAGGACGCACTCCGCCGCGTGGCGCATCTGTCCAACGAGAGAAAGACCGGTGCCAGAGGCCTGCGCGCGATACTCGAGACCGCGATGATGGATGCGATGTTCGAGCTGCCTTCACGTGACGACGTCTCTGAGTGCGTGATCACGAAAGAAGTCATAGACGGCGAGGGGTCGGCTAGATATCTTGATAAAAACGGCAACGCACTTGAAGCAAACACCGCCGAGCCGCTAAAGATCGCGGAAAAGCCCGCCAAGGCTGACAAATCCAATAAAGAAAGTGCCTAATAGCTGTCAGCGCAGCTGACTGATGAGGTGTATATATGGACGAAAACAACTATACCGTTCCCGTACTTCCACTGCGAGATATCGTGGTTCTGCCAGGGATGCTCGTGCATCTCGACATCAACCGCGAGATATCAAAGCTTGCCGTAAAGCAGGCCATGGAGGGCGACGGGACCATTTTTATAACAGCGCAGAAGGATCCCGAGATCGAGGTCCCTTCTTTTAATGACCTTTACGAGGTCGGCGTCATAGCAAAGATTCGCCAGGAGGTCAAGCTCAAGGATCGCGTGATCCGCGTGATGATCTCCACGAAGGAGCGTGCTCAGCTGATGGCGCTCACACAGTCGAAGCCCTATATCGTGGGCACTGCCGAGACTCTCATCGATGATGTGTCGGATCTGACCAGAGTCGAGGTCGAGGCGATGATGAGAAACCTCCGTGAGCTCTACGATGAGTACCTCGCTGAGAACCCGAGAGCCAGCCGTTCGGCCAGGGACAAGATCTTCGAGACCGAGAGCCTCTCGACCCTCATCGACGTCATCTCGATGCAGATCCCGTTCACCTTTTCCAAGCGCCAGGATATCCTGAACTGCCTGAATTTAACGGAACGGTACGAGATGTTAAATGATTATTTAACAGAAGAAGTCAACATCTTCAAGATCCGTGAAGAGTACAAGAATAAAGTCCAGGAGGAGGTCTCCAAAAACCAAAAGGAGTACTTCCTCAGAGAGCAGATGCGGGTTATCAAAAACGAGCTCGGCGACAATCCCGACGAGGATTCGACGGAACGTTTTGAGAGAGAGCTCGAAAAACTCGAGTGCTCGGACGAGATCAGAGCAAATATCAAAAAGGAAATCGACCACTTAAAGCATATATCCAACAGCTCAGCCGAGCGTATCGTGGCGGAGGACTACATCGAGAACCTCCTCGCGTTACCGTGGGATCATGCCTGTGAGGAGGTTTGTGATATCAAACACGCCGGTGACATCCTCGATGAGGATCACTACGGACTTGAAAAGGTGAAGGAAAGGATACTCGAGTTCCTCGCCGTCCGTGCGCTCACTGACAAGGGCGATGCTCCCATCATCTGTCTGGTAGGCCCGCCGGGAACAGGCAAGACCTCCATCGCAAAGAGCGTTGCGAGAGCCCTCGAGAAACCTTATGTACGCGTATGCCTGGGCGGTGTGCGTGACGAGGCAGAGATCAGGGGACACCGCCGCACGTATGTGGGTGCGCTCCCGGGACGTCTGATCGACGGCCTGAAACGTGCCAAGGTGAAAAACCCGCTCATCCTGCTGGATGAGATAGATAAAGTAGGAAAAGACTATCGCGGAGACACTTCTTCTGCCCTTCTGGAGGTCCTCGACCCCGAGCAGAACGTCAACTTCCGCGACCACTATATCGACATGCCCGTGGATCTGTCGGACGTGCTTTTTATCTGCACCGCGAACTCCACGGACACCATTGACAGGCCCCTCCTCGACCGTATGGAGGTCATCAGGATCGCCGGCTACACGCAGAATGAAAAGTTCCACATCGGCCGCGATTACCTGGTTGGGAAGCAGCTTCAGAAAAATGGTCTGAAAAAGAAACAGTTAAACATCTCCGATGCCGGTATAAAGGCCATCATTTCGGGATATACCAAGGAGGCCGGCGTACGTGAACTCGAGCGCTCCATCGGAACGATCTGCCGAAAGTCGGCAAAGATGATACTTGAAAACGAGGCGGCTGAGAAACCCGGCACAGTGGATGATGCCGATAAGAAGGCTGTCAAAAAGAAGAATGCTGCCGGTAAGAAGAAAGCAACTGAGGCACAGGATGAGTTCAAGTTGCCTATAAGGGTGACCGGGAAGAATCTTCCTGATTTCCTCGGCAAGCGTAAGTTCCGTGACAACCCGGCGAACAAACGCGACGATGTAGGTATCGTACGAGGCCTCGCATGGACCGAGGTCGGTGGTGACACTCTCGAGATCGAGGTGAATACGATGCCCGGCGAGTCAAACCTGAAGCTGACAGGTCAGCTCGGTGACGTTATGAAGGAGTCTGCCGAGATCGCACTCTCCCTCGTTCGTTCGATGCTTCCCGAGAAGGAAGAGTTTTTCAAGACGCATGATTTCCATCTGCACGTACCCGAGGGCGCTGTCCCGAAGGACGGCCCGAGCGCGGGTGTGACGATGGCTACGGCTATATACTCTGCCGCAACTGATAAAAAGGTTCACGCGAAGACTGCCATGACAGGCGAGATCACGTTACGAGGTCGCGTGCTCCCGATCGGCGGACTGAAGGAAAAGATCCTTGCAGCGAAACTTGCCGGGATCGAGAGAGTGATCGTGCCGGACGAGAACCGCCCGGATGTCGAGGAGCTCGAGGCGGAGATCACGGAGGGACTGGAGATTGCCTTCGTTAGTCACGTGGACGAGATAATTAATATGGTACTTAAGTGAGATGATCCGGGCCATAAACGGCAGATTTAAGCTTTCCGTTCGGGGATCCGCTTGCGCCATTCGGATACGTAGCAGTGCATGGCACCAAAATACGGTGCCTACGCACTGACGTATCCGACAGTCCCCTCACGAAAAGGCTTAAACTGCCTTATCGGCCCTGCTTATATGTCACTGTTTTGAGTAATTATGGTTCTGAAAACGATTGATGAGGTGCCTGATGAATATTAACAGCGTAGAGCTGGAGACTGTGTGTGGAATAACGAGCGAGCTGCCTCAGCATGAAATATTGGAGGTGGCGTTCTGGGGACGATCGAACGTTGGAAAGTCGTCGCTCTTAAACTGCGTGTGGAACAGAAAGAACCTCGCGAGGACATCATCGGAGCCCGGGAAGACTCAGACGATCAACTACTATAAGGCTGTTCTATCTGATAAAGATACCGAACCAAGCGAATTATATATGGTAGATCTGCCCGGTTACGGCTACGCGAAAACATCGCGTGAGACCACGAATAAGTGGATGGGTATGATCCGCAGATATCTGGAGACGTCGCAGGCGCTGCGCGTGGTATTTTTGCTGATCGACAGCCGCCACGACCCTACGGAAAAAGATATCGAGCAGTTCAGACTGCTCTTCGGCCTCGGCTTCAACCCGCTAATCGTAGCGACCAAGGTCGACAAACTGAAAAAGAATGAAAAGGCAAAGCACATCGCTGCCATCCGCCGCAAACTCACTTCAGAGGCGACACGGATCATGGGCTCCGCCCCGGTTTCCGCAACCGCTGATGCAACATCCAATGATGCAGCACCTACAGACAATAACGGCGACGAAGTTGTCGATGAGCTGCCTGTGATCGCCTTCTCAGCCTCCACGGGCGAAGGCAGGGACGAAATCCTGGAATATTTAGACTACTTCGTTAAGAACCTCAAAGTTTAGTATTCCGCAGTCGAGCGTCGTTTTCGAATGCGGAGCATTCGGATCAGAGCGAGACAAGGACATATCTTCTCGCCGACAGTAAACCAATTGAAACAGGGGATCAAACAAAAGGAGATCAAAATGTCAGATTTTGAAACAATCCGCGCCGTGGCAGCGAAGATCGCATGCCACTATCGAAACGAGGAGCTGCTGCAAGGAAGAAAAGGCGCACGCCTCCCCGACCGCGGCATCATCATCCAGGTCCTCAAGGAACTCCGCAAACTCATGTTTCCGGGGTATTTTTGGGACGCCGAGATGATAGGACGCAAGCCCGAAGAGTATACGGAAGATCGTCTTTACAACATCCGACGTATGATAAGCGAGCAGATCGCTCTGGCTATCACCTATGCCAATCAGGGAAACTGCGAGTGCGAAGATGACAGCGCCTCATCGGCCGATGCCACCACGCACTCTGACCATAACTCAGACGACAGCTACGATCCGGCTGAGATCCACCCGACAAACGCTTGTGTTGCGAAGGCCAGACAGATCGCGGACGAGTTTCTCCACGAGCTGCCGAGGATCCAGTCTCTCCTGTTAAAAGACGTGGACGCCGGCTACGACGGAGACCCCGCTGCCCAGGACAAGGAGAGCGTCATCTTCTCCTATCCCGGTCTCTATGCGATCTTCGTATATCGTATCGCCCACGAGCTTTACATCCGCGAGGTGCCTTTCATCCCTCGCATAATGACTGAGTACGCACACAGCCGCACCGGTATCGACATCAACTCCGGCGCGACTATCGGAGAATATTTTTTCATAGACCACGGAACCGGTGTTGTTATCGGTGAGACCACGACCATCGGCGACCACGTCAAGCTCTACCAGGGCGTGACTCTGGGCGCGCTTTCCACCAGAAAGGGCCAGGCTCTCCGCGGCACCAAACGTCACCCGACCATCGAGGACAACGTCACGATCTACGCAAACTCGACCATCCTCGGCGGCGAGACGGTCATCGGACACGACTCCGTAATCAGCGGTAATACGTTTATCATCAGCTCGGTCCCGGCCGGCACCAAGGCATCGTCCGACATGCCTGCCGTAAGGCTCATGCCGCAGTACGAGGTGCCGAATTACGGGGATTACATATGAGCGATAAGGCGTGAGTCTGACCGTAGGATGTATGCAGCGCATGCTTGCATGCAGATGCATATATCCAAGGGCAGATGAACCCAACGGACAACGAGGAATCTATGATTCCGAGTTTGGCAGTTGGGGCTCACGCCCGGGAGAATATATGAGAAAAAAAGACTTAGCCTTGGCACTGATCGAACGCCTGGAACGCGAATACCCCGATGCCATCTGCAGCCTCGATTACGACGAGGCATGGCAGCTTATGATCGCGGTACGGCTCTCGGCGCAGTGCACTGACGCCAGAGTGAACATCGTCACCCGGGACCTTTTTAAAAAGTACCCGACAATGGAGGCGATAGCGGATGCGGACATCGACGAACTGACCGATGCGGTGCGTCCCTGCGGACTCGGCCCCAGCAAGGCACGCGACATCAAAAAGCTTATGACCACTCTCATCAGTGATCATGATAAACAAATCCCCGACTCCATGGACGAGCTTCTGAAGCTGCCCGGAGTCGGCAGAAAAAGTGCGAATCTGATACTTGGCGATGTTTACGGGCAGCCAGCCTACGTCGCAGATACGCACTGTATAAGGATCACCGGGCGCATGGGACTTACCGATGGCACGAAGGATCCCAAAAAGGTCGAGGACCAGCTCAGGAAGGTCCTTCCGCCCGAAAAATCAAACGATTTTTGCCACCGCCTGGTGCTCTTCGGCAGGGCGATCTGCACAGCGAGGAACCCGAAGTGTGACACCTGTCCCTGCGCAGACGTGTGCAGACGGAAACTATAAACTAATCAATCGAGGATCAAGACATGAAACGACTAAAAGAAGAACAGAAAAAATACTTTTACATCGGACTTACTATTTTTATAAGTCTGTCGCTCGCTCTCATCGTGAGCAGCATCTTCCCGAAGTTTTCGGTGATACTGACATTTCTCGGAAAGGTTGTCAGCGCGCTGACGCCCGTATGGATCGGACTTATCATCGCTTATCTGATAAACCCGATCGTGAGATTTTTCGAGACGAAGGTATTTTTGAAACTTTTTAAGGGACAACACAAGAATATAGCGAGGGGCATATCAGTCACTCTTTCGATATTACTGTTACTCGGGTTTTTGACAGGGCTCTCGGTGCTCGTCATCCCGCAGCTCATCAACACGGCGAAATCGCTCTCAGAGCAGATCCCGAGTTACTTTAACGATGCGAAGTCAGCGATCAACTCGTTCATGGCCGACCATCCGGCGTTATTCAGCGAACAGACTCAGAAAGACTTCATGCACAACATTGACAACGCATCCGTCGCCATCGTCGACATGCTCAAAAATTCACTGCCGACCCTGCTTTCAAGTCTCGGCAGCGTCCTCTCAAGCCTGGTAAGCGTAGCGGGCGTGGTCGTGGATTTCTTTGTAGGACTGATCATCTCGATCTACCTGCTCTGCGACAAGGAGAACTTCCTTCTGCAGACACGCAAGTTCCTCGCGGCTGTGCTTCCTGAGCGCTGGTACCTGCGCTTCAACAAGATGTGCTCCGAAACGCATCACGTATTCGGTGAGTTCATCACCGGAAAGCTTTTAGATTCGCTGTTTGTCGGTATCGTGACATTTTTATTCCTGTGGACGATGGGACTTTTTCTCGACAAGGGGATGCCGTATTCGACGCTTATCGCCGTGCTCCTCGCGGTCTGCAACCTGATCCCGTTCTTCGGGCAGTTCATCGGGATCATCCCGAGTGCGCTGCTGCTGCTCGTGCACGACCCGATCTCGGCGTTGATATTTGTGATCTTTATCGTCGTGTTCATGCAGATCGACGCGAACGTCATCAGCCCGCAGATCCTCGGAAACTCGATAGGTCTCGGAAGCTTTTGGATACTGTTTTCGATCATATTCTTCGGCGGGATGTTCGGAGTCGTCGGCATGCTTATCGGTGTGCCCGTGTTCGCGATCATCTACCGCATCGTGACGCGCTACATGGACAAGCATCTGCGAAAAAAGGGCCTGCCGACCGAGGCGTACGAGTACTCGGGCTCCAAAGGGCCTGCGCTCCCTGACCGCACGAACCGCAGGAAGCTGGGAGATGTCAAAAAGGATGAGGACGCAGATGATGCCGGTGCTGGCGCTGCCGGTGCTGATGCTGCCGGTGCTGATGCCAGCGACGACAGTGATACCGACGGCCGGTGACGCCAACACTACGGACACCAACGAACGATGACTCCAATACTATGGACACTGTCGCCTCCGACTCAGAAGGGTTCAGATATGCCCATCATACAAAAAAAAGGGTTCTCATCATGAGAACCCTTTTACAATCTGTAACTGATCCGGATCGATTGTTTCCATCCTATTTAACGCTTTTTAGTTATTATCTTATATACACTTATCTAAGATTCAACTATCAACCTACCTATCAACCATTCGTAGGTGTTGAACTTGCTGAAGCGCTCGGTGATGCTGAAGCTGACTCAGAAGCCGGTGTTGTTGATGCTGATGCGCTCGGTGAAGCAGATGCAGATGCACTCGGTGATGCTGATGCGCTTGCTGAAGCACTCGGTGATGCACTTGCAGATGCGCTCGGTGATGCAGATGCTGAAGCACTAGCGGATGCTGTTGCAGCAGCTGTAGCTGTCGGCGCTACGCTCGGAGCTACTGTAGGCTCGTTCTCCGGCTTAACCGAAACGGCAACCTTAGATGTATAAGTCTTTGTCTTCTTACCCTTCTTAGCCTTGATGCTAACAGTGATAGTAGCATTACCCTCAGCGATACCGCCGATAGTTACGCTCTTCTTTGTAGCCTGAGCCATAGCAACACTTGTATTGCTTGACTTAACTGTTACGCTCTTAACCTTGAAACCTTTGCTCTTGATAGCCAGACCTGTAGTCTTACCCGGAGCGACATTTACAGACTTAGCAACTGACGGCTTTGTAGCTGCAGATACGTTAGAAATGTAAACGCCACCTGCGACTGTGCCTGCTGCAAGAACTAAAGACATAGCGATAGCTGCAGTCTTCTTTGACACATTCAATTTGATTGTCATTTTTCTTACCTCCTGGTACTAAATGGTTAGTTGCGGCATATGCCGCGGGATCAGATACAAAGAACATTATAGCAAATTATTACTAACAGGTCAAGAATTTCTTATACTCTCGTGTTCCCTACACTTATGTCCCGAATTAGTTGCACTCTTCTGTTCCCTACTCGTATGTCCCGGATTAGTTATACTCTTACATCCTAGAAGTTCCTACCGTTCCAACCCCAGTCGCTGACTTCGCGGTAGGTAACATAGACTCTGTCACCCGGGATGTCGAGTTCCTCGCCAAGGATGCGGCAGATTTCACCGCTCATCTTGGAGTAAGCATCCGGTGATGCCTTTCCAAAAAGGCTGACAGCGACATATGCGCCTTTTTCAACCTTGTCTCCGCCGAAATACAGATCGTAGTTGTCGTCGAATCCGACCATCAGGAAGCTCTCGCCCTTTCCGAGAACGCTGATCGCCTGGCCGAACTTAGCCTTGATAGCGTCTTTTTTCTCCTGTGAAACGTTCACTGAAATCTTTGAATCGATAAATGGCATGTTTTTGCCCTCCTCGTCTTTTTTTCTAAGTATAGCACAAACCCACGTATTTGCAAGCTTTTATTGCTGGAATTGGCGGCTGTTCCCACTTGATATAAATGAATAAATAGAATAAAATAGATAAAAAGAAATAAAATAGATAAAAAGAAACAAGATAGATAAAAACGAAATAAGAGGCTATTTTTCATGCAGGATACTATATTTGTTCCATCTTTTGGTAATCGTCCCAGAAATCTGGTTGGACGGGATGATATGCTGGCTCTGTTCAACGACAGCTTTTCGAGTATTCCCGGGAGTCGTGACAGGTCAATGCTGCTCCTCGGTCCGAGAGAATCCTGCAAAACTGTTCTTCTCCTGGAATTGGCCGGCCTCACCAGCTCGGAAGCAGAGGTCGACCCCGACCGGCGCGCGGAAGCAGAGGTCGTTCCGACTTTTGGGTAAAAACGTATGGAAAAGTCGGAAACGAAGCAAATCCCGAAAATGCGGAAACAGAGGCCATTCCGACTTTTTGGTAAAAACGAAAGAAAAAGTCGGAAAAGAATTCTAGAATTTGACTCGCGTCATCCGTCACGAAAATTTATGAGATGAACAAGCGACGAAAAATTCCGACTTTTTGATCAAAAAACAGGATTTTGTATGAACGGGGTTTGTTTCCACCAAAACGGACGAAAAGAGAATTCCGACTAAATGGAAAGAAATTCGAATTTGGTATGAACGAGGTCTGCTTCCACCGGTTCGAGCCGTCGAATTGAAGTAAAAGTTCCCGCAGGATCGGGGCATCGGACTGGAATAATAGTTTCCGCCGACTCGATTAAAAGAATCTATCTTATCATATTAAAAGTTTTCCTTGCATTTGGGAAAGATTTATGCTATTATATCTTAGTGCGTTTCTTGGAATCGCACTTTGGCCCGGTGGCTCAGTTGGTTAGAGCGCCGCCCTGTCACGGCGGAGGTCGTGGGTTCGACTCCCATCCGGGTCGTTGGGAACTAACGCAGTTCCCGACAATTTCTTAGGCCCCATGGTCAAGCGGTTAAGACACCGCCCTTTCACGGCGGTAACACGGGTTCAAATCCCGTTGGGGTCATGCTCGGACATTTGCGAAGCAAATGTTCAGAAACGCAGAGGGACATCGTCCCTCGTAGTTTTCTGTGTTCTGTATTCCAGAACACGGCCAACAACCGCGAGAACATTTGCGAAGCAAATGTTCAGAAACACAGAGGAACTATGTTCCTCGTTATTTTCCGGTTTTTGTCTTTTAAAAACCGAAAATAACGTGTTTCTTCGGACCTTTAGCTCAGTTGGTTAGAGCATCCGGCTCATAACCGGACGGTCCGGGGTTCGAGTCCCCGAGGGTCCATTTTGGCCTAGTGGCTCAGTTGGTTAGAGCGCCGCCCTGTCACGGCGGAGGTCGT
>CAMVOY010000023.1 GCA_947169235.1 uncultured Lachnospiraceae bacterium | reverse complement strand
GGCGGCGGCGGTGATGTAGACACCGACCCGACAGATGGATAAAAAAGCCGTGGAGCTTTAAATCCGTGGAGCTTATATGCGAAGCATATAAGCGACAGGAACTCCACAGTATTTAGATTCGTAAAGCTATAGTGAGGGAGCTTAGACGTTTTTTAAATCCGTGGAGCTTTAAATCCGTGGAGTTTAGACGCAAAGCGTCTAAACGACAGGAACTCCATCACTTACGTGATGGAGTTCCTTGTGAAGGTATGTTATCAAAAGAGGTATTATTTTTAAGATTGTAAAAATAACCCACTCTGATAAGCTGATCATTTCTGCCCGTATTTCTTGAGGGCACGTTCGATACGATCCGTCGGATCCAGGTACTCTGAGATGGAGTAGTCATGGTTGAGCGTATCGATGAGCAATGCGATATATTTGCTCATATCTACATTGATATAGTATTCGCGTTTGAGAACTTCCGGATCCTGATATACCAGGTTCGTGGTCATAACGCGATCGATAAGCCCTTTTTCATAAGCCTCGTCAAACACCTTCATTCCATTGGTGAAAAGACCAAAGGTAGAAGCAACAAATATTCTGCCGGCCTTGCGACGCTTGAGCTCTGTGGCAACGTCTATCATACTCTCTCCGGAGGAGATCATATCGTCGATCACCACGACATCCTTACCTTCTACCGACGAGCCGAGGAACTCATGAGCCACTATCGGATTTCGGCCGTCAACTATCTTTGTGTAATCTCTTCTTTTGTAGAATGTTCCCACATCGACTCCGATGACGTTTCCAAAGTAGATCGCACGTCCCATGGCACCCTCGTCAGGTGAGATGATCATCATGTGATCGGCATCCATTTTTATATCTTCTACGTTTGCGAGCAAAGCCTTGATAAACTGATATGTAGGCTGAACCGTCTCGAAACTGTTAAGCGGGATCGCGTTCTGCACTCTCGGGTCATGAGCGTCAAATGTTATGATGTTCTCAACACCCATGCTCACGAGCTCCTGCAGAGCGAATGCGCAGTCGAGAGACTCTCTCGTAGTTCTTCTGTGCTGTCTTCCCTCGTATAAAAATGGCATGATGACCGAAAGTCTTCTCGCTTTTCCTCCTATCGCGGAGATCATACGCTTCAGATCCTGATAGTGATCATCGGGTGACATGTGATTTATCTGACCGCATACCTTGTATGAAAGGCTGTGGTTACAAACATCGACAAGAAGGAATATATCCTTTCCTCTGACAGACTCATTTATGATTCCCTTTGCTTCGCCTGATCCGAATCTCGGACATTTGGCATCGATGATATAAGAATTCTTTTTGTAGTTTGTGAAGTGAATCTGCTGAGTCGGATCCATGGCAGCCTCACGACGCCAATCGGAAATGTATCTGTCTACTTTTTCACCGATAGCGCGGCTGCTTTCCAAAGGAATGATCGCCAGGTCTCCGTAAGGAATACTCTTGTTTAGTTCTTTTTGTGTTGGCATTTTTTTCTCCCATCTGATATAGTGTTATCTGTATCTATCGCAAACGATCGCGCCTATAATTTTTTCAGGCGTATATCGTCACCGATCAGTCTGAGCATCTGATAGTTCTTTGCGATCCTGGAAAAGATCCTCTCAGAATATATCTCGTTCATATCCTGTATCGACAGGTTTGTGGTGATGATCGTTTGCAGGCGGTTCATCAGTCGTCTCTCGATAACATGATAGAGCTGAACTGTCGTAAAGCTGTTCGTAAGCTCGGTCCCGAGGTCATCGACTATCAGCAGCTCGCATTCGGTAAGATAAGAAAACATCGAGCTTTTTTCCTGATAGTTTAATTCTTTGTCAAACTGTCTTGCTTCCAGTATCTCAAAAAATCTTATCGCATCCAGGTACAAAACGGAGTGTCCTTCAGCGAGGAGTTCGCCCGCAATGCAGTGTGATAAAAATGTCTTGCCGATGCCGGTGTCTCCGTAGAGAAGGAGATTGTCAAACTCATCGTCAAAGGTCTTTACAAAACACATGCAGGAATCATATACATCCTTCATGATCGCGCGGGAGGTCATCCCGGTCAGAGGATCAGTCATATCCTCCGGGTAAAGAGAAAGATCAAACTTATCAAAAGATTCCTCTTTGATCACGTCACTCAGACCTGACTGAGAGTAGAATAACTCTATAGCCTGCTTCTTCAGACAGTGGCATTTCTCATTGCCTATGTAGCCGGTATCCTTGCAGTCGGGACACACATATTTAGGCTCGAGATAGTCCTCGTCGAATCCATGTGACTTTAACAGCATCAGGCGTTCCGACTTCAGGCCTTCCATCCTCTCCTCAAATTCTTTTGAGGAAAGAGCAGTGTTCTTTGCATGGTTTTTTACGTATTCATATGAAAGGTGACGCGCCCTGGCCTCCAGCTCGCGTAACTCAGGTATGTCTGCGTATACCTTGATACGTCTTTCATCGAGCCCTGCCGAAGCACGCTGTCTGCGCTCGGAATATCGGGCCATCAGACGGTCATATTGACTGTTCGTGAGGTTCATGGTGTTCCCTTTCTCTTTTGAAGAAATTGAAGTTCCATATCTTCATAATCTTCGTCAGTATAATCGCGGCCTTTGAAGTTCTGGAACGCGTTGTTATTCAAACGTTTTTTCTGTGCTAAAGCAGAACGCGTTTTTCTGGATTTATGATATGCCTCGTCTATGCGGGCGATGTCATCAAGTGTGTGTACATTTTTTTCATGCCAGCCGGCAAGTATTTTTGATACGTAGTTTAAGTTTGTATCGCCGGACTGGATCACGGTTTTTTTGCAAGCCTCGGTGATGATCTCATCAGAGAAACCATAGGCATCCCACGAATCAATGATCTCTTTTTCTGCAGGCGCAAAATCTCTGTGGATGCCGAGCGCATGAGATACCGGACGATACTTTCCGGCGAAGTCAGAGGCCTCAGCTCTCGCGTCAACTACAGTCTGTATTCCTTTTGCAGCCCAGTTTATCGCGATGGTTTCGATATAACGTGTATTTGTTTTTTTGCGCTCTGATGCCAGATCATAGAGATAGCAGATGAGATCTCCGGAAAAGCTGAGATCACATATCAGATACATGACAAGCTGCATGTGCGCCGGACTGATAGGCGCACCGAGAGCCTGCTCGATATGTGAGAGAGTTCGCTGCATCTCGACATCCTTGCTCAGAGCCTCTATCTGCATCGGGGTATACTCGATACGTTCAGGCACATTTGTCGCCTGTTCTTTCGGTACCTCGTACTCGTTGGCATCACGCTCCGTGTTAAGCACACGAAGATGAGGCGCACCTGTTTCGATAAAGGTGTGCGTAGTGTCGGGAGCAGCCTGTACCATATCGGGATTGTGAAGGGAGATACCGACGATGTGATCGCCGTCCGTCAGCAGGGTCAGGAGCCCTTCGCGTTCCCAATAGTGCAAAGATCTGACGATATCGCGTTCTGTAAGATCGAGTCTGTCAGCTAAGGTCTCAACGGAAACCTGACCCGTGAGTCCCGGATTCTGGCTTGCCATGAGCAGGTACAGATAGATCTTGACGTTCTCGCCATTTGCTCTCAATATATAATGTAACAATATCTCATTCGGCACCTGGGTGCTGCCCGGCGTGCCGTCAGTGGTGATCATAAAACCCATTCTTGGATCCACACTCCTCATAAAAACGATTTGCACATATCATAACACAAAGTGAAAGAGGTTGCAAACCCCCCGGGGTGTGCTCTTTTTATGTAGAAAACGGTTGTGGATAATGTGCATAATGTGGACAACCTGATTTCGCTCAGACTATTTATGTAGAAAAATATCCCGAAAGTGCCTTAAAATGGGAATTCTCATCAAGTATAATATGAATTAAAGTTATGAACAGTAAAAAAGATCAAAAAATTATCCACCACCTGATTGCGGATGAAAAAGTGCATAAGGTGGTGGATAATGTGCATAAGTCACTGAGCCAAAAGGTCCTCTCCTATATCTACTATGTTTCCGGCGCCCATAGTTATCAACAAATCACCGGCTAGTAAATTTTTTAAAATAAATTTTTTGATTTCCTCAAAACCGCCTAAATACGTTGCTTTTCCTCCGCGGCTATTTATGAGGTCGGCGATGTCTTTTGAAGAGATATCACCGGGGTCTGCTTCGCGCGCAGCGTAGATATCTGCGAGGATCACATGGTCGGCTGCAGACAGAGCATCTGCAAACTCAGGCAAAAACGCTTTTGTTCGGGTGTATGTGTGCGGCTGGAAAGCGACCCATAACCTTTCGTGGGGGTATCTCTTTGCGGATTCCAAGGTAGCTCTGATCTCTGTCGGGTGGTGAGCGTAGTCATCGATGATGGTAAAGCCGTGGGTGGTACCCTTGTACTCGAACCGTCTCTCCGTACCTTTAAACTCCGAGAGGGCGGCGGATACCGCATCACCATTTATACCTATGGCATCAGCGAGAGCTATGCATGCCAGAGTATTTCCGACGTTGTGGAGTCCCGGTACCTTCAGCGCATACGGTCCGGCCTCGCCGGCAGGCGTTACGGCAGTGAAGGTCGGATTGCCATGGTCGTCATAGCTGATATCCTTTGCTGTGTAGTCGGCAGACTTCGTTGCGGAGAAGGATATTATCTTACAGTTGGTATCCTTTGTGATCTCTTCGTAGTTATCGATGTCAGCACAGATGATCAGGGTTCCGTCCTCGGGGATCAGTGCCGCGAATCGTTTGAAAGAATTACGGATATCATCGATGTCCTTGAAGAAATCCATATGATCTTCTTCTATATTAAGTATGATCCCTATGGTCGGGAAAAATTTCAAAAAGCTGTTTGTGTACTCGCACGCTTCAGTAATGAAGTTCGGAGAGTGTCCGATCCTGATATTGCCTCCTATGACCGGAAGTATTCCTCCGACCGAGATGGTAGGATCGAGACCTGCGGATAAGAACATATGAGAAGCTATGGAGGTTGTGGTCGTCTTGCCATGAGTGCCGGCTATGGCTACGGCGGTTTGGTAATTCTTCATGACCTGTCCGATCAGCTCCGCTCTCTCCATCATCGGCAGACCTCTTTTTACGCACTCGGCGTATTCGGGATTGTCAGGATGGATGGCAGCGGTGTATACGACAGCATCGATATCATCGGTGATGTTTGCAGCTACCTGCTCATATGCTATGGTCATTCCGAGACTCTCGAGATGCTCGGTGATGGAGCTTTTTGCACGGTCGGAACCGGTGATGACAAAACCCATCGAGTGGAGCAACTCGGCGAAGCCGCTCATGCTGATACCACCGATACCGATAAAGTGGATGTGCAGGGGATGAGAGGACTCGCCTGCTTTTTTGAAATCGATTGTATACATTTTTATTTCCTCCGTTTACAATATGGTGTGCTCCGTATGTTTCGGAGACTCCATATATATATGAATTATTTTATCAAGTCTTGACAAAAAAAACAAGCCCGTATTTTATTTGTGCATTTTTCACAAAAATGAAAAAAAACAAAAAAAAATTTTGTAAAAAATATTCACATTTGTAAAAATATGTGTTATAATAAAGTCACTATTTTACAACAGGGGTGATCAGATGATAAAAAAAGAAATGATAGCCATGCTTTTGGCTGGCGGACAGGGCTCCAGACTCGGTGTCCTGACTGCGAATGTGGCAAAGCCTGCTGTTGCTTTTGGAGGGAAATATCGTATCATCGATTTCCCGCTGAGTAACTGTATCAACTCGGGAGTTGATACGGTGGGCGTGCTGACACAGTATCAACCATTGAAGCTGAATACTCACATCGGAATCGGTATTCCGTGGGACCTGGATCGAAACGTAGGTGGTGTGTCGATCCTGCCGCCATATGAGAAGAGTCAGAACAGCGAATGGTATACGGGTACAGCGAACGCAATCTTTCAGAACTTGAATTACATGGAGTATTACAATCCTGAATATGTTCTGATACTTGGCGGCGATCACATCTACAAGATGGATTATCAGGTGATGCTTGATTTCCACAAGGCGAACAATGCTGACGTCACAATGGCTACTATTCCTGTACCCATTGAGGAGGCGAGTCGTTTCGGCGTATGTATCACAGATGACACGCATCGTGTACTTGAGTTCGAAGAGAAGCCGGAGCACCCTCGAAGCAACCTGATTTCGATGGGTATCTATATCTTCTCCTGGCCGGTACTGAAGGAGGCATTGATCCGTTTGAAGGATCAGCCCGGGTGTGACTTTGGTAAGCATATCCTTCCATATTGTAAGGATAGGGGAGACCGCATCTTTTCATATGAGTTCAACGGCTATTGGAAGGATGTAGGTACGTTGGGTTCTTATTGGGAGTCCAACATGGAACTTATCGACCTGATTCCGGTATTCAATCTTTATGAAGAATTCTGGAAGATCTACACCCGCAATGAGTGGCTCAGACCACAGTTTGTTGCGGAAGATGCCGTGATAGATCGCGCGATCATAGGTGATGGTTGCGAGATTTACGGTGAGGTACACAACTCCGTGATAGGTTCCGACGTGATAATAGAAGAAGGAGCCATAGTACGGGATTCCATCATTATGAATTCCGTAGTTATTGGCAAGGGAACGGTACTTGACCGGGCTATCGTGTCGGAGAACACCTCGATCGGAGCGAATTGCGTCTTAGGCGCAGGCGAGGAAGGCGTGACAAACAAGCTCAAACCGGATGTCTATGCTTTCGATCTTGTCACTGTCGGTGAGAATACTATCATTCCGGATGGTATTTCGATCGGCAAGAATACTGCTATATCAGGAAAGACTACAGCAGAGGATTATCCCGGAAACGTTTTGGCCGGGGGCGAGACTATGATAAAGGCAGGTGACATGTTATGAGAGCGATAGGTATTATCCTGGCGGGAGGTAACTCCAGCCGAATGAAAGAGCTTACGAGAAACAGAGCAGCTGCGGCGCTACCCATTGCAGGAGCGTACCGTAGTATCGACTTTGCTTTGAGCAGCATGTCGAACTCGCATATTAACAAGGTGGCCGTGATCACACAGTACAACTCGAAGTCGCTTACTGAGCACTTGAATTCGTCCAAGTGGTGGGACTTCGGTCGTAAGCAGGGAGGACTTTTTGTCTTCACACCGACGCAGACACAGGGAAATAATTATTGGTACAGAGGTACAGCGGACGCGATCGCACAGAACGTGGACTTTTTGAAAACCTCTCATGAGCCCTATGTGATCATCGCGAACGGTGACTGCGTGTACAAGATGAATATGAACAAGCTTTTGGAGTATCATATTGAAAAGAACGCGGACATCACCATTGTAACAAAGGACTTGGGCGAAGTGGATGATCCCAGCCGCTTCGGTGTTGTTTCGGTTGATCCGAGTGGGATGATCACCGAGTTTGAGGAAAAGCCTCTGGTGACATCCAAGACTCTGGTATCCACGGGTATTTATGTTGTACGTCGCCGCCAGCTGATCGAGATGATCGAGCGCGCGGGAGCGGAAGACGGATTTGATTTGGTGAAGGATATATTTATCCGCTATAAGGGATTGAAAAAAATATACTCATACCCGATGGATTCCTACTGGAGCAACATTACAACAGTGGATTCCTACTACAAGACGAATATGGACTTCTTAGACAAGGATATTCGTCGTTACTTCTTCAATGAATACCCGGCAGTAATGTCGAAGATCGACGACCTTCCGCCGGCGAAGTTTAACGCCGGATCAAACGTGAAGAACAGCTTGATTGCCAGTGGTTGTATCATTAACGGAGAGGTATCGAACTCCCTGCTGTTTAAGGAGGTCTATGTAGGAAACAATTCAGTGATCCGCAATTCCATCATTCTTAATGATGTGTATATTGGGGACAATGCCTACATTGAAAATTGCATAGTTGAGAGCCATGACACTATTAGCGCAAACGCCAACTATACAGGCACTCCGGACAACATCAACATTATCCTGGAGAAAAACGATCGCTACGTACTGTAATGGTTGATCAAGGAAGGGGACAGTATGCAGATAACAGATACCAGGATTCGAATGGTTACAAAAGAATCCAAAATGAAAGCAGTCGTATCTGTAACTTTTGACGATTGTTTTGTAGTTCACGACATCAAAGTAATAGAGGGCGAAAAGGGTTTGTTTATAGCCATGCCCAGTAAAAAGACACCGGATGGTGAATATCGGGACATTGCGCATCCGATCAACAGTGAGATGAGAAGTTGCCTGGAGAAAACAATCCTGGAAGTTTACAAGGAGGAACAGGCGCGCGCTCCTGTGGATGATGGTGGCACGACTACAGAAGAGGCATAGTAATGCATTATTACTACCCGGTCAGAGATGGAGACTGACCGGGTAGTTTATCATTTTACGAAGGGAACTTATTAATAATGTTTATGATAGTGGGGCTTGGCAACCCCGGCACAAAGTATGCCGCGACCAGACATAATATCGGATTTGATATGATTACTTATCTCTGTGATAAATATGATATCAGATTAAAAAATAAGGAAGGTTTTGCTCTCACGGGTAAAGGTAATATCGAGGGCAAGACCGTCCTTTTAGTACAGCCTCAAACCTATATGAATGAGAGCGGAAAAAGCGTACGTGCACTAAAAGATTATTATAAGATAGAAGATGACGACATACTGATAATATGTGATGATATAAATCTTGATGTCGGCACCATCCGTGTCAGAGCGAAGGGTAGTGCCGGCGGTCACAACGGACTGAAGAGCATCATCGCTCATCTCGGAAGCGAGAAGTTTGCCCGCCTTCGTATCGGCGTCGGCGACCGCACCGGAGGCGATCTCGTTCACCACGTCCTTGGACGGTTTTCAAAAGAAGACGACGCCAAGTTCCGCGACATCTTTGATCTGTGTGATAAGGCAGTAACCGCCTATCTGACCGAATCAATAGACAAAGCCATGAACGCTGTTAACGGAGTAACAGTGCAATAGCGCTCGCGCTTGGCCGTAACAGTTTTCTCGGTGCCGGATAAAGGCACCTCGATAAACTGTTACTCCGCAGCGAGCGCTTATAACTTCTGCAGTAGTATAAACAGGGAGGAGCGGCGTTTGCAATCATTTTGAGAGCACTTTTTATGTGCGAGTCAAAATGATTGTCAAACAATAGCGCTCCTCCCGGATGGGAATATAATGGAAACTATACTTGCACCACTACGGGAAATAGAGGACTTCACTAGCTGCGAAAACGCTATTGCGAAAGCAGATACACCGGTCGCGATGACCGGCTGTTCAGATACGCAAAAGTCACAACTCATCGCCGCTCTTATGAAAAAGAGCGATTATCGCCTCGTGATCACCCACGACGAGATCCGTGCCCGCGAGCTTATGGAGGATCTGCGCATGTATGATCGCGAGGTTATGTATTATCCCGCGAAGGACTTGATATTTTTCAGTGCGGATGTTCATGGACAGGCTATCACCAGAGAGAGACTTGCAGTGATCCGCAGGCTGCAGACGGGTACGCCCACGACCATCGTAACTACGATAGACGGAGGGATGGATGCGTGCCTGCCTTATACGTATTATAAAAAGCACGAGATAGTTTTAAAAAAGGCAGACCGGATCGATCTGACAAAACTGTCTGATGCTCTGGTCGAGATGGGCTACGAGAATGTCGGACAGGTAGAGGGTGAAGGAGAGTTTTGCATCAGAGGTGGGATCCTCGATATCTACCCTGAGACGGAAGAGACGGCATACCGAATCGATCTGTGGGATGATGAGATCGACAGTATCAAAAGTATGGATGTCGAGAGTCAGAGGTCGATAGAGGATCACGAAAGTGTTCATATTACGCCGGCATCAGAGATGATGCTTTCCGCCGATGTTTCCGAGGAGGGATTGCAAAGGATACGCAGTGAGTGCAAAAAGAGAGTTGATGCATTCAAAAAAGAAAAAAAAGAAGAAGCAGCTACGAGACTGTCCCAAACGATAGAGTCATTTCTGGATGCATATGAGGCTTATCACGGGATGGTGAATCTCGAGAGTTATATCCGTTATTTTTCGATCGAGGAGCCGGTGTCATTTTTTGATTATTTTTGTGATCTGGATACCGTTGTTTATATTGACGAGCCAACCAGAGTGAAGGAAAAAGCAAAGGCTGTTGAGACTGAGTTTGTTGAAGCTATGAAGATGAGGCTGGAGCAGGGTTACATCCTGCCGAAGCAGGCGGAGATCCTGTATACGGCGAAGGATGTACTCGCAAGGCTGAAAAGATACAAAACCATTCTTATGTCGGCGCTCGATCACACGGAAAAAGTTTTTGATGTCAAGCATATCTATAGACTTCATATCCAGGGAGGAAGCGCATACAACGGCGATTTTTCCATGTTGACATCCGATCTCAAGAGATATGTCAAGGGCAAATACCGTGTGCTCATACTGTCAGCATCGGAGACCAGAGGCAAAAGGCTTGTAGACAATCTCGCCGATTATGACATCATCTCATTTTATGACGGTAGCATGAGTCATGAGCTTCTGCCCGGTGAGGTGATGGTATCAAAGGGGAATCTCAGAAGAGGATTCGAGTATCCGGATCAGAGATTCGTCGTTCTCTCGGAGAGTGATATATTCGGCGCGAGACGGCGTAAAAAGAGAAAGAAAAAATACGACGGGGCGTCTATTCACACCTTCAATGATCTGAAGGTCGGAGACTATGTGGTACACGAGGCGCACGGGCTCGGGATATATCAGGGGATAGAAAAGATAGAGACCGGTCAGGTGATAAAGGATTATCTGAAGGTGTCGTATGCCGCAGGCAGCACGCTTTATGTGCCCGCGACATCTTTGGAGCTTTTGCAAAAATACGCCGGCGCGGATGCAAAGCCGCCCAAGATAAACAAGCTCGGGACGAATGAATGGAAAAAAACGAAGTCCAGAGTCAAAAAGGCGGTCGAGGAGATCGCCGAGGAGCTGGTGGAGTTATATGCAAAACGCCGGGAAAACAGAGGTCACGCATTCGAGGCGGATACCGTCTGGCAGCGGGAGTTCGAGGAGATGTTCCCGTATGAGGAAACGGAGGATCAGCTTCGCGCTATCGAGGATGTAAAATCCGACATGGAGAGTGACCGCATCATGGATCGTCTGATCTGCGGAGATGTCGGCTATGGAAAGACGGAGATCGCTATAAGAGCAGCCTTTAAGGCGGTAATGGATTCGAAGCAGGTTGCTGTTTTAGTGCCGACCACCATACTTGCGAGCCAGCACTACTCGACATTTTTGGAGAGGATGAAGAAGTTCGGAGTAAACGTAGAACTACTGTGCAGGCTGAAAACTCCCGCAGAGCAGAGAGCTACCATAGCCGGTCTGAAAAAGGGAACGGTCGATGTGGTGATCGGAACGCACAAGATTCTTGGAAAAAGCGTTGAGTTCAAAAATCTCGGACTTCTTGTGATAGATGAGGAACAGCGTTTCGGAGTAAAGCACAAGGAAAAGCTGAAGCTTTTGAAAGATACCGTGGATGTGTTGACGCTGAGTGCGACCCCGATACCCAGGACTTTGCATATGAGTCTGGTGGGGATAAGGGATATGAGTGTATTGGCTGAGCCGCCGGAGGATCGTATGCCGATCCAGACCTTCGTCATGGAGAGGAGCGATGAGATAGTCCGTGAGGCGATCATCAGAGAGATCGGTCGTGGCGGACAGGTGTATTATATATACAATCGTGTGAATAATATCGAATACATCACAGGCAGCATTCAAAAGCTCGTGCCTGAGGCTACGGTGGGATACGCGCACGGACAGATGACGGAGAGAGAGCTCGAGGATACCATGTATCGGTTTATCGAGGGAGATATCGATGTTCTGGTCGCGACCACGATAGTGGAGAGCGGTCTGGATATACCGAATGTAAATACGATCATAGTCGAGGATGCGGACAGACTCGGACTGTCACAGTTGTATCAGCTGCGAGGCAGAGTCGGCAGGAGTGGCAGAGGTGCCTATGCATTTTTGATGTATCGTAGAGATAAGCTGCTAAAGGAAGTGGCTGAAAAAAGACTTGCTGCCATCAGAGAGTTCACCGAGCTCGGTTCGGGATTTCGTATCTCCATGAGGGATCTGGAGCTCAGAGGAGCCGGGAATCTTTTGGGCACCGGACAGCATGGCCACATGGCTGCCGTGGGCTATGACATGTACTGCAAAATGCTTGAAAAGGCCGTCAGAAGGCTGAAAGGAGAATCACTTCCGGTAGAGGAGTATGAGACAACTGTTGAGATAAAGGTTGACGCATTCATTCCGGTAGGGTATATTAAGAATGAGTTCCAAAAGTTGGATGTATATAAACGCATAGCGGAGGTCGAGACAGATGCAGAGGCCACCGATATGAAGGAGGAACTTGCGGATCGATTCGGAGAGATCCCGAAGAGTGTCGAAAACCTCATAAGGATCGTTCTTATCAAGGCGAGAGCTCATAAGGTTTTTGTGACAAGTCTGGAGGAGGACGGAGATGAGCTTAAGGCAGTTCTCTATCCCGAGGCAAAGCTCGATCCGATGAAGATACCTGCTCTGATCAAAAATGCAAAGGGAAAGCTTTTGTTTGAACCTGAACGTACAGTGATGAGACAGGGTAAGGAGGTCAGACTGGATCCGTATTTTCATTGCAGGAAGGATAAGGATGCGCTCACTGAGGCAGACTGGATTCTGGAACAGTTAGAACAATTAGTGGAAGAATAGAATGGAAAAAGAGAGGAATATGACATTATGATGAGTACAAAAAGGAAGATTAGAACATTTATTTCTGTCCTTATGTTACTTTTTATGGTCACGAACATAGTCGGATGCGGTGCTGATGAAAAGCAGAACACCGATCAGACTGCGAAAGAGGATCAGGCTGAAAAAGAGGATTCGGATCAGGAACATGAGAAGGCTGTCAAGGTTGAGGACGGAACCATGAGTGAGAACTCAACCGTCATCGCCGTAGGACAGACTCCGGTAACCTACGCCGAGTACAAAATGTACTACTACTTCATGCAGAATCAGTACGACGAGCTCCTCGGCGATCAGGTATGGAAGCAGAGTTCATCAAGTGACAAGACTATCGGCCAGGAGGCCATAGAGGATGTTCTCAGGATGATCATCCAGGTCAAGGTGATCTGCAAGCAGGCGGAGGTGCTGGGTATTTCTTTAGAGGCAGATGAAAAAGAAGACGCTGACTACAATGCTCAAAAGCTCTGCGAAAGCCTCGATGAAAAGACTAAACAGGACGCCATGATCACCACACAGCAGATGATAACGATATTTGAGGAAAACCGTCTCGCGGAGAAGGTGTACAATGTGACAACCGGAGCATCGGATGTTATAGGCGGAGTGGGTGAGAGTACAGCGTACAGAGTCCTGCTTCTTTTTAAAAAGGCCGGTGACGACAAGGAGAAAGTCAGACAGAGTATGGAGAAGCTTCAGCAGAAGATAGCCTCTTCGAATAAGAGTTTCTATGCGTATGCCAGACAGGAGAGCGATCTTGATGAGGTCGAGACCATCATAGGTTCACTTGATGGCAGGAAAAACCTTTGGATGCAGGTGACTGCATTGAAAAGCTTCGTCGTGTCTCCCGTGATCGAGGAGCAGGACGGATTCTACATAGCGATGGTCGTGGAAAAACCAAATGAAGAGATCAACACTGAGTACAGAAACAGTGTTGTCACCGATAGGCAGACGGAAGCCTTTCAGAAGTCCTATGAAGAATGGGCAAGCAGATATGATGTGGATGTCAGCGAGTCGCTGTTGTCCTAAAGCCTTCCGTACAGACGGGTCATCGCATATATCCTGGCTGCAAGCTTGTCAGTGAAGGAGTCCTTTTTCATGCGCCACATCCAGTTCGTCCCGATAGTGGATGGAGTGTTGATGCGCGCATTGCTGCCAAGGCAAAGGAAATCCTGCATCGGAATAATACAAAGATCGGAAACGCTCATCTCGGCGAGCTCAATCAGTCGCCAGGTGAGTTTTTTTCGTGAAGTGAATCTGGTCGCACCGATGTAGCGCAGGGCGACATTTTTGTCCGCAGCAGAAAGAGATTTCCACCAGCTGTAGGTGGTCTCGTTATCATGTGTCCCTGTGTAGACCACGGAGTTTCTCTCGTAGTTGTGAGGCAGATAGTCGCTGTCCTCTCTGGTATCGAAAGCAAACTGAAGCACCTTCATTCCCGGGAATCCGGAGTCTGAGAGCATGCTCCTTACGGAATCCGTCAAAAAGCCCAGATCCTCCGCGATAACTTTAAAATCACCCAACTCACGTTTGGCCGCTCTGAACAGATCGAGTCCCGGACCCGACAGCCATTCGCCGTTACGGGCGGTCTTTTCGCCGTAAGGTACGGCGTAGTACTCGTCAAAGCCTCTGAAGTGATCGATCCTGACGATATCATACCATTCGTATACGTGACGGATCCTGCCAATCCACCATTCGTATCCGGTTTCACGGTGAGTGTCCCATTTGTAGAGAGGGTTGCCCCACAGCTGTCCGTCAGCACAAAAAGCGTCCGGAGGACAGCCTGCAACACGATTCGGTAATCCGTTTTCATCGAAATCAAAAAGTTCCGGATGAGCCCATGTATCCGAGCTGTCCAAGGCAACATAGATCGGGATGTCTCCGATGATCTGTATGCCGTGTTCATTTGCATATGTTTTGATGGATTTCCATTGTTTGAAAAACTCGTATTGCAAAAACTGATAGAACATTACCTCGTTCATCAGTTTGTTACGATATGTGACCATGGCTTCGGGGTCACGGTTTCTGATATCATCATCCCATTGCAGATAACTGATACCGCCGAGACTGTCCTTGATAGCCATAAAAAGAGCGTAATCGGGAAGCCAGTCGGAGTTCTCCCCGACAAAAGCGTTGTAGTTCGGGTCAGTCTCTATTGAGCTGGCGGAAAATGCTTTTTTCAAAAGATCAAAGCGTTTTTTGTAGATGAGATCATAGCGGATGAACTGGTGCCCCATACCTTCAGAACTGTCCTCACAGTCCTTTCTTGTGAGAAAGCCGTCCTTAATAAGCTCAGACAGAGAAATAAAGTAAGGGTTTCCCGCAAAGGTGGAGAATGACTGATACGGAGAGTCTCCAAAGCCGGTCGGACCCATAGGTAGAACCTGCCAAAAAGACTGTCCTGCTTTCTCGAGACAATCTATAAAATCATATGCAGCCTGATCAAAACAGCCGATCCCGTATTTGGAGGGGAGGCTGGATACAGGCATCAAAACTCCGCTTTTTCGTTCCATCGTTCTATGCGCTTACGCGTACTCCTTTTTAGTGTCTATTAAAATGCGTCGTAGGCTGTATTGTCACGATCGACTACCACAGGCGCCTGTTGGTATTCATTCGGAAGTGTGACGCGATACTTCCTCTGGAAAACAAATCTGTATACATCCGCCGCAAAAAGGTCTTCTTCGTAGAGACGTCTCGCATTCTCGGATAGTCTCGGAAGGTCGGCCGCCAGGCGGGTGACTATGTGAAGAGTATCGTCGTCTTCGTATATTCCGGGCTCATCTATACCGGCGCCTCTGAGCTCGCGAAGCAGGTGGCCTGCTTTTGTGTTGAGTCCCAGCAGATGCAGGTAAGGCATCGAGGTGTCTGTCTCGGTGAGGCCCAGGCAGGACTGAAGCAGACAACGTTTTAATCTGCTCTCCGTGAATGCCTTTGTCTTTATCTTTGAGATAAGATCTGATGTGCATGTAAATGCATCGAGTTCATTTTTGATCCGACCGAATATATCCAATGAAAGATCCTTCGCCGAATCTATGGTCTGATGATGATTTTTGAGATTCCCTTCTTTTCTGATCATGTTTCTGAGTGAGTAGCAGATCAGATCGGAGAAATCATCGAGCATCAGGTGAGGTGTGTTGCTGGAATGGATACCTGCCCTTATCGCCGTAGATGAAGGATAACGTTTCAATGAAGGATTGGTCGCATCGCGGTAGTCCTGTCCCTCTCTCAAAAGGGTCATGGGGATGAGCGGACTTTTCATCTTTAACAGAGCAAGACAGTATTCTATACCGAGGATGTTGTTCGGCATGGAAAAGAAAGGCTCGTCTATATCCGTATCACCGATGACGTTTATCAGCGCTCTGGCTCTGGCATCGGGATATGACAGTCCCTCGCGAAGTCTCTCCTCAAGGATGGTCTGAAATTCAGTCCTTGATTTGTCCTCTCGGTCCAGAGTCTCGGCTACCTTCAGAAAGCTGTCTATATCACCCTGTTCGCTTCCGAAGCATACGTGAGTCACAAAACCAAGCTCCGTGAGTGCCTTTATCCCTCCGTAGGCGAAGTCTCCCGCGGAAGACAAAGAGTAACGCACAGGTAGCTCGAATACCAGATCCGCGCCTCCCTCCAGAGCGTCCTGGGTACGGGAGTATTTGTCAAAAATAGCCGGCTCGCCCCGCTGGACAAAATCGCCGCTGAGTATGACTACTACGTAGTCGGCTTCGGCCATTTCCCTGGCACGTCTTATCTGATACGCATGTCCCGAGTGAAAAGGATTGTACTCGGCTATGATACCGACAACATTCATGTTTTGCACCATTCCAATCCGGGTGTGGAAACGTGATCGCGTCTCCTCCCCTAACTCCGATTAACAGCTTATCCTATTATATACGATTTTTATGTATATGTCAAAAAACTTGAAAAAAATCTTGCGGACGGGCCGGATAGGTGTTATTATTAGTATGCTGTAATTTGAGTTTGAAATGGAGGGAAAAATGGGAGGATTTTTCGGGGTAGTCGAGAAAAAGAGAAAGTCGGATTGTACCTTTGATCTGTTTTTCGGTACGGATTATCATTCTCATCTGGGAACCAGACGAGGAGGAATGGTCGTATACGGAGAGGATGGATTTGACCGTGCGATCCACAACATAGAAAATGCACCGTTCCGTACGAAGTTTGACAAAGACATGCATGACATGAACGGTTTCATGGGCATAGGCTGTATATCGGATTATGAGCCGCAGCCATTGATCGTCAGATCACATCACGGAACCTATGCGATCACCACCGTCAGCAAGATAAACAATGTTGACGAGCTCGTCGAGAAGATTTTTAATAATACCTCGCTTCATTTCCTGGAGATGAGCGGCGGTGAGATAAATGCAACGGAGTTGGTCGCTGCCATCATCAATCAAAAGGAAAACCTGATAGATGGTATCAAATACGCTCTTGATCTGATCGATGGATCACTGACGCTCATGGTGATGACACCGAAGGGGATATTTATCGGACGTGACAAGTACGGTCGTACACCTGCGTTCCTCGGTGAAAAAGAGGATGCATATTGTATAACGTTTGAGGATTTTGCATATAGGAATCTCGGATACAGAGATCTGAAGATAATAGGACCCGGTGAGATAGATGTTATCGAGCCGGACGGAGTGAGAACTTTGGTTGCTCCGGGCGAGGAGATGAAGATCTGTACATTTTTATGGGTGTACTACGGATATCCTTCGAGCTCGTACGAGGGTATAAGCGTCGAGGAGATGAGATATCGCTGTGGAGCCTGTCTCGCAAAGAGAGATACGGTTAAGCCGGATATCGTAGCGGGAGTACCGGATTCGGGTACCGCGCATGCTGTCGGATATTCGAATGAGTCGGGGATTCCGTTCTCGAGACCGTTTATCAAATATACTCCGACATGGCCGAGGTCATTCATGCCGACCATACAAAGCAAACGTGACCAGATAGCAAAGATGAAACTTCTGCCGGTTCACGATCTGATCGAGGGCAAGAGTCTTCTGCTCATTGATGATTCGATCGTACGAGGCACACAGCTTCGTGAGACCACCGAGTTTCTGTATGAGAGTGGTGCAAAGGAGGTTCATATCAGACCTGCCTGCCCGCCTCTCGTATATGGGTGCAAATATCTGAACTTCTCCAGATCACGTTCGGAGATGGATCTGATCACCAGAAGAGTGATAGCAAAGCTTGAGGGGACGACGGATGTACCCGATGAGATACTCAAGCAGTATACGGATCCGAACTCTGAAAAATATGATCAGATGGTAGAGGAGATCAGAAAAGAATTGAACTTCACATCGTTACGATACAACAGACTTGACGATCTGTTGGAGTCAGTCGGGATCCCTCCGGAGAAACTGTGTACCTACTGTTGGGATGGAAAAGAGTAAAATGATAAGGCGCTTAAGTTGTGGACTTAGCGCCTTATTTTTTCTTTTTAGGAAGATCTAAGAACTTATTCTTTACGTTGTTTTTGAGCACATCGTATATGTAATCATAACCAAATTGCGAGCCGCCTACTGATCTTACTCCATGGGAGTCGGCCTGCTTTTTTTTGTAATCTTTGAGCCAGTATACACATATGTCCTGATATCCGCTCTTGTAGTCCGTGACTGTAGGTATCAGTTTCGGTTCAACGATGGATACCGTGCGTGTGTCATTGAGCATGTCCTCCTCGGACCGGAAGGTCAGAGACAGTACGGTTCCTATAAGGTTATCTGCCTTGGACTGACCGGAGATGAAGTTTCCCAGAGAGTAGACGCAGAAGGTCTTCCTGCCGCCTGTCTTGATCCATTCGGCAGTCTGTACCACGTGTGGATGTGTCCCGATGATGAGATCGGCGCCCCATTTGGCAAGTTTTTTGGCCATGGATCTTTGTGAATCCGTCACATAGTGTCTGTCCTCATCGCCCCAGTGGCAGCTGACGATGACGACATCCGCCTTTTTCCTGGCGAGCTTAATTTGCTTTTTGATAGTGTCTGTCTGATTCAGATAAATAACGCGATATTTCGAGCTACCCGAGACAGACATGCCATTTGTTCCGTAGGTATAGGATAAAAATGCGAATTTTACATCATTTACAGTTTTTATAGAAATCTTCTTATAACTATCGTTTTTCACTCCTGATATACCTGAGGTGACCACGTCATCAGGCATGGATTTCCAGAATTTCACGGTCTCGGAGAGACCTTCGTCTTTCTGGTCATATGAGTGGTTGTTAGCCAATGAGAATACTCTGAAATTGTCATCGTACAGAGCACGCGCAACATCGCCCGGAGATGAGAACCTCGGGAAGGTGCTTGGCTTGATGGTATCCGTTACCAGGGTTTCCTGGTTGATCCAGTTCAGATCCGTATTCATGAAAAAGTCTTTTACTTTATCGTAGCAGAAGGAAAAGTCATATTTGCCATTCTTTCCGCGAGCCTTTGCCTGATTGTAAATGTAGGAGTTGATCAGATTATCTCCGCATGCTGCGAAGGTAATGTCGGTGATATCGGGATCTGCGTTAGGATCCTCATCTTCGTCTGATACGGGACCAACCGAAGGACCGCTTACGGCAGGACCGGTCACGACAGGAGTGTCGGCGGCGACGGGTGGTGCCGGAGGCTCTACGTTTTCAGTCATTTTATGGACTGCGAGCAGGTATCCTCCACATGCCATGGCGGCACATCCGAGCAATACGAGCATGACGTGCAGAAACTTTTTCATGTATTTATAGTCTCCTTGTTAACTTCAATATGACCCTATCATATCACAGAATCACGCATCTTTCAACTTATCCTTGTATTTTTTGAAGAAATGATGTATATTATAGGTAATTGTTTTTCTAAATCTAAAAAAGAAAGAAGGAATCACTATGGAGAAGCAGAATATCGATTGGCACAATCTCGGATTTGGATACCGGAAGACCAGAGCCCGTTACGTGTCAAACTTCAAGGATGGCAAGTGGGATGAAGGTATGATGACTGAGGATGATACGGTCACGATGAGTGAGTGTGCCGGAGTACTTCAGTATTCCCAGAGTTGTTTTGAGGGTTTGAAGGCGTATACAACGGAGGACGGACGTATCGTCACATTCCGTCCTGATCTGAATGCCGAGCGTATGATCGATACGACAAAGAGACTTGAGATGCCGCCTTTCCCGGCAGACAGATTTATTGACGCGGTGAACAAGGTCGTTGCAGCAAACGCTGACTATGTGCCGCCGTATGGATCGGGCGCGACTCTTTATCTGCGTCCGTATATGTTCGCAAGTGGTCCGGTTATCGGAGTTAAGCCGTCTGATGAGTATCAGTTCCGTCTGTTTTGTACCCCGGTAGGTCCGTACTTCAAGGGTGGCGCGAAGCCGATAACTATCCGCGTAAGTGATTTTGACCGTGCGGCACCGCATGGAACGGGACATATAAAGGCCGGTCTTAATTATGCCATGAGTCTGCATGCGATCGTAGATGCCCATGAAAAAGGCTTCGACGAAAACATGTATCTTGACGCAGCGACACGTACGAATGTAGAGGAGACCGGTGGGGCTAACTTCCTTTTCGTAACGAAGGATAATACAGTCGTAACTCCGAAGTCAGACAGTATTCTGCCGTCTATCACCAGACGTTCGCTTATGTATGTAGCTGAAAAATACTTAGGACTTAAGGCTGAAACACGTGTGGTTCCGTTTGAAGAGGTAAAAGAGTTTGCAGAGTGTGGTCTCTGCGGAACTGCAGCGGTTATCTCTCCTGTCGGCAAGATAAATGACCATGGAAATGAGATCTGCTTCCCGAGTGGCATGGAGGAGATGGGTCCGATCACAAAGAAGCTTTACGATACACTCACAGGCATTCAGATGGGACATATCGAGGCGCCTGAGGGATGGATTCACGAGATACCTTTAAACTGAACCTATCATAAGGACGGATAATGAGGGAAACAAACGAAAACGCCGAAAATAAAGTAAAAACAAAACCGAAGCTGCTTCTGGTCAAGATCGCATTGGCCGTATTCATGCTGATCGGTCTGGT
Source organism: uncultured Lachnospiraceae bacterium (assembly GCA_947169235.1). Classification (GTDB taxonomy): domain Bacteria; phylum Bacillota; class Clostridia; order Lachnospirales; family Lachnospiraceae; genus Eubacterium_F. The sequence continues at coordinate 15,302 of CAMVOY010000023.1, read as the reverse complement.
TGTTGTGTGTGCGGCAGAGTTGACTCTTCCGACGGACACTGATACCGTGGGATATGCCTGCGAGGAGTTCACTCCGCAGTGGAGTCAGGTTCTCGAGGACGGGACGAAGATTCCCGTTGATATCCCGGGGAAACTCTCGGGCGAAAAGGGAGAGACCTTTGTCATAGAGACCAAAGTACCGGACAAGCTGGCCAGGGCAGGATATCTGTGCGTCAAGTCGTCACGACAGGATGTAAAGATATATGTCGGTGAAGAGCTTAGGGCATCTTATTCCAGCGAGCATAAAAGGCTCTTCGGTAAATCAAGCACATCATATTACGTATTTGCAAAGTTTGCTCCGGAAGATGAGGGCAAGACTCTGACCATCAAATACAAGACTGACTCTGCGTATTCCGGTATGATCAAAAATATGTACTACGGAAGTCAGGCCGGCATATGGATAAAGCTGTTTTCGCTGTTTGGCCTCGAACTCTGCATGGGTGTCCTTCTGATACTGTTTGCTATCATATGCGTCGTGCTCGGTATCGTGATCAGGATATCGTACAAAGAAAGCGGCAAAAACGGAGATCTTATCTATCTCGGATGGGGAGAGCTTCTCGCCGGGATCTGGGTACTTTCGCAGTCGCCATTCAGACAGATAATCTGGCGGAATGTTTCCGTGTTCGGTGACCTGTCATTCTACTCGCTGATGTTGCTGCCGCTCCCGTTCATCATTTATATGAATGAGGTTCAGGAAGAACGTTATCGTCTTTTGTACAGGATCGCGTCAGCGGTGTCTGTTGTAACTACGGTCTTATGCTGTACGCTACAGGTGTTTAATATTGTTGATATGCATGAATCCCTGATGGGAGTGTTTGTCGTACTCATGCTGTGTTGTGTGTGCTTTGCGGCTACCACGATAATAGACATAAAAAAGAAACGGATCGAGTCATATATTCATGTGGCTATTGGACTGATAGGATTGGTTGTGGGCGGTGTCGCCCAGGTTGTTATCTATCTGCTGAGACCTATCAGATTCGGAGCGACGTCGCTGTGCTTGGGATTTTTGTTTATGATGAGCATGGCGGTCATAAGACTTGTCAAGGTTGCGGCAAAAACTGAAAATGAACGTTTGGAAGCGATCCAGGCGAACAAACTTCAAGAAGAGTTTCTTGCAAACATGTCGCATGAGATTCGTACTCCGCTGAATGCCATAATAGGTCTCAATGAGATGGTACTGAAGGAGTCCGGCGAGGAGTCGATAAAGACTTACGCATCCGATATCAAGGGAGCCAGCAAGACTCTTCTCGGTTTGATCAATGACATTTTGGACTTCTCAAAGATAGAGTCCGGAAAAGTAGATCTGCAGCCGGTGAAGTACTGGACGGCATTTTTGCTGACCGACAGTTACAATCTTATCGCAAAAAGAGCTGAGGAGCGCAATGTAGAGCTTAAGGTTGAGGCTGATCCGGCCTGCCCTGAGCAGCTTTTCGGTGATGAGACGCGTATCAGACAGATCATAACGAACCTGCTGACTAATTCGGTAAAATACACCAATGAAGGCTCGATAACCATCAGGCTCCATTGGAGAAAAACGAGTATAGAGACCGCGCTTATCCGTATTTCGGTAGCGGACACCGGTATAGGAATAAAGCCGGAGGATCAGGAAAAGCTGTTCCATTCATTCCAGCGTGTCGATGAAAAGCGAAACAGAAACGTCGAAGGAACAGGACTTGGTCTGGTCATATCCAAGCAGCTTGTCGAGCTGATGGGTGGTCGTATCTGGGTAAAGAGCGTGTACGGAGAGGGTTCGGAGTTCTTTATCGAGTTCCCTCAGAAGATCGTATCGGAAAAGGGCATGGGCGAGTTCATACCGCATGCTACGGGTGCGGATGAGGTGATACTGCACTCTGCGACCAACTTTACCGCGCCGGATGCGAGGATCCTTGTAGTTGACGACGTGGAGACGAACTTAAAGGTAATCAAAAATCTTCTCAAGGATACCGAGATAAACATTGAGACTGCGACGGGTGGTCAGGAGTGTCTCGATATGACGAAGAATACGGGGTATGACCTGATATTCTTAGATCACCGTATGCCTGAGATGGATGGTATCGAGACCCTTCATCATATGCGTGAAAGACTGGATGATCCGAACGAGGAGACGCCGGTTATCATGCTTACGGCAAATGTGGTAGCCGGAGCGAAGGAGAACTATTTGAGAGAAGGCTTTACGGATTATCTTACAAAGCCGATCAGGCAGTCCGATCTGAAGCAGATGTTGATGGATTATCTGCCATTGCATAAGGTGCATAAAGACGACGCGTGAGGCCAAACCAGACAGACGACGCGTGAAGCACCTAAAGAAGACGCGTGAGGCCAAACAGACAGACTCGGATTCCTTCGGAATCCTCGTTGTCCGTTTGGTTCACCTAAGCATAATAAAAAGGCCATGGGAATGCGAGCATTCCATGGCCTTTATTATTATGCTTAGCCTCACGCTTAATCGATCACGTATGGCATCAGTGCCACATGACGAGCCCTCTTTACAGCGGATGTGAGCGCTCTCTGATGCTTTGCACATGTGCCTGTGACACGGCGAGGAAGGATCTTGCCTCTCTCTGAGAGGAATCTCTTCAGTTTTGCTGTGTCTTTGTAATCAACATACTTAAACTCTTTGTCTGCGCAGAATGCACAAACCTTTTTTCTTCTACGAGGTGCGCGACGACGATTGTCTGCGCCACCCTTCTCTTTCTGAAATGCCATAGTCAAAACCTCCCGGTTCAGTCATTGTTGAAAAACGGGATGTCGCCCTTGACGGTGCTGTCAATCTGAACGAAGTCATCATTGTCAGCGTTGTCCGGACTTGGCGGTGCCGGCATCGGATTGTCGCCTGAACCGCTCGGAGCTACGTATGATGATGAGGCATCTGCTGACTTGCGCTCTGCAAACTCGATGTCCTCAGCGATGACACGTACGCTGTAAACCTTCTCCCCGTTTTTGTTTGTATAGTTATCGTTCTCAACACGACCTGAAAGCAGCATCCGTGATCCTTTGTGGAAGTATTTCTCCACAAACTCTGCTGTCTTACCGAAAGCCGTGCAGTTGAAAAAATCTGTGTTATCTTCACCGTCTCTTGCAAAACGACGGTTTACTGCGATCGAAAAACGTGCGATCGCAAGATTTGAACTCTGAGAATAGCTTATCTCAGGGTCGCGGGTAAGATTACCCATCAGGATTACTTTATTCATGGTAAGCCTCCTTTTCAATTGATGTTACGCTCCGATGTCAGTACACGGAAACGTCTCACTACGGACGGCTTAGTCCTCTTCTGCTTTGACAACCAGGTATCTCAGCACGTTGTCCATAATGCGAAGTCTCTGCTCGAGCTGAGCCGGAATATCGGTCTCTGCATCGAACTGGATGAAGTAGTAGAATCCCTCGTTCATCTTCTGGATCTCATACGCAAGCTGCTTTTTGCCCCACTCATCGACGTTTGTGATCTGTCCGCCTACTGATGTGATAGCTTCTTTGGCCTTCTCGACCGTAGCTACGCGCACTTCATCTTCAACTTTAGCACTAACAACCAGAGCTAATTCATACTTTTTCATAGCTGTTCGCACCTCCTTTTGGTCTCTGGCCCTTCATCTGTGTGAAGAGCAAGGAAATTACATCACGGAAGGCTATTTTAGCATATGTATAAGAAACTGTCAACACTTTTTTCGGGGCACGCTTTCGCCGGTTCCGAACGCAACAGTGCATGACACCACGATACGGCGCCTACGCACCGGCGTTTGCAAGGCCCTGAAAAAGAGTATTGAACAGTTTCCTTAATATGTAAATACCCTTGCGTGATGATGTTAACTGTGGTATAATTACTCTTAGCTATGGGCTTAGCAACGAATAGGAGGCAGGATTATGAAGAGAGTAGCTTTTTTGACGAGTGGTGGAGACTGTCAGGCGTTGAATGCGACGATGCGCGGTGTGGCAAAGGCGCTTTATAACGCTGATCCTAAAACACAGATCATCGGTATCCTTGAAGGATACAAGGGACTGATGTACGGAAACTACAAAGAAATGTCACCATCCGACTTTTCGGGGATTCTCACTGAGGGTGGTACTATTCTGGGCTCATCAAGGCAGCCGTTCAAAAATATGCGCAAGCCTGATGAAAACGGTATGGACAAAGTAAAAGCCATGGTAGATACCTACAACAAGCTTAAGCTTGACTGTCTCGTGATCCTCGGAGGGAACGGAACTCAAAAAAGTGCGAACATGCTTCGTGAAGAGGGGCTGAATGTCGTAGGCCTGCCGAAGACTATCGATAATGATATATGGGGAACGGATCTGACATTTGGTTTTCACTCTGCGATAGAGGTTGCGACGAATGCGATAGACTGCATCCATACGACGGCTTTTTCACATGGACGGGTGTTTATCGTGGAGGTTATGGGACACAAGGTAGGTTGGATGACACTGTATGCCGGTATCGCAGGCGGTGCGGATGTTATCCTGATCCCGGAGATCCCATACGATATAGATAAAGTAGTAGGAGCTATCGAGAAGCGTACCAAGGCCGGCAAGAGGTTTTCCATCCTTGCCGTGGCAGAGGGAGCGATATCTAAGGAGGATGCGGCTCTGACAAAGAAAGAGAGAAAGAATCTTTTGAAGGACAATCCGTATCCGAGTGTATCATACAAGATAGGTGCTCAGATCGAAGAACGCACCGGCCAGGAGATACGTATCACAGTGCCGGGTCATACTCAGAGAGGCGGAAGCCCGTGCGCGTATGACCGTGTGATCTCATCGAGACTCGGAGCTGCAGCAGCTGATCTGATCATGAAGGGTCAGTTCGGTTACATGGTAGGATTTGATGGTGATAACATCGTGCCGGTTCCTCTTGAAGAGGTAGCAGGCAAACTTAAGATGGTTGAGCCGGATTCAGAGATAATACGCCAGACAAAGAGTCTGGGAATCTCATTCGGAGATTAAGTAAAGTATGGCATATCAGGCATTATACAGGAAATACAGGCCGAAGGATTTTTCCGATGTAAAGGGCCAGGACGCGATCGTGACGACTCTGAAGAATCAGCTTTCTTCGGGTCGTATAGGTCACGCGTATCTGTTCTGTGGGACCAGAGGTACCGGAAAGACGACCGTGGCCAAGATTCTTGCGAAAGCGATGAACTGCGAGAATCTGACAGAGAACGGTCCGTGTGGAGAGTGTCCGAGGTGCAGATCCATCGAGGACGGATCCTCCATGAATGTGGTAGAGATCGACGGTGCTTCGAACAATGGTGTCGCTGACGTCAGACAGATCGTGGATGAGGTGAACTATGCGCCTATCGATGGTGGACGCAAGGTCTATATCATAGACGAGGTTCACATGCTGACGGAAAACGCTTTCAACGCTCTTTTAAAAACTCTCGAGGAACCACCGGAGTACCTGAGTTTCATTCTGGCGACCACGGATCCGCAGAAGGTCATAGCGACCATACAGTCCAGGTGCCAGAGGTATGATTTCAAGCGCATACCCGTAGAGACTATCACGGCGAGGCTTCGTGAGCTCCTGGATAAAGAAGGAGTAGTAGCGGAGGACAGAGCATTAAACTACATCGCCAGAGTCGCGGATGGGGCGCTCAGAGATGCACTGAGTCTTTTGGAGGAGTGTATCTCCTTCTATTTTAAGGAAGAGCTTACCTTCGATAAAGTCCTTGATGTCGTGGGCAGTGTGGATCAGACCATTTATCACACGATGACACAGGCTCTCATCGACGGCGAGGTCGATAGGGTTATCAAGACTGTGGATGAGCTGGTGGCTACGGGCAGGGAGCTCACCCAGTTTGCAAAGGAATATGTCTGGTATCTCAGAAACCTCATGATCATAAAGGCTGCAAAAGATGTCGAACAACTCGTAGACCTGTCAGATGAAAATATAAGCATACTCAGAGGCTATGCCGAAAAACTCGAGGAGGAGCAGATAATCCGCTACATACATGTGATGAGCAGACTTGTGGCTGATATGCGTCACACCTCGAACAGAAGAGTGGAGTTTGAGATAGCATTGATCAGACTTTGCCGTCCTCAGATGGAAAGAGACTATGATTCTCTGATCGACAGGATGAAAGGTATGGAGAGGGACCTCGAGCTTATGAGGGACAAGCTCGAAGCAGGGGTCTATCAGGTAGCGGCACCGGGTTTGCCGGCGGGAGCGGGAGATGTGGCGCAGGGCGTACCCACTCAGCCTGTGCAGGTGAAGAAGATCAGACCTGAAGCCGTACCTGATGAGGTAAAGGAGATCGTGACTCAGTGGAAGCACGTTGAACAGGCGATCATGGCAGACAGTAAAGGTCATATGCTGGCAACGCTGAAGGATGTCGTGCTTTCGGTAGATGACGCCGGGAGTCTCGTACTGGGTTTGAAATATCCGATAAACATAAACTATTACAAAAGCTCAAAAGAGCACCTTGAAACCCTGGAAAATATCATCGAAGAGGTAAGCGGAAAGCATGTAAACATAGTGATAAAGGATCTTTCAAATGCCAGAGACCGTGTGGCGGTCACTGACCTGAGAGATATAATCAAAAATATACCCATAGAAGTGGAGGAATAAAAATGGCCAGAAGAGGCGGAGGATTCCCGGGCGGCGGAGGCATGCCCGGAAATATGAACAACCTGATGAAGCAGGCGCAGAAAATGCAGCGTCAGATGCAGGAAAGTCAGAAAGAGATGGAAGAAAAGGAGTACGAGGCCAGTGTCGGAGGCGGAGCAGTGACGGTAAAGATGTCAGGTGCCAGAGAACTGCTCGAGGTCAAACTCTCCGAGGAAGTCGTGGATCCTGATGATATTGAGATGCTCGAGGATCTGATCGTGGCAGCGGTAAACGAGGTTACGAGAAAGATCGATGATGACAGCACAAAGTCCATGGAGGCTTTGACCGGCGGTATGAATCTGGGAGGATTTCCGTTCTGATGAACTATTACAGTGATTCCATCAATAGTCTGATCGAGGAGATGGCGGCCCTTCCGGGTATCGGCCCGAAGTCGGCCGGAAGGCTCGCGTTTCATATCCTCAATATGCCTGAGGACAGGGTGAACAGACTCGCGCAGACGATCCTTACTGCCAAGCAGAAGACCAGGCTGTGTAAGGAGTGCTTCAATCTGTCCGATGGAGAGATATGTTCTGTTTGTGCCAATGAAAAACGCAATCATAAGCTGATAATGGTGGTTGAGGAGCCTGCGGATCTCGTTGCATACGAAAAAACAGGACAATACGATGGTGTCTATCATGTACTTCACGGTGCGGTCAATCCCATGGTAGGAGTGCAGCCGGAGAACCTGAAGCTGAAAGAACTCTTGCAGAGACTGGCCAGAGAGGATGTTGAAGAGGTTATCGTGGCTACCAACTCGACCGTGGAGGGAGAGGCTACTGCACTGTGGATAAGCAAATATGTTAAGCAGGCGGGTATTCGCGTGACCCGCATAGCGAGCGGCGTTCCGGTGGGAGGAGCGCTCGAGTATGTGGATGAGATGACACTTTTCCGCGCGCTCGAGGGACGGACGGATCTGTAAATGAAGGAGAAGAGTTTTGCCTACATTGGATGAAAAACGAAAAAAAATACTCCTATGGGTGATCGTTATCGCGATCATTTTTTTCGGTATCGGAGGATTGCTTGTTTTTTCGTATTTTTATAATAACAGATGTTATACAAAATATCAGGTCGTTTCCGAGACGGCGAGAAGTGATTCTAATAACGTAACATATCAATATTTTCAGAAAAATCTTCTAAAATTCTCGCAAAGTGGAATATCTCTTATCGATACCAAAGGGAAAACGCTTTGGAATGGTGGTTTTGAGATGAAGCAGGCTCAGGTGGACAGATGTGGAGAGCAGGTCATCGCCGCAGATGTCGGAGGTAATTCTTTCCATATATATAATGGAAAAGATGAGGGCGTCGGGATGGAGACTACCTATCCCATAGTCCGGGCTAAGGTATCAGCTCAGGGTGTTGCGGCCGTGCTCGAGCAGGACACGGATTCAAACACGTTAAAGATTTACAACCCATCAGCAAATACGAACAAGCTTCTCATCGAGATACCGTCGAATGTCAGTGAGGAAGGCTACCCTCTTGATTTCGATATCTCGCCGGATGGAACATCGCTCGTGGCATCATATATGACGGTGGATGGCAACGAGGCCAAGTGGAAAGTGAACTTCTACAATTTTTCAGACGTGGGTCAGGATAAAAATCTTCTGGTCGGCGGTAAGGAATATGACACCGAGATGGTGGCAGGTATAAGCTTTATCGACAATGATCACGTGGTGATATACCGTGAAAAAGGTTTCGACGTCTACGCCGGAATGAAGGAACCGAAGGCGGAGTTAACGCAAAGCTACGAGAATCAGATAGTGAGCATCGCGCAGAGTGATAAGTATATAGGGGTGGTCACTACAGACGGCTCTCAAAAGAACAAAGAGCTGAACGTTTATGACTTGAACGGAAAGACGGTCCTTACGTGTCCGATAACCTACGAATATACGGATTTCAATATCTACGGGGAGGAACTCTATTTCAACTCCTCTCATCACGTGGATATCATGAGGATAAACGGGACGCCGAAGTTTACATGTGATTTTGATGTTGAGCTTTCGGGAGTTTTTCCGGGAGGGCGTTCGATAGAGTATATCGTGGTGGATCACCAGACCATCAAACGAATACGTATGAAAGCAAGATAATAAAAAGGGGATTGATATGGCACCGGTATTTATAATAGAAGCAATTGTTCTGATCATCATTATCATCTGTACGGTCGATGGCTGGAGGAGAGGCCTGTTACTGAAGCTCTACGGGCTGATCAGACTTATCGCGATGATAGCTCTCACAGTGATCCTGACACCGCTCATCTATGCGGTTATGCCGCTGGAACCCGGACTCAGAGAGGGAGTGGCGGTGCTCTCGGCTCTTGTCCTTGCTGTCGTAGTGCTCACCGTGATAGCAAAGATCCTTCACATCGTGGATCATATCCCGGTGCTGCGCACTATCAATCGCCTCGGCGGTGCGGTAGTCGGACTGATCTTCGGAGTCCTGTCCGTGTGGGTGGCGCTTCTGGTCATCAGCTCTTTTACGGACATAGCATGGTGCAAAAATGTCACGACATATGTCAAGGAAAGCCCCGCACTTACATGGCTCCTTCACTTCAATCCGATAAAACTCATTCTGTAAAAATAATAAAAAAACCTGTTGACAATGCCTAAAACATGCGTTACAATGGTAGAGCGCGTGTTTTAGGCGTTTCTTTGTGTATGACGCGTAAAAAACGACGAAATATCTATGAATAGGAGGTGAAACTAATGCCAACTTTTAATCAGCTCGTAAAGCAGGGAAGAAAATCGGTTGCAAAGAAATCGAACTCTCCGGCTCTGCAGTCGACCTTCAACTCATTGAAGAAAAAGCCTGTAAAGGCCAGCTCACCGCAGAAGCGTGGTGTATGTACCGTAGTACGTACAGCTACACCGAAGAAACCGAATTCAGCACTCCGCAAGATCGCCAGAGTGCGTCTTTCCAACGGCATCGAGGTGACAAGCTACATTCCTGGTGAGGGACACAACCTTCAGGAGCATAGCGTAGTCATGATCCGTGGCGGACGTGTCAAGGACCTTCCGGGTACCAGATACCACATCATCCGCGGAACACTCGACACAGCCGGTGTTGCTGACCGTAAGCAGGCCCGTTCAAAGTACGGTGCCAAGAGACCAAAGGCAGCAAAGTAATGAGAGAAGTAAAAGTACCGGATTAGTTTTCACGTTTTTATATTATTAAAGAAGGTTGAAAGAAAAATCTGGTGCGAGTACCTATGATCTAATACTATTATTAAGGAGGGAAGTAACGTGCCACGTAAAGGACATATTCAGAAAAGAGACGTTTTGGCAGATCCCGTCTACAACAACAAAGTCGTAACCAAGCTGATCAACAACATCATGCTCGACGGCAAGAAGGGCGTAGCCCAGAAGATCGTTTACGGAGCATTCGAGGAGGTTGCTGACAAGACCGGTAAAGACGCACTCGAAGTATTTGATGAGGCGCTTAAAAATGTTATGCCGGAGCTCGAGGTTAAGGCAAGACGAATCGGTGGTTCTACCTATCAGGTACCGATCGAGGTTCGTCCGGATCGTAGACAGGCGCTGGCTCTTCGCTGGTTGACCACGTTTTCAAGAGCCAGAGGCGAGAAGACGATGAAAGAAAGACTGGCAGGAGAGATCATGGATGCAGCCAACAACACAGGCGCAGCCGTGAAGAGAAAAGAAGACATGCACAAGATGGCAGAGGCCAACAAGGCATTTGCTCACTACAGATGGTAATAGGAGGATAAAGTCATGGCTGGAAGAGAGTATCCACTTGAGCGTACCAGAAACATTGGTATCATGGCTCATATCGATGCCGGCAAGACTACGCTTACAGAGCGTATCCTCTACTATACCGGTGTCAACTACAAAATAGGTGAGACTCATGACGGAGCATCCACGATGGACTGGATGGAGCAGGAGAAGGAGCGTGGTATCACGATCACTTCAGCGGCTACAACCTGTCACTGGACACTTGAGGATCACCACAAACCGAAGGCAGGTGCAGAAGAGCACCGTATCAATATCATCGATACCCCGGGACACGTGGATTTCACCGTTGAGGTAGAGCGTTCACTTCGCGTCCTCGATGGAGCAGTCGGTGTGTTTGATGCAAAGGCCGGAGTAGAGCCGCAGTCAGAGAATGTATGGCGTCAGGCTGACACCTACAACGTTCCGCGTATGGCGTTCATCAACAAGATGGACAAGCTCGGAGCTGACTTCTTCTACTCAGTACAGACGATCATCGATCGTTTGGGCAAAAATGCCATCCCGGTTCAGATCCCGATCGGAAAAGAGGATGATTTCATCGGACTGATCGACCTGTTCGAGATGGAAGCTTACTATTATAAAGATGACGAGGGCAAGGATATTGAGATCGTACCTATTCCGGATGATCTCAAGGATCTCGCTCAGGAGTGGCATGACAACCTCGTTGAGAAGATCTCCGAGCTTGATGAGGATCTCGAGATGAAATACCTTGAGTTCCTTGATGGCGGTGAGGAGCCGACTATCGACGAGATGAAGGCAGCACTCCGCAAGGGCACCATCGCTTGTACAGCAGTTCCGGTATTCTGCGGTTCAGCTTACAAAAACAAGGGTGTACAGAAACTCCTTGACGGTGTCATCGAGTTCATGCCGGCACCGACAGATATCCCTGATATCACAGGTGTTGATATGGATGGAAACGAATGTGTACGTCACTCATCAGATGAGGAGCCGTTCTCAGCGCTTGCATTCAAGATCATGGCAGATCCGTTTGTCGGAAAACTCGCATTCTTCCGCGTATACTCCGGAACACTTAACTCCGGTTCGTACGTATTGAACGCAACCAAGGGCAAGAAAGAGCGCGTTGGACGTATCCTTCAGATGCATGCCAACAACCGTTCAGAGCTTGACAAGGTTTACTCAGGAGATATCGCAGCAGCTGTAGGTTTCAAGACCACATCAACAGGTGATACCATCTGTGATGAGCAGCATCCTGTTATCCTTGAGTCTATGGAGTTCCCTGAGCCGGTTATCGAGCTCGCTATCGAGCCGAAAACTAAAAATGACCAGGGTAAGATGGGTGAGGCTTTGGCAAAGCTTGCTGAGGAGGATCCTACATTCCGTGCTCATACAAATGCAGAGACAGGTCAGACGATCATCGCCGGAATGGGCGAGCTTCATCTGGAAGTCCTCGTAGACCGTCTGCTCAGAGAGTTCAAGGTAGAGGCCAACGTCGGAGCACCGCAGGTTGCTTACAAAGAGACATTTACAAAGGAAGTGGATGTCGACGAGAAGTACGCAAAGCAGTCCGGTGGTCGTGGTCAGTATGGTCACTGCTGCGTGAAGTTCACACCGATCGATCCGAACGGTGAGACAACATATGAGTTTGAGTCAACCGTAGTCGGTGGTGCTATTCCGAAGGAGTACATCCCGGCAGTAGACGGTGGTATCCAGGAGGCTATGCAGGCAGGTATCCTTGCAGGATTCCCTGTACTCGGTGTACATGCTAACTGCTACCACGGTTCATACCACGAGGTCGACTCATCAGAGATGGCGTTCCATATCGCCGGATCAATGGCCTTCAAAGAGGCTATGCAGAAGGGTAATCCTGTACTGCTCGAGCCTATCATGAAGGTTGAAGTGACAATGCCTGAGGAGTACATGGGTGATGTCATCGGATCTCTGAACGCTAAGCGTGGACAGATCGAGGGAATGGACGATGTCGGCGGCGGCAAGATCGTACGCGCATTCGTACCTCTCGCAGAGATGTTCGGTTATGCGACAGAGCTTCGTTCATCAACACAGGGTCGTGGTAACTACTCAATGTTCTTCGAGAAGTATGAGCAGTGCCCGAAAAATGTACAGGAGAAGGTTCTGTCACAGAAAAATGGTTGATAGCACAAAAAGTGCTTGCAATTTATTGTGAAATCTCATATAATGTGAGATAGCAGTTTATTTTGGAAACAAAAAACAATATTTATATTTTTCTAGGAGGAATGAAAAAATGGCTAAAGAGAAGTATGTCAGAAGTAAGCCGCATGTAAACATCGGTACCATCGGTCACGTAGACCATGGTAAGACTACTCTTACCGCTGCTATCACAAAGGTTCTTTCAGAGCGTGTAGCAGGTAACGAGGCAACAGATTTCGAGAATATCGATAAGGCTCCGGAGGAGAGAGAGCGTGGAATCACTATTTCAACCGCTCACGTAGAGTATGAGACAGAGAAGCGTCACTATGCTCACGTAGACTGCCCTGGACATGCCGACTATGTAAAGAACATGATCACAGGTGCCGCACAGATGGACGGTGCCGTACTCGTAGTAGCAGCTACTGACGGTGTTATGGCTCAGACCAAGGAGCACATCCTTCTTTCCCGTCAGGTAGGTGTGCCGAAGATCGTTGTATTCCTTAACAAGTGTGACAGCCCTGACATCGATGACGAGCTTATCGAGCTTGTCGAGATGGAGGTTACTGAGCAGCTTGAGGAGTATGGTTTCGAGGGATGCCCGATCATCAAGGGTTCAGCTCTTAAGGCACTTGAGGATCCGAACGGTGAGTGGGGCGACAAGATCATGGAGCTCATGAGCACCATCGACGAGTACATCCCGGATCCGCAGCGTGATACTGACAAGCCTTTCGTTATGCCTGTCGAGGACGTATTCTCAATCACAGGTCGTGGTACCGTTGCTACAGGACGTGTAGAGGCTGGTACACTTCATCTTAACGATGAGGTTGAGATCGTTGGTATCAAAGAGGAGACAAAGAAGACTGTCGTTACCGGTATCGAGATGTTCCACAAAGAGCTTGATGAGGCTCAGGCCGGAGATAACGCAGGTGTACTTCTTCGTGGTATCCAGAAGAACGAGATCGAGCGTGGACAGGTTCTCGCAGCACCGGGAACACTTACATGCCATACAAAGTTTACTGCTCAGGTTTACGTCCTGACTGCAGAGGAGGGTGGTCGTCATACACCGTTCTTTGCTAACTATCGTCCGCAGTTCTACTTCCGTACAACTGACGTAACAGGTGTCGTAAGTGACCTTAAGGACAACGATGGTAATGCAGCAGAGATGTGCATGCCTGGTGATAACGTAGAGATGACAATCGAGCTCATCCATCCGATCGCTATGGATCAGGGTCTTACATTCGCTATCCGCGAGGGTGGTCGTACCGTAGGATCAGGCCGTGTAGCTAAGATAATTGAGTAAGCGCGATAAGCGGACTGAGATTAAACAACAAAAACAGGAATCGAGTGCTCGCACTCAGATTCCTGTTTTTTTGTTTAAGTGAAGGTACATGAGATATATTCCATATTGGGCATGATTTAAGTTTCGCTAAGTTTCACTATACGAGCTCTGCTTCGGCAGGGCTTTTTTACTCTGATAGTATTTCTTCCATTGCGTTCTAATCCGTGTGTTCCGCAGGCTCCTTCGGCGCCTTGGCGATCAGTATCACCGCGACGATCATCCCGACGATGCCGGCGCCGGCTGCAAGCCACAGAAGGTTGTTCGAGGAACTGATGGTGCTCGCCAGGCCGTCGCCTGTTCCGGTAGACGAAGTATCGGAACCGCTTCCGAAGATCAGCAGCGCACCGGAGAACACAGTCAGAGCAAAGCAGGCCGCCAGTGCTGCATAGTGCTGCCATTTAACTCTGCGTCTGACCGGTCGCACATTTGCTTCGATCGCATATTTCATATCTACATCGCTCAATCCATCCAGAAAATCAATTCCCTTCATGTGGTACCTCCTATCCAAGCAGTACATCCGCTGCATCCTTCCGCAGACAGTACCTGTACTCACGCGCAGTACATTCCCTGCCGCTATACCGTGATCCCATCCATAAGCAGATGCTCTCGCAGCCGATTGCGAGTCCTCATCAGCAACGTCTTTACTTTGCTCTCGGAATACCCGTAGAACTTCGCAATATCCTTAATATCTTCCATGTACCAGTAGCGGCGCATAAACACGCAGCGCTGGTCTTTTTTTAATCCCGCCAAAAACCGATTCATAGACTCTGAAAACGCGAGACGGTCAACGATACCGTCTCCGGATCCATTGCTCATCAGACAGGAATCGATCTCATCAGTCAGGTAAACGATATCTGCGCCGCGCTTCTGAGCGTGCAAACGTCTGTAACGGTCAATTGAAAAACAGCGCGTTATCCGTGCGAGATACGGATAAAAATGTGACGTAGGAGAATCCGGTGGGATGTTATCCCAAGCCCGAAGATAGGTATCATTAACACACTCCTCGGCGGTTCCCGAATCATAAACCACCTTGAAGGAGAGTGAATACAGTTTTCTTCCGTAAAGATCAGAGGTTTCTTTGATCGCCTGCTGATCTCTGTCGAAAAATAACCTTATGATCTCTTCATCGCTCATGTCGTATCTCCTGTCATCCTCTATCCTGTTATCCGCAATACGGGATGGTTTAGTTACACCTTCACTCAAAATTCTCAAAATCTAAAAAAGCATTATTAAGATAGTCTCTGATTGAACGATTATAACAAATCAAAAAAAGCCTGTCAACATATGTCATTTTTTGTATAAAAAACCTGAAAAAACGCCGATTTTCCTTGACTTTTCGAAGGGGGGTGTGATAGAATATTATGTATTCATGTAAAAATTTTCTACCTATATCATGCAAAAAAAGCTTTTATTTATTGCAATACATTTCATAAAACACGTAAGGTGAAAGGAGTAAAAATGGATA